>NZ_JBQEPI010000004.1:0-504327 GCF_052045695.1 Mucilaginibacter sp. 22184
GACAAAAACATCCGCTCCCAGGAGCCTATCTGTACAACAACTTTACTCTCTTTCAAACCCTAACTCAGAGGGGTCACTTTAGATTGGCGAAGAGGGGTCAATATCATTGGTATATCCACAGAAAGAACAAGAAACTGAAAAATCATCATTTTGCCTACATGTGGGATATTTTGAATAATAAAACCCCATTGGGCGAACAGGCAAAAAAATATGTCAGAATGAATCTTGACTTTCTAAAAAGAATGGGTTTTAAATAAGGAGAATTGCCGTCGCCGAAACCGGCGTTTTAAGATTGCGACAAGTAAATACCAGAAAGTAATCAGGGAACAGCTTATATCCGTTCCCATTTTTTGAATTTTTTGTTCATTTTCGCCCTCAACTCCGCTATCGTTAAGGTTATACCTTTTTTCCGGTGGATCATCCGGTGACAGTTCGGACATAAGACAATCAGATCGGTTTCAGGATTGATGAGTTTTTTCACACCGCCTGACTCGGATATTGGTACAAGATGATGAACCTCGGCAAAATCCCTGCCCCACTCACCATAGGTTTCTCCAAAATTGAAATTGCATACGCCGCAACTGTAACCGTGGATCTTAAAAGCATCGTTCCGGTTTTTAAGACTTCTTTCATACCTGACTGAAATAAAAACCTTTTTTCCACCTTCAGTCCTGGAGGTTTTTTCCTCACCGGATTCCATATTCTGGATAGCAGCCAAGTCATCAATTATCTCCTGCCTGTTCAGGGTTTCCGGATCTGAAAATCGACTAATCATTTTCCATACATCCGCCCTGCCCGTTTTGTCCAGTGTTTTAAACACAGAGGAAGCAACCGGATTGAGCATGTTAGGTTTCCCATTCTTAGCAAGCCAGCCAACTCTTTTCGAATCTTTCAGGTGGCTGTCAAAAGCATCTCTTGCATTTTTCAAACTGTGTTCAAAGGATTCAATGGTCCGTCCACCCCCAAGGGACTCATAAAACATCCTGTAGGCTGCATTCCATTTGGCGGTGTTTAATTCGGCAGGTGGGGTGGTGGTGTTTTTACCTTCATCCTGCCCAAATTTGGAGAAGAAAAAAGCAACCATCCAGAATTCTTTTGATCTGGCAATCATAATTATTCAGGTCAGTTAAATAATATTATTCAGGTTTTAATGACCGGCAATTTAACTTATTATTTAATACCTCTACCTTTGATTTTTCCATAACCGGCATTATTATGAAAGACGAATATTTTTCACTCGGAATAGGTTTATTTGAAATAGACTGGCCCAAAAATATCATGAATACCAGCCATGATTTTTCAAATTTATTTACACCGGCGGATTATAAAGATATTACTTACTACACGGAAGACTGGGACGTGCTTTTACCTGTAAAAGCTAAGGGTTATGGAAAAAAGGTAAAAGAAGTTATTCCCCGGCTGAATATGCTGGGTTACAGTTTTCAGAATTTAGCCGGCTATCTGGAGGGCTATATCAGCGAAATCCCTGACTATCTCGAATTACCGCAGGTTGACTGGGATAAATTCCTCCGGTTACTCTCAGGACTGGATATAAAAAAGATAAAATGGCTGAAACACGAAGGAGATGCAGATCCCGGTGAATTTTTGCAGCGTCGTATTCTGCCCATTCCGCAGCTGACAAAAATGGCAGCAGTCCTGGGCACCACCCGAAAAGATGATCTGATGATCTTCGAGCAGATTGATCCCTTCATCATTCTGGCAGCAGTTGCACACAATCCGCTCAACCATGAGCTTGAGCTGGAATGGCGTTATGACGGGGAATTGGGCAGCGGGCTTTCGGTTAATGAAAAATACCTTATCGTTACAGAAGGGAAGACTGACACCCGGATACTGAAAAAGGCCGTAGAAATTTTATACCCCGATCTGAGTGACTTCTTTGACTTCATAGAAATGAATGACGATTACCCCTTTGCGGGTGCAGGAAATCTGGCCAACTTTTTTAAAGGGCTTTTAAAAGTCAGGACAGGAAGGCAGATGGTTTTTTTATTTGATAATGATCCAGCCGGCAGATTTGAATACGGCAGATTGCAAAAACTTAAATACCCGGCAAATTTCAAGTTGCTTCTGTTACCTGATCTCGCTGATTTCGACAATTTCAAAACCGTAGACGACGCGGGTTCGCAGTATGAAAATATTAATGGTTCAGCGGTAGCCATTGAATTGTTTTTAGATCTTAGTTATAAAACGGCTGGAGAACCTTTTGTTGAATGGGGCGGACAACACACTACGACCCGCGAAAGGCAGGGTGCGCTCGCTGATAAAAATAAATATGTACAACTTTTTTCAAAACTGAAAAAAGAAGATTTTCACTCCTATAACTTTTCTAAACTCAAAAACCTGACAGATTTAATTATCGGAATACTTACTTCTTAACTTTATCCGAATAAATTTTTATCCGGTAGCCGTAAAGGCTTACGGGCTGTTGAAAAATGTTTATTTCATGCCCTTTTTACCATTTTCGCCATTTATATATATGTTTTATATCACAATAACCAGGTTATACCTGGTTATATACCTATAAAACGTATGTTTTAACGTAAATTTTCTTTAATTTATTATATATATTTTGTATCATTACAACCAGGTCAAACCTGGTTATAACGATATGAAACATAAATATATTTCCACACAATCCAGTGAATTGCTTACTTATTTCAACGGTAAACGGAAAAATTATTTTTTATATAAAGAAGCGTTTCAGGCATTGCCTGATTCAAAAGAAAGTACAGTACAGGAGTTGCTGAGTGATATGACGAAGCGCGGCCTTCTGATGCGTCTGAAATCCGAAGTCTATTATATCATTCCATATGATCAGGATGCGGCCACTTTTATGCCCGACTGGCACCTTATCCCTGAAGCAATTTTTCCGGATACCAGACACTATATAGGCTACTATTCAGCGCTTCAGATTCATAACCTGATTACCCAGCCGTCACTGAAAGAGCAAGTCGTTGTTGCCAGACAGATACGGCCTGCAACGATATCGATCAAAGACATCACGTTTCAGTTTATCTACCATAATCCTTCGCATTTCTTCGGATTTAAAAAGAAATGGATTGATAATTTTCATAAAGTATTATGTTCTGATCTGGAAAAGACGATTATTGATTGTTTATTTAAACCCGGCTACGCCGGCGGCATCTCGGAGGTCGCCCGCGCATTACATGCCTCCCGCACTGAACTGAATTATGTCAGGCTGCTGGAATATGCCCGAAAATTCGGATCGCAGGCAGTAATTAAACGGCTCGGATTTCTTATAGAATTACTGGACATGTCGAATGAAATCGTTCCTCAGCTTGCAAAGGAACGGACTGCATCTGTCATTCCCCTTGACCCGGAGCTGCTAAAAGAGGGCAAAATAAACAGCCGATGGAGCACTCTGATAAACCTCGACACTGAAACTATTAAATCCGCTATCTACACATGATCAGGCCGGGTGAAATACAGCAGAAAGCCCGTGAGGTAAAGGTACGGGATCAGCAGATTGAGAAAGATTATATTCTTTCCTGGATATTATGGGGCATCTCTCAGCATGAAGAACTTTCCAAAGCAATAGCTTTTAAGGGTGGAACAGTCCTGAAGAAGGTTTATTTTGACAATTATCGATTTTCGGAGGATCTGGATTTTACGTTACTCGACGGCAGCGCAAAAAATGAAAAAATTTTCGCCTGGTTCAGCGAAAGCTTTGAACTCGTCCGGGAAGAAACTAATATACCGCTGACCATTATTGATAATAATGAACACGAAGACGGAGGGATAAATTTTTATATAGGGTATGTCGGCCCGCTCGGTGGGCAAGGGGCCAACAAAAAAGTCAAAGTGGATATTTCGCGTAGTGAAAAACTACAATTTGCGCCGGAGATAATGCCGGTTTATCTTGGTTACAGTGACCAGGAAGACTATAAATTGCTGTGCTATCCGCTGGAGGAAGTACTGGTAGAGAAACTGAGAACAATAATGCAGCGGATGCAGGCGAGGGATTTTTACGACATCTGGTATCTGCTTGAACATCATGATATGGAAGTAATGCACTTACTAAACGAATTCCGTGCAAAATGTGCTGATAAAGGCATTAACTCATCCGAATTTCCCAAACGGCTTGCCGAACGCCTGCCTCAGTATAAAAGCCGCTGGACATCTGCCATGAGTGAACAAATTCATGACCTGCCGGATTTCGATCAGACCGTCAGGGAAGTTATTCGCCATCTAAAAAAGGTACAATTTTAACGGTTTGGGAACTAACAGGGTGACAACAAAACGCGAAAATTTATACTGAGGATTAGGTTTTTGTTGTAAAAACAATTCGTATATTTGGATAACAAACGTTCTCATTCAACATCAAATTGATCTAAAGAATTCGGTATACGTCGAGGTATACTTCTTAAATTTTATTACCTAACATACTGATAACAAGAGCTTTATCCAGCAGGGGTTCCATCCCCAGCGGGATCACAAAGACCACCCAACAGGTCGATCGCTTTGAAAAAAGAGCCTCTTGAAAAAGAGGCTCTTTTTTGTTTAAACGCGATTTTTGAGCTAAAAATCAACTTTTTTCAAAGTCACAGCTCCTCTTTTAAAAAAAATTCAATGTAAGTTAGTTCAATGTAATTCAAAGTAATCGGTGACCTTTTCATTCTTCCGAAATTAGGTCACCGAATTTGTACGAGCGACGTGTACCGGTTTGATTTTCAGTTTAAAAACCTATGGTTTCATTTTTTAAACAAAACTCATGAAAGTAAATGAAGATCATGAAATATGTAAAAACTTTGAAGCAAATTATTGACCGTACTATCGAAATTTGAAGACTTATTAAATAGTTATTTCCTTCAGACAATCCTGCTCATATTAATTTACCCTCCGTTGCATATTGCGCCGATGAGTTGCACTTGTCAGCTAATTATTTTGGCGATTTAATCAAAACAGAAAAATGTGTATAGGAGTATATTCAGAACAAAATCATTGATATTTCTAAAAACAAGATTTCCGACAGCAATAAAACGATCAATGAAATTGAGTTTGAATTGGGTTTTAAACGATGTTAATGAGATTAAGCCATTAACGCTTTACTATGATAAAATAAATATAGTTGATGATGCTACGTATTCACCAAGTTTCGATAACCCAGCCATCTCTTTTGAAAATACATTTTTACCATCAAAAAAATCAGCACGCTATAAAACATTTCTGGTCCGAGTTTATTTAGATATCCCGGCTGAGCATCGAATTGGTCCTTAATGAATGTTCAGCTAATTTACACCTGTCTTATATGATGCAGTATAGCCGTATTTTGATATACTTTTGGTTCAATGTACAGTAAGTATACATAAGGATTCTGATATTTGAGCATTATTGAAACTTCTTTTTATAAGATATAGAAAGTCTAATATGATTGGAGATTCCGCGTTGATAGATCATCACATTCTACGCTTTTTGATAACCAACAAAACATTAAAGACAATCTTTGGCAGACTAATAAGTAATTACTTAAAATGATCAATTTTCAACAGAATAATTTGATCTGATTTTCAGAACAAAGTAATCTTAAGTTCCAGAACCTCCAATTAAATTACCAAAGAGTACATTTTAACAGTTTTCCTTCCATTAATTTATGTTCAATTGTGCGTTTGCAATAGCTTAACTGCCCAAATTTCTTAGTCGCAAACGTTTGTGTCAAACTTACTTAAAGTTTTACGAAATTTTGGATATCAAACTGTTATAGGCCATGGTTGAACGACAAAATTGATATTTTATTGTATCAAAAAGGCCGGTAACAAAAATAATATATGTCCATAGCCCGCAATCGTTTGTGTTTAGATATTTCTCCTAATTGAAATTAACTCCACATACATTAGGATTAACCTAAGCTTAACCAAAAGGGTAAAGCTATAGTTAACCGCGATCACACGTCAACTTCAAAAATCATGAATAGGCTAAGGACATCTAAATAGATGCACAGTGTCGCTTTATAATTCATTACTAAAATCTCATGAAAATATTTAATCAAACTTCAATTAACCAAATCACTACTCAACTAATTAATTATGAATGTAAAACGCTACAAAAAATCCTATGGAGTAAAGTGGGTACTTTTGATGGCTCTCCTGCTATCATTTACAACCGCCTTAGCGCAGGTTAAGGTAACCGGAAAGGTAACTGATCAAAATGGCCCATTACCGGGTGTCACCGTACAAATAAAAACCAAGCCCGGTACTGGAACAATTACAAATGTGGATGGTGAGTATCATTTAACCGCATCCGATAATGATATCCTGGTGTTCCGGATGGTCGGTTATCAAATAAAAGAGCTACCCTTAAATGGAAAAACCCAGCTAAATGTAAAACTGGTTGGATCAGAAAGCGGTCTTAATGAAGTTATTGTTACCGGATATAAAAATATTGACCGCCGTAAAAACACTTCGGCCATATCAAGCATAACCAGTAAGGATATTGAAAATTTGCCTGCAGCTAGTCTGGATGTTTTGTTACAGGGAAAACTATCTGGCGTTAACGTTCAGAACTTTAGCGGACAGCCGGGTGTAAAAACATCACTTGTGGTGCGGGGAAATACAAAAATTTCAGCTTCAGCTTCCGGGTTCGACGGCGATAATTTGTATAGCAATCCGCTATACGTGATAGATGGAGTCCCGATCTCTGACGATGAGGTTAGAGCATTTGATCAAACAGGTACAAATTTCCTTGCAAGCCTGAACCCCAATGATGTAGAATCGGTGGATATATTGAAAGACGCGGCAGCAGCGGCCCTTTATGGCTCAAGAGCGGCAAATGGAGTGGTATTAATTAAAACTAAAAGAGGTAAAGTAGGTGCTCCTCGCTTTAGTTTCAACACGTACCAGGGTATTACGCCCAGACCCAGCAAAGTATCAACATTGATTGGTGCAGCTGAACGCAGCCAAAAACTTGACCTGATATACAATTATGGGAATGCCACCCAAATACGGGACAATATCCCCCAAATGCTTACCGATAGCTTAAATCCCGCATTTAATAACCATAATGATTACCAGGGGCTTTTTTATCAAACTGGCTCCATTCATAACTATGACATCTCCGCGTCAGGAGGGTCAGAAGCGGTAAATTACCGTATTGGAACCGGATTATATGACGAAAAGGGTGTAGTTATTAATACCGGGTACCGGAGGTATTCGTTAAACAGTAATGTGGGCATCAACTTTTCTAAATCGCTGGAATTGCTTACCAGTATCAGGGCATCAACAGGCAAAAGATTAGCAGGTAAAGGAGGTGGCTATCGTGATGTTTTCGCTATAAACCCCATCAGTATGCCCTCCTCCTTATTGCAAATGAGCGAGCAGGACCTGAAAAGTGTGGTCGATCCCTACTCTTTTCAACGCAATGATAATATCAATACAGATATCAGCGCTAATGGAGAACTGCGCTATAGTTTCTTAAACGATTTCAGGTTCAGTACCCGTGCAGCGGTAAATTATTCTACGCAAAAAAATGATTATGCCTCCCCTTCTACTTTAAATACGGATGGATTGGCTTACGCCAGGTCAAACTATAGTCAATACACCAAATATGTGTTTACCAATAACCTGCTCTGGATAAAAACCATAGCCAAAAAGCATAATGTAAATATTACTGCGGTTCAAGAGTTTGAAAGCCGGCGCAATGAAGCTATTTATTTAGAGGGTGTTGGAATACCCAATGATAATATACAGGTGGTAAAGGGAGTAAGCAATACCAACTTAAAAGGCTCTTCTGATCTTTCTACTTACTCCAAGCTATCCTTCCTGGGTGCTGTTCATTATGATTTTGAAAATAAATATTTACTAGATGGTGTTTGGCGGGCCGATGCTTCATCAAGATTCGGAAAGAACAACAAATGGGGTTATTTTCCATCTGTATCAGTAGGCTGGTTAGCATCTGAAGAAGAATTTATAAAAAAGATCAGCTGGATAAATGAGTTAAAAGTACGGGGAAGCTGGGGCCGCGCAGGCGACGAAAGCAGTATAGGAGATGAAGACCGTTACAATGCCTATATAGCAGGAAATGCGAATTATCCCGGGTCAAGCGCAACCACATATGGTGGAGGTACTGCAATAATCCCTAACTATAACGGCATAACTAATGATAATATCAGCTGGGAAAGATCAGAAGAATGGAATATTGGGGTTGACGCGGCATTATTCAGGGGCAGGTTAAATTTTTCGATAGATGCCTATACCCGGAATACCACGGGGCAAATGCTGCGGATCACTATTCCGGAATATACCGGTTATACCAGCACTTTTACAAATGCCGCCGGGGTACGTAACTCGGGTCTGGAGTTTACCTTTAACGGGAAAATACTTTCAGAAAAGAGTGCTTTTCAATGGAACCCATCAATAAATATCTCTTTTAACAGAAACAAAGTAACCGCCTTACCTAACGGCAACCGCGATCTGTACTACGACAGAGCGGTTTATATTGTTGGCAAGCCTTTAAATATGTTTTATGGTTATATTGTTGATGGTGTAATTAATTCACCAAGCGACCTGATCGTTAATCCATATACTGGCGCGGTAGGTGCTACCAAATGGGGAACCCTAAAACTAGGTTACCCAAAATGGCGGGATGTTAACGGCGATTATTACATATCTGATAATATTGGCCAAAATGACGTTACTTTTTTTGGTGACCCCAATCCCTTCGTAACCGGTGGTTTTACAAACTACTTTAGCTATAAAGGTTTTTCTGTACAAATTTTGACCACATTCACTTTTGGGCGCGATATCATTAACAATACACTGGCGCAACGTCTTTCAAACGGTTTGTTTTACGGAAACCCTAAGGATTTTGCCAAGGCATCAATAACTGATATCAGCAAATATAATTACTGGCGCCAGCCGGGCGATAATGCTACCCTGCCAGCTTTAAATCCCTTTATGGGCTTGTATGCGTGGCGCTCCGGACAATCCATATTTAAAGAACCAGGATGGTATGTACGTATCAAGAATATTAACCTGGGCTACCGGTTTAACGCGCAAAACAATAAGTGGATGCAGCGTGCCAAGATCACAAGCTTAAGGTTATACAGCACCATTGACAATGTGCATATGTTTCAAAAATTCACAGGCATTGATGCGGAACGCGTTGACGGACAGGGCTATGATTACGGAGATGGTTATCCATTACCAACCAAGTACACTTTTGGCTTACAGATAGAATTTTAACTTATTGACTTACAGATCATGAAATATTATAGCATACATAAAACCATAGTTTTTACACTGCTCCTGCTTGTTTTAACAGGATCTACCTTTTCCTGTAAAAAAGCGCTGGAGAATAAACTGACCAATGATACTTATGCCGATACTTTTTGGAAATCAGCAGGCGACGTAAACGGGGCTCTATTGGGCGCATATGGCCTGTTCAGAAAAAGCATGAACCAAAATAGCTGCTTTTTTATATGGGGTGATGCGCCGGTTGGCCTCTTCAATTCAGATGAAGGTTCAAACTTAAACAGGGTATATTTAGAAGGATTTTTTGGGGTACCCTACCGCGAAGAAGGCGCCCATAACTGGACCAACTGGTACAGGGTTGTTGATGTAAGTAACCTGGTTATTGAACATGTCACTAAAATGCCCGACGATAAATTTACAGGTGATCAGAAGAAGCTGTTTTTAGGCGAGGCCTATTTTCTGCGCGCCCTATCCTATTTTTACATGACCAGGGTGTGGGGCGATTTACCCTTGCAGCTTACTGCCACCACTACTGCCGATCAGGCAAAATATATTGGAAGAACGGATGCCGCCACTATATTAAAACAAATTATTGCCGACGCGCAAAAAGCATCATCGCTACTTAGCTGGGAAAGTTTGACTAATTATGCACGGCGCAGGGCAAGTAAAGGCGCTGCACTGGCATTACTGGCGCATGCCACGGCCTGGCAAAATGACTACGCTAATACGGTACGCTATACAGATTCATTGATCAGCAGGACCGATCTGCTTCATTTGCAGCCTCGGGGTTCCATACGGCTGGTGTTTAAAAATACCGATGAGCCCGAAAATATTTTTGTCATCTCTTCAAAAAATTCAGAAAATGAGGCAAGTGAATGGACAGAGTTTTCATTTTCGGCAACTATTGCTTTTATCACGGTTAGTAATGGTTACATCGCAAATATGCCTATGAGTGTACCTCAGTATTATCCCCCAAAATCAAAGATAGATATCTTATATGGGGCCGATACTACTGATACCCGTAAAGGTGAATTTTTTAAAGCAAGCCCTTTTGGTGATATAAATAAGCCTTCGTTGGTTAAATACTCCGATATAGCTTATCAAAACCCTTCAACCAAGTCCGATCCGCGTTCTGAAAGCAATTTGATCGTATTCAGACTGGCCGATATGATCTTATTAAAAGCCGAAGCTTTAAATGCGCTAAGCAGAGATGGAGAGGCCCTTACATCTGTAAATACGGTAAGGGCCAGGGCCGGTGCAGCTCCTTTAGCAAGTTCAGGGTTGGCACTGAAAAAAAACATTCTGGAAGAGAGACAGCGGGAGCTAATCGGAGAGGGCCATAATTATTTTGATATCATAAGGAACAGTTTTCAAATGGATAAAGGCGGTCCTAATTATTTTACTCAATTAACACCTTGGGCAATGTCTGTTGAGCGGTTTAAACAAAAAGGGTACCTGTGGCCAATTCACAATAGTATTTTAAATGCCAACCGCTTAATTAATCAGAATCCATGGTGGATGGGAAAATATTAATTCAATACTCAAAACTAACACAACATGAAAAAAATGATATATATACCTATTGCCTCACTTATAATGATGCTGGCGATCAATTCCTGTAAAAAGGATCCTGTTATTGATGGAGGCCTTTCCGTTGCAAAGGTAAATATGAGCACTTATGACTTTCTGAAATCAAACAACAAGAATATGTTTGATACCACATTACTGATCATTGATAAAGCCGGGATGAAAGATATAATCAATGGACCGGGTACCTTCTTTGTTCCGGATGATTATTCCATTGCTAATTATTTATCGTCTAAACAAACCGAAATACGAAAAATTGATGAAAGGAATAATTTCACACTTGATACCTTATTTAAGTATTACTCAGCCCAAATGCTTAAAGATTCTATGGGCATTTATTTCTTCCCGACCAAACTTTCCAGGGATGAACTTTCTGCAACCGGGGCCTTGTATCAAACCAGTACACCTAATATCAAATTGATGATTTCATTAGAGGAGAATGCTGACGATTACCAAGTGGGAGGTGTTATATCAACCAAACCAAAATACATTTATTTAACAAAAATCAGGGGAGAAAAGGACCTGGTAAACAGTAATGGAACTGCCTCTGATCCGTCAGGCAATCCACAAAAACTGGATATTAAGGTTTTATGCCAAACAACCGGTATTATAACCAATAATGGTATTGTGCATGTATTATCCAACCAGCACATCTGGACATTTAAACAATAATTTCTCTTTAATTCTTAAATATAATGAAGAAATATATAAAACTATTAAACCTGGTACTGTTTGCGGTAGCCGGTATATTAAGCTGTAAAAAAACAGCCCCTGGTTTTTTAAGTGACAATGTGCGCTATTCTGCTGACCCTCTTGTAGTTAACCAGGGCGTATTCCTCATTTCAAACGGAATAATACCAGATAACTCTACTCCGCCTTTTAAAATCACTTTATTAAACGTACGTAATATGACCACGGGTGCAAGAGAAGAAACCTTTTTTAAGGAATACGATGTACCTGTTTGGAAAACAGCTTATGATCCGATAACTGACACAACCTTAGATCTGATCAACAAAAAAAGGGCCTTTGAAAAGAAAGTTCCATTCTCTGTTTTGGAAAAAAGTGGACAATTCCTGTTTACACAAGCAACAGAGAACGTGCCTCCGGGTCAATACCTGATTGATATAAAAATTGAAAACCCGCATGGTACTAAAACTTATATGGGGGTATGCAAGGTGATTCTCAATCCTATTGTACAATATGAATATGTGAATACACCTTATTTTATTGCCCTGCCTGCAAATAGTGAAACAGGTATACGATTTGCATATGACGATCAATGGATTGATGCAGACAAAGGACAATCAACAACCATTACACTTAATATTAAAAGAGTTGCGGCGAGCCCAAATCAGATAGTTTTAAAAGTTCTGGATAAAAATGGGGCCGTTTTCCCGGGCGCTGCATTGGAAAGAAGGCCCAGCGGTAACAGCTTTTTAAAAACCCTATCAACATTTGCTTATAAAACAACGGTAACCGATACCGCGGTATTATATGATTATGCGCAAACAAGATTTCCTGATGTCTATTGGGATTCACAAAGCAATGGATTGAACTGCTATTACCGCATATATGATAAATACATTGCCTCAATCGATACTGCCGACAGTAAAAATTGGAATCCTCCGGGTCAAATTCCTTATGGTACCTGGAATAAACAACCTGTTAAACTAAATATCAGATTTAACACTAAAATAAATCAGCCGGGTAAGTACATCTATGAGCTACGGTTAAAGGCTACAAAAAAGTAAATTACAAAATGATAAGGGTGCCTTTAACCGGGCACCCTTTCATACAGAGGCTAGGTGTTCAAAGTATTCCCGCTCATAGGTGCATTCACTCGCGCAAACACATTACTTATACTTCAATCACTTGCAGCCAATCAGTATAGTTACAAATAATAACAGCTAATCGATACGGGAACTCCCAAGGTCCGGCACTCTTCGGAAGTTATCGTCAACAGTTGTATAGAACAGCGTATTTATAAATGCTCACCTTTTCCGGTTTAATGAAAATTTCGACCTTTATGAAAAGCACCTTCGGTAGTTATCGCCGGAGCCTTGAAGCGCCCATCATAATTGATAGGCTGGGTAGTCTCGTCACTACGCATCAGGGTTTGCGGCAGATCGATTTCGGTTAAACTACGCAACAAGATAGTTAGATTAAAACATTGGCGTACAACCAGGTGAGTTACCCCATCAGCTATTTGGAGTTTACCCGCCACCATTAATAATTTAGACTGGATGATCTCCTTACGATATTGATCAAACAACGTCTGCCAGACCACCAGGTTAGCCGAGCCCGTTTCATCTTCAAGTGTCATAAACAGTATACCCTTAGCTGTTCCCGGCCTTTGCCGAACGGTAATTAATCCTGCGAGTCGTACAAAATCACCGTCTTTATACCGCACCAAATCCCTTATTCTTACATTATGCAGATTGCTTAACTGTTTCCGCAATAACCCTACCGGATGATGTTTTAAGGAAAGTCCTGTCGAAATATAATCCTGCACCACATGTTCCCCGCGTGTCAGCAGCGGTAAGGGAACTTTATCCTCCAGCGCTGTTTCTGAAACCTGCCCATCAAATAAGCCAACAGGCCGGTCAGCCAGGGCAGATACTTCCCAAAGTGCCATACGGCGGTCTGCGCCAATGGAGCGGAATGCATCGGCGTCGGCCAGTTTTTCCAAAGCGGCTTCCGGCACACCCACCGCCCGTAATTGGTCAACATGCCGGTAACCCGCTTTACGCATACCTACCAATAACATCATATCCTCTTCCCGTAATCCTTTAACCTGTCTGAAACCCAGACGAACGGCATGGTATTTACTACCCTTACTTTCCAGGGTATTATCCCATTCGGAAAAGTTGATATCTACGGGTAAGACCTGCACCTGATGATTGCGGGCATCCTGTACAATCTGCGCCGGTTGATAAAACCCCATCGGTTGGCTATTGAGTAGCGCCGCGCAAAATACGTCCGGGTAATAACACTTCAACCAGGAGGAGATATAAACTAACAAAGCGAAGGAAGCAGCATGACTTTCAGGAAAACCATACCCTTCAAAGCCCTGCAGCTGCTTAAATATCCTCCGAGAGAAATCCTCTTCGTAGCCCCTCGCCATCATACCCTCCACCAATTTCTTTTCATATAAATGCAGCTTGCCATTGGCTTTAAAAGAAGCCATACTACGACGCAGCTGATCAGCCTCGGCTGGCGTAAAACCTCCGGCTACAATGGCTATCTCCATCGCCTGCTCCTGAAAAAGCGGAACACCCAGCGTACGTTTTAAAATTTCTTCCAATTCTGGTTTAGGATATTCTGGTAACTCTTCTTTGTTACGCCGCCGCAGGTATGGATGCACCATATCGCCTTGAATAGGCCCAGGCCGCACGATGGCGACTTCGATCACCAGGTCATAGAACTCCCGCGGCTTAAGGCGGGGAAGCATAGACATCTGCGCACGGCTTTCGATCTGAAACACGCCAATCGTATCTGCCCGGCAGATCATATCGTAAACCAGGGGATCATCCTGTGGTACGTTAGCTAAAGTAAGTTTACGGCTGTAATGCTTTAATACCAGGTCAAATGCCTTACGGATCATAGTCAGCATCCCCAAACCCAACACATCAACCTTCAGGATCTGCAGGTCCTCCAGATCATCTTTGTTCCATTCCACTTGCGTCCTGTTCTCCATCCGGGCATTGAGGACAGGACAAAGGTCAGATAAACGTCCTTCAGTGATCACAAACCCACCTGTATGCTGGCCTAATTGCCGGGGAAAGCCAATCAGTTCACTAGTAAGCTGCAATACTTTCAGTATCAGTGGATCTTTGGGGTTCAGTCCCTGCTCACGAAGCCGGTTTTCATCAAAACCTTCTTCGCTGAAACTCCAGATCGTTCCGCCAATACGTTTGATGGTATCCTCCGATAAGCCCATGGCTTTCCCCACATCGCGTATGGCGCCCTTATGTCTTTCCTGCGTAACCGTCGCTACGATAGCTGCCCGGTCCCGCCCGTAATCGTTATAGATAAACTGGATAATTTCTTCCCGCCGTTCATGCTCAAAGTCTACATCGATATCGGGCCATTCATCACGCGCATCCGACATAAAACGGGAGAACAGTAAGCGGGATTTGGCCGGATTTACCGCTGTAATACCCAAACAAAAACAAACCGTAGAATTCGCGGCCGAACCTCGTCCCTGGTGTAGGATACCCAGATCTTCTGCTTCCTGGGTGTAATGATACACGCGCAGGAAATACCAGGCCAGCCGGCGTTTCTCAATAAAGTCTAGTTCAAACGCGATCTGTTGTCTATGTTTTTCAGGAACAGGTTCCCCAAACCGTTCTTTAGCGCCGTCCCAGGTCAGTTTAGCCAGCCGCTGTTGTGAACTTAGCCCTTCTACTACCTGGTCCTCCGGCGTGATATATTTGAGTTCATCCAATGAAAAATTGCAGGCATCCGAGATCACACGGGTATTTTCCAGCGCCTGTGGATAAACCCGGAATAAGCGGGTGATTTCTTGCTTTTCCTTCAAAAAGCGCTCTGCATTGGGATACAATTTAAAGCCTGCTGTATGGATAGTACATTTTTTGCGGATGCAAGTCAACACATCCTGTAACTCCCGCCGCGCCGGAGTATGATAAAACACATCACCGGTAGCCACCAGGGGTACACCTGTTTCCGCCAGTCGGAATAGCCGTTTGGCATCCTGCCCCTGGTAATTAAAAGAAGCGGCCAAATACAGGGATCCACCAAAATGTTTCCTGTATTCTGACAAATCAGCCAGAAAGCCGGCATCCAGTTCAAAATTACTATTTAAGCTGTCCGGTGGTACCACCACCCATAAAATACCCTCACGGTATTGATAGATATCAGCTTTATACAATTCACATTGTCCTTTTTCTGTCCGCAGGTTGCCCAATGTTAATAATGCAGACAACCGGCCGTAAGCTGCTATATCAGTGGGATAAGCCAGTAAACTGGCGCCATCCATCAAATCCAGCCGACTGGCGGGAATAAAACGGATACCGGCTGCTTTCGCCGCCACATGCGCCCGAACGATGCCAGCCAATGAGTTCCGGTCGGTAACCGCGATAGCCGAATAGCCTAGAACTGCTGCCTGTTCTATCAATTCATGCGGGTGCGAACCTCCGCGCAGGAAGCTAAAATTCGAGGTAACCTGTAATTCCGCATAAATCATGTTTATTCATTTTAAGCAAAATAGCCATGTAAATACCATTGCGCATCACCACCATCATAATGTCCCGAGCGGAACAGCCAGTAACGCTGCCCTTCACTGTCTTCTACCACATAATAATCCCGGTGCTCTCCGCTGTCCTGCCACCATTCCCTCCCTATCCGTTCCGGGCCATCGGCTTTGGTGATACTATGCCTTTTGCCTTTATGAATAAACCATTTGGGAGGATTGTCCGGCACCAGCGCCATCACCTCAATCATTTCGGGTGGCGTCAGTAAGCGCATGGGCCGCATTTGCCTGGGCCAGGCAATTTGCGGCTCTTCGGTTATGGAGGTGGCTAATCTGACGGAGCGTTCCGGCCAGTAATGTTCCGCAGGTAAAAATCGCTGGATGGCCTGCGCACCTATTCGGCAAGCTACCCGGTCAAGCAATTCCACCAATGCCGTATCTGCCAGGCCTTTATCCAAAGCCCAGAGCTGCTCCTGCGGGGCATCCATTTCTTCTACTTGAGGTACCTCCAGCACAAACAGCTCGATTCCCAAGGCCGGCTCAATCCTGGCGACCTGCAGCTGAAACAGTTTTAACAAATGCGAAACGCTGTGCGAGCCACGGTTTGTACTGATATCCGTTTGAACCATTTTACCATCAACCCGGACACACTTCAGCACGGCCTTGCGCACGCCTTTACCTTCCGCCTTTAGGCGCTGACAGATCTCGGTCAATAATTTTTCGATAGCGATCTCAATACCCGACGCGTTACGGATCGGCTCCAGGCAAGGTAGCCGTTCGACATAAGGTACTGGTGGCACCAACGGATTCAGGTATTCATCTGCCCTGCCCAGGGCCTGATCCAATCTTAACAACAAACTTTTTCCAAAACGCCGCCTCAAAGCCGAAACCGGCAAGTCCAGTAAGGGTCCGATGGTACGGAAACCTAATTTTTGCAGCCGTTCCAATATTTCAGGCTCTAATCGTAATGCTGCGGAAGGCAAACCAGCTATCGCTCTTCCCTGCATTTCGGACAGAACGATTGGTGAAACCCGTGCAAACCGCGATACAGCCCAGGCTGCACCGGCCGTGTCGGCAATTGCCGCACGCGCATCAAAGCCCGCATTGCGCAGTTTCAAAATCACCTCTTTCAGGTAACCACGTTCATCTTCCCAAAGATGGGTACAGCCTGAAATATCCAGTAGTAATCCGTCCGGCAGATCAACAGAAACGATGGGTGTATAACGAATACACCATAAACCCAGCAGTCGTAATAATTTAGCGGCTTTCCCGGGAGTGTCATCAACGGCCAACAACTCAGGAACCGCGGCCCGCGCGTCCGCTACCGCCATGCCCCGGAAAGCACCTTGTTGCTCCGCCAAAGGACTGACCCCGGTAATAACCATCCGGTTCTTGACCGGCGTAACCAATACGAAGGGCAATTCTTTTAACTCAGGCCGACGGAGCGCCAACCAGTCCGTCAGTAAATGCCGGAACCAGATTGCCATAAAACGTTTTTGCATCGCTCACCCCACCTGCCTTTCTGCTAAAACCATATTTTCTTCAATTGTATTAAATCGCCCGTTTTTCCATTCCAGTACCCAGCTTCCAGTTTGCCCATTACGTACTTTTAAAAGTTCTACCCGCCAACGCAAAAAACCCACGCCGGGCAAGCCATTCAAATCAGCGCTGGGCAGGGGCTTCACCCGCCAGCGTGCAGCACAGGCTGTTGAACCCAATTGATCGGCGGCATTACGCAGCACAAAACCCGATACCCGGCTTTGTTCCACCGCCAGCTGCAACCGCCGCGACTGCTTGAAGTTCAATTCGCGAACCTCACAGATCACCGCTTTCAGTCCTGAACATTTCAACGCTTCTTCCATCACCCAAAGCGCCTCCTTATCTTTAGTCAGACTGATAAAGATGACACGGTCTGGTTCTACGCCGAAGATCGTCAGCGCAGGCGCGAACAAATGCCTGGCCCTGCCGATCCAGACACTCACCCCGCCCTGCCTCAGCAGAACGGATAAAATACCCGTCACTAAACCACCTCCAGCCGCGGCCTGCTCGCTGCTGCCGCAAACTAACTCATGCACCGCCCCCATTGGGAACACACCATTGGGAAAGGCCGCTTCGACGGGACCCAAACCGACCAGATCGCCCGCTCCCACCGATGGCGGTTTATAACCTTCCCATTGCAAAATATCTTTCTGCAGCCTTTCGATCAGCTCTTTTTTCGCGACGTACATATCCTGTAATTTGGAACAACAAAGCTATGCTAATATTTTTAGCATTTCATAGAAAACTTTTATATTTGTTTTATGAATGCCCGGATTACCCGAAAACGACAGCCTGATCAGTCGGTCATGCCCTTTTCGAATATGCCATGTGTCAATACGATCCTGATGTATCATTTATATATGACTTATGACAATGGTTCCTGGGTAGAATTTATTAGAGAAACAGGCTCACCAGGCCTTATGATAACCATGGATTGATCGTCAAAGAACGCAGATAGCAATCCGGCAAATCTATTTAATACAGTATGGGGTTTTATGGAACAGTTGAGTTTTTTTACTGAGGCAGGTCAGAGTAAGGGGCTGCCTGATGAATTATTGGAATACAGGGCAGGGTTTATTGATCCGATCGCCAGCGACGAACTGCTGCAAAAGTTCATTACGGAAATACCCTGGAAGCAAAGTAGGCAAAAAATGTGGGATAAGGAGTATCTCACACCTAGGTTAACTTCCTGGCATGGGGATGTAGGTACTGATTATTCGGTATCAGGGAGAATTTCCAATCCCAATCCCTGGACACCGGAGCTCCGTTATATTAAATCATTAGTCGAACCATTAGCTGGCATTCAGTTTAACAGTGTGTTGTTAAATTATTATCGCGATGGTAATGATTCCGTAGCCTGGCATAGCGACCGGGAAAGCGTTTTAGGAAAGCATCCTATTATTGCCTCCGTAAGTTTCGGGCAGGTGCGCAGCTTTGACATCCGAAACAAGACAGATCATGCCGAGCATTATTCCGTAAGGCTGGAGCATGGCTCTTTCCTGCTGATGAAAGCCGGTTTACAGGAACAATGGGAACATCGTATCGCTAAATCAATTAAACCAATGAAGGCACGCATCAATTTAACTTTTAGAGTAGTGATCTGAGATCTTAATTATATTTACCGTATGAACGAACTGCTTAACAGAAAGAGCCTCTGCGCATATATTCCCCTAATTGTCGGTATCTTATAATCTTAAATTATTTCACTGTTACGTATTCGTAACGCATTTGATCTTGCATCACCATGGTTATGTACAAAGGGTTGTAAAGCGACCTGATTATCCCAAACCAGGGAGCAGGCCGCTGTTATTTTTCTGCTCAATATTTATACTCTAACCGAACCAACTGCATTATTTCCTGAAGATGTGCTGCATTGGCAGATACATAGTCGGGGTTCAACATTACAGGGTGCGCTCCTTTACCCTGATAAATTAAATAACCATTATGAGTACTGTCTTCCCAGTTCCTGTTTTTGGAGGCGGTATCAAGCGTTTCCTCACACTTGACCTGATGGATCCGTGTGTTGATCAATCCTTCATCCATTTTATCATTCATGAATTTCGAATAATTAAACATTTTGTCCAGCGCTCTTTCCCGAATCGTTTTAAGATATTCTCCATCTATCCCAAACATCGACAGATCAATATTCTGCAATTGCAGATCGGCTGAACTTTTCAGTTCCTCATCTGTTTTATTATCCGCATCCCATCGTTTATAGCTATCAATTAAAATCAGGTCTGATACTTCCAGTTCTTTTGTTTCCAGGTATTTAGCTACTTCAAAAGCAAAATTACCGCCTACGGAATAACCCAGTAAAACAAAAGGTTGATTGGGCTGCAGTTCATTCATTATTTGAAGATATTGTTCCATTCTGTCGTCGCGTTCTATAAAATGAAAACAGCATAGCGTATAGTCTGGCAGGTAGTCTGCAAGAACAGTATATAAAAAAGAATACCCAATAAATGGCGGGAAGCAAAAGATAATCTGTTGGCATCCAGGGTTTATTACAGAATAAGGCAATTCCTCTTCCATTTTGTCGAGTGCTTCGCTTACCCGGATGTGTTCCGCCAGTTCTTTTACAGAGGCATATTTAAAAGCAGTTGCCAGGGGAAGATCAATATTTAATTCCCGTTTAACCTTGTTTAATACCTGGATCAGTTTAATAGAATTGCCACCCAGTTCAAAAAAATTATCAGATACTCCGATACGATCCACATTTAAAACGTCTTCCCAAATGCTTACCAGGCTTTTTTGAATAGCGCCAATCGCCTCTTCATAGATGCGTACGGGCATAAATTGATTTGGGGCCAATGACTCTAATGCTTTTCTATCTATCTTACCGCTGCTTGTAAGAGGTATAGCAGGCAGATGAATACAAAAGTCGGGTATCATATAATTGGGCAGGTAGTTGGCAAGGAAAGCCTTTAATTCTGCGTTATGATGCTCTTTGTCGGCATTATAGAAAACAACCAGTTGCTTTTCCCTGTTGGCTTCGGTCAAAATAGCGGCTGCCATTTTAACTCCCTCCAATTTGAGTAAGGTATTTTCAATCTCACCTAACTCAACACGATAGCCTCTTAATTTTACCTGGTTATCCATCCGTCCTATATACTCGATACGGCCATCCGGTAACCACCGGCCCAGATCTCCTGTTTTATAAATCCGATCAGCCGAAAACCGCGGATCCCTGAAAAACTTTTCAGCAGTTAGCCCTTCATTATTAAAATAACCCCGCCCAACACCCGGGCCCGAAATGCATATCTCTCCCGGGATATTTATGGGTTGCAGATTGCCATGTGGGCTTAAAATGAGGATCTGTTCGTCGACCAAAGGTTTACCAATGGTGATCCTATCGTTTATTATTTCTGCCGCGGTGCTCCAGATACAGGTTTCTGTAGGACCGTAAACATTGAATATCCGGGTTTTATCAAAGTTTTTCAGCGTTTGGAATAGCTCCATAGGCATAGCCTCGCCGCCAATTAACAAAGTTTTAATGCCCGATATAAATCCAGTCCCGAGGGTATGCTGCAAGAGTAAAAAACGGGAAGGAGTTAATTGTAACACATTTATTTGCTGCTGTTTGATCAGGTGGCCTATCTTTTCAAAATCGTTAACCTCCATATCATCTGCAAGCACCACGCTTACCCCTGCAAGCAAGCTGCATAATATTTCCAGTACAGCAATATCAAAAGTGATATTGGTAACAGCCAGAATTTTATCACCAGGTATTATCCCGAAAACGGGTTCAAGATTTTGTGTAAACGAAACCACATTGCCTTGTTCTATCATCACTCCTTTTGGAGCGCCCGTTGAACCCGAAGTATAGGTTATATAAGCCAGATCCGAAGAGGTGATCGCAACATCGTTGATCTGAAAATGACCTGCCTCTACTTTTTCTTTAAGAGTGTTAAATACGGGTATATCATAATCCGATTGCTGATCAGTAACGATCAAACTGCACTCACTGTTATCAAGGATATAATTGATGCGTTGTTGCGGAAAAAATGGGTCAATTGGAATATAAGCGCCCCCTGCTTTTAGTATGGCCAGCAAGGTTACCGGCAGGTTTAATGTCCGTTGTAACATAACGGCCACTTTGCTGCCTGCTTTTATGGTATAAGTATTTTGCAAATGAGCGGCTAATGCCGAAGCCCGCTGATCCAGTTCTTCAAATGTTAAATGCTCATTAGCTGTTTCTATGGCAATGCGTGTTTTATATCGCAATACCTGATCACTCCACAAGCCATGAATGGTTTGGGGTGTACTTTTACCGGCGATGCCGCCGAATTGGGTTAATACCCGTGTCTCTTGTTGATCAGGCAAACGAATCTGCTGTAAAGGAATTTCCGGGTTTACTAAAACCTGATTTATAATATTGATAAAGTGTACGGCCAATCGCTGTATATGGGCTGCGGTAAACAAGGCGGTATTATAATTAATCAGGAACCGGATATTTTCCTGTAGTTGAATAGTTTCAAATGTAAGATCAAATTTGGCAACGGCAACATTTAACGGATAAGCACTAAACTTTAATTCCTGCTCTTCGGGCTCTGGTTTAGGGCCCATAAATAAAAACATGGTATCAAATAATGGGTTGCGGCTGGTGTCTCTTTTCAATTGAAGAGATTCAACCAGCTCCTCAAATGGATAATCCTGGTTTTCATAGGCAGCCAGCGCATTTTCTTTTACATCGTTAAGGAATGTTTCAAATTTTTTTTCGGCTTCAGGGTAATTTCTGAGTGCCAATGTGTTTACAAACATACCCATCAGTGGTTCCAGATCGGCATGGGTACGACCCGCTACCGGAGAACCAACAATGATATCTTCCTGCGAGGTATATTTTGAAAGCAGAATATTATATACCGCAAGCATAAACATATTAAGGGTAACCTTTTTTTCGCTGATAAAAGCAGATATGCGCCCTACGGTATTGATATCAAGGTCAAACTGATAGTTCCTTCCTTCAAAGGTTTGAACTAATGGACGGGGGAAATCAGCAGGCAGATCCAACTGAGGCAGGGCACCTTCAAATTGCTTCTTCCAGAAATGTTTTTGTTGTTCAATAGCAGCGGTATTAAAAAATGATTGCTGCCAAGCTGCATAGTCTTTATATTGTATAATAAGTTCAGGAAATTGGTGGCCATAATATATCTGCCATAATTCGCTGAAAAAGATATCTAATGAAACCCCATCAGCAATAATATGGTGCATATCAAACATCACCAGATGTCTGTCGTCAGATACTTTAACTACCTGCGCCCGGAATAAGGGAGCCTGGTCAAGCTCAAATTTCCTGATGAAGCTTTTGACCAATTCTTCAGCATCTTCTTCAATACCTTGCATATACTTTAACCGAAAAACAATCTCGTCATGCACAATTTGCACCGGTTCATCATTCACCATACGGAATGAGGTTCTTAAAGTTTCGTGCCTGTTTACTAGGATTTGAAAACTATGTTCCAGTTTTTGCACATTAAGGTCACCCTCAACCCAAAATGCGGCGTACATGTTATAGCTTATTTCAGCTCCCTGAAAATGGCTCATCACAAAGATCCTTTTCTGGGCTGATGAAAGAGGGTAATGTGGCTGTTTGGCTATTGGGTTAATCGAAATGAACCGTAAGCCCGATGCGCTGCTTAGATATCCAGCCAACGTTTTTACTGTGGGGTTATTGAAAACATCTTTTAAGGAAACCTCTATATGAAATGCCTTTTGTATCCGTGAAACCAGTACCAGCGCCTTTAAGGAATGTCCGCCTGATTCAAAGAAATTTTGAGTTATGCCCATTTCATCTACTTCCAGCACATCTTTCCATATCTTCAATAGTGCTTCTTCCATTTCACTTTCGGGGGCAACCATAGCTGCATCTGTAACTGATGCAATTGGCTGTGGCAATGCCTTTTTATCGATTTTGCCGTTATTGGTGAGCGAAAAGCGATCCATTTGGATCAAATAGGCCGGTATCATGAATGAAGGCAACCGGGCTGTTAAAAATGCTTTTAGCTCAACAATATTAATGGATTGGGGGGATGTAAAATAAGCTGCTAAAGCTTGGGTTCCGGACTTACTTTCTATAACAACGGTTACTGCTTCTTTGATGTCCGGGTGATCAAGCAGTATGACTTCTATTTCGCCCGGTTCTATGCGGTAGCCGTTAATTTTCAGCTGTTCATCCTTGCGTCCATAAAAGATCATATTACCATCGGGCTGCCACTTGCCCATATCCCCGGATCTGTATATCCGTTCATTTGAAAGCGAGGCTACGGTACAGAATTTTTGGTCAGTGAGTTCCGGCTGATTCGAATAACCGGTAGCCAGGCCTGCACCAGCAATACATATCTCGCCCATGATGCCCGGTGGGCAAAGCTGGTTGTCATTATCCAGCAGATAGATCCTGGTATTATCAATAGGTTTACCGATAGGTACCGTTGTAAATGGATCTTGCGGATCAAATGGATAGATCATACAGCCCACTGTGGCTTCGGTTGGCCCGTATTCGTTAAAGAGGGTGATTTCACCGCCGAACTTTTGATAGATATCTGCAGATATCCGGCTATCCAGAGTCTCGCCGCCCACTATCAATGCTCTGAGCCTGTTATTAGGTTGCCTGGGAAAAGGTTCTATATTGTTCAGGATATTTAAATGCGCGGGGGTGAGTTTTATAACATCAACCCGGTTATCGGCAATGACCTTTTCAATCAGTAAGCCTTCTTCCCCCCCGTTGTAAATCACAATTTCATTACCGGTGCTCAAGGGCATAAATATCGAGGTTAAGGTAAGATCAAATGAAAGGGAAGTAAACAAAGGCATAGCGCCAGGTTGTCCTTTCAGATAATATGAATTGGCCCAGCTGATATAGTTTACGATGGAACCATGGTCAATCATAACCCCTTTGGGTTTTCCGGTTGATCCAGAGGTGTAGATGATATAGGCATGGTCATTTGCAGAAACCTTAGGCAATTCAGGATTTTTACTGATCAGTTTTGTATTTGGATCTATTATCCTGATTTGTTTTTTTGCGATCAGTGCGGCTACAGGTTCGGTAATATCCGTGGTTTGCAAAAGATAAGCGCAGGCAGTGTCTTCCAGCACAAAAGCTATACGTTCAAGTGGATAGTTGGGATCAACCGGTAAGTACACGCCACCGGCCTTTAATATGGCCAGTAGGTTAATGATCAATTGCTCATTTCGTGTTGCAAGCACGGCAACCACGTCTCCTTTTTGTAAACCGCTGTTTATTAAAATAACGGCCAACTCATTTGATTTTTTATTTAACTCCGTATATGAGGAGGTATAACCATTACAAGAAACGGCGATAGCATCTGGTACTATGGCAGCCTGTTCTTCAAACATTTGATGAATGGTATGGTAGGTAACCGCCTTTTGCGTGTTGTTAATTGCAGATAACAGCTGCTTTTGGTCACTGTTATCCATTAAACAAATGCTGCCAATAGATTTTCCGGGCGACTGGACTGCTTCTGTTAAAATATGAAGATAATGCCTGCCCATTTGTTCGATGGTTGATCTTTTAAACAGGTCTTTGGAAAAGTTAAAAGCCACTATCAATTCGTCACCGGCTTCCTGTACCTCTACGGAAAGATCAAACTTGGCGCCGCTATTATTGATATTTAGGGCCTTTACAATAAATCCGGGCATTTGTAGTTCCTCCAAGCCAATGTTCTGATAGGCAAACAGGGTATCAAAAAGGGGATTTCGGTTAGGCGTTCTTTCTGCCTCAATACTTTCTATTATTTCCTCCAAAGGATATAACTGATTATCCAGGGCCTTAAAAAAGCTGTCTTTAAGCTGAAGCAATAAATCAGCGAATGACCATTCCGGCTCTAACTGGTTTCTTATCGGAAGGGGGTTCACAAACATGCCAATGATGCTATCAAGATCAGGATGTACGCGTCCGGCCACGGGTGTGCCCACTATTATATTCTTTTGTCCGGAATATTTATACAGCAGTATTTTATACGCGGCAAAAGTTAGCAGAAAAAGCGTGCTTGCCTGGTCATTAGCCGTTTTTCGCAAAGTAGATACCTTGGCTTTATCAATAGTAAAGAAAACATTTTCCCCATCAAACGTTGGTTCGTTTGGCCGCGGATAGTCGGAAGGAAATTCGGCAGATTTCTGCTTGTCGGCAAAAGTATTAAGCCAGTAATTTTTTTGCTGTTCAAAGGCCGATGTTTTCCGGTACTGGTCAAGCCAGTAAGCGTAATCTTTATATTGAATTTTTAACGGCGACAACGATTGTCCTCGGTGCACATTAGCAAATTCAGTTAAAAACAAGCCTATGGACATGCCATCGGATATGATATGGTGCATATCCATAAGCAGAACGAACTCGTCAACCGCTTTCTGTATAAAAAATGCCCTTAACAGTGGCGCATGGCTCAAATCAAAGTGACGGATCAGATTGAGTATCTGCCGCTCAGGATTGTTATCAACGGCTTGTATGACTGATAGTTCAAACGGAACTTCTTTGTATATTTCCTGAACAACAGCCCCATCAATAACCGTAAAGCTGGTTCTGAATGCTTCCTGGTGTTCGATGATCTCTTTAAAAACTTTTTCAAGCTTGTTTACATCAACAGTACCCTTAAACTCGAATGCCAGGGGCATATTGTAATTGGTTACTTCTTTATTTAAAAGATAACTCAGGTATAATCTTCTTTGAGCCGATGAGGCAGGATAGCGATCTGACACCGGAGCCTGATGGATCTGAAATTGAACCGATCTTTCTGCTTTTTCAATATATGCGGCGAGGCGTTTGATGGACCCACAGGTAAATATTTGCCTGAAGGGAACTTCTACATGAAACTCCTGCAGAATAATGGAAATAAGCCTGGCCACTTTCAAGGAATGACCACCTAATTCAAAAAAGTTTTCATGCACACCAATTCGGCGAACATTTAACAGTTCTTGCCATATGGATACCAGTTTCTCTTCTGTCTCGTTGGAGGATAAGTCATGGGCCCCAATAACTTTTTCCACACTTTCCGGGCGGGGTAGTTTTCTCCTGTCGGTTTTTCCATTGGCGGTAACGGGAATCTGTTCAATGGCCACAAACCGGGGAGGCACCATATACTCGGGTAACAGTTTTGATAAATAACTTCGAAGTTCGGATGTCGCGACTTCTGATAATGGCACAAAATAGGCGCATAAATATTTGCTTCCCATCTCATCGTCAAAGGCGCATACAACAGCTTCTTTTATTTGGGGATGGTTTACCAGAACAGATTCTATTTCGCCAAGTTCTACCCGATAGCCGCGTATCTTGACCTGGTTATCTTTTCGGCCAATAAAAATGATATTGCCTTCCGGCGTCCATTTAGCTAAATCGCCGGTTTTAAACATTTTTTCGCCCTTGTGAAAAGGATCATCTATAAATTTGAGCGTATTTAATTCACTGTTATTTAGATAACCGTGCGATACGCCATCCCCTGCAACACACACCTCCCCCGGTACCCCTGCCGGAAGGGGTTCAAGGGCATTATTCAATATGTATATCCGGTAATTGGGAATGGGAGTTCCGATAGAAACATTTTCACCTACAGGGATTTGTGGTTTATAATTTAATGCGCTGCAGATAACGGTTGTTTCTGTTGGCCCGTAGGCATTAACAATATCAATGTCCTTTATTAATGTACAGTAATCATAAAGCAAAGTATCCTTAATGGCTTCAACGCCAACAAATAATTTATTGAGTTTAATTGCAGAACCAAAGGGCTTTAAATCACGATGAAGATCTTTTAATAATACAGGAGGTACATAAGCAAACGTAATGTTTTCCTGTACAATAAAAGTGGCCAGTTTGGTGGTATCAAAAAGATATTCCGTATCCAGGATAACCAGTGTTGATCCGCTTGTTAAGGCCATATAGATCTCGCCCACGCTTGCGTCAAAGGCAATATTGGCCAGGGTCAGGCAGCGGTCATTTGTATTAAAGCCGGTGGCATATAAGTTTTTGAATGCCAGCACCAGGTTAACAAAGCCCTTGTGCAAAATAGTAATGCCTTTCGGCCTGCCGGTTGAGCCTGATGTGTAGATGATGTACGCCCGATCGTCGGGCGTATTTTTTATACTAAAATCAGCAACAGCTGTTGAGCCGGCTATATCATCCAACAGAATGATCTTATTTGCATGATCGACAAATAACTGGGGTTTTGAGGCCAGCACGTCTTTGGTGGTCAGGATGGTTTGAGCGGAGCTATCTTTCAAAATATAATCAATGCGTTCATCGGGAATATCTGCATCAATAGGTAAATAAGCAGCACCCGCTTTTAACACACCCAGCATTCCGGTGATCATATGTTCCGACCGGTTGCAGATCAATGCTACTACGTTATTGGTTTGAATGCCGTTGTCCCTTAATAGCTTGGCCAGCTGTAATGACCGTGATTGCAATCCTTGATAGGATATCTCAGTTCCGTTGAACCGAATTGCTGTTTGCTCCGGATTTTGCAATACCTGTTTTTCAAACATTTCTATAACAGACATATCCCTCTCTGCAAATTCGACCTCGGTACTATTGAACGTTTTTAGAATATTTCGCCTTTCATCTGTAGATAAAAGCGGAACTACGGCTATTTCTTCTGTGGGATTGTTGGCTATAAAAAACACAATATGCATCAGATGATTGCCCAGTTGGGAAATAAACCAATCAGCATAATTACCAGTGTATCCGATCTTTATTTCAAATGATTCGCCCGTTTTGTCAATAGCAAAGGAAAGCCTTGATTGTTCTTCAAATTCATTTTTACCGGTAAAAGGGATATAAGTAAATGAACAATTAAACAATGAAGATGTTGAGCCGTTATTGATGCTGAATTTTTCTTTGAACTTTTCAAAGGGATATATTTTATGATGGTTGGCTTCTTTTAGTTCCTTTTGTAAAGTAGAAAGTAAATGCCTGATATCGGCCTTTGCATCAATGTTCGTCTCTAAAAACAACGGGGCTATTATCGCTGACTCACCTGCCAATACAGGCGCCGGGCTTGCTATCAGCACATGTGCAGCATCTGTATATTGATGAATAAGAATATTTAATGCAGCAAGTAAAAACACATAGATTCCGGCATCCTTATCGTTACTTATTTTTTTTAAGATAGCAGCTGTTTCCCCGGGAAGTATGAACGACTGAAAATGTCTGGCCTGAGTGGAGCCAAGCATTGTTGTAGCTGCAATTTCTGAAGGTTCATATCGTCCGGTTTTTTCCAGCCAATAATCAATTGCAATTTTATGTTGGAGGGCGTTATCGTTATTCATTTCGGTAGATGGCGTTAGGGGGCTTTTTTAAATTCATTTAAAAATTGAACGAAATATCCAGATCATCAGGCTCGCTAACCATATCAGCGGCTATTTTAACAGATAGTTCATCAATTGTTTTATCAGGGCCTGCAAAAACACTATGCAATAAGGCGATGAATCTTTCTTTCATCAGCAAAATACTTTCTGCCTCAAACAGCGCAGTGTTATATTCAATTTTTACGGGCCAATTGTCTCTGCTTTCATTGATTTCCATCAGCAGATCAAATTGCGCTATCCCGGTATTGATGGGGTGGTCGGTGATGGTTACCTTATCCAGTCTGATCTCTGGTGAAGCAATATTCTGAAGTACGAACATCACATCGAATAATGAATTTCGTGAAGGGTCTTTTTTCAGGTTCAGTTTCTCAACCAATAAAACAAAAGGATAATCCTGATGCTCATACGCATTTAATGCGCCGGTTTTTACCTCATCCAGAAACTGTACAAATGTTTTTTCTTTGGCCGGGTTATTTCTTAATACCAGGGTATTTACAAACATGCCTACAACATTGTCCAGGCCATTATGTGAGCGGCCGGCAATAGGCGAACCTACCACAATATCTTCCTGATACGTGTATTTATATAGCAGGATATTATAAACCGCCAGTAAAAACATAAATGGCGTTACACCTGCTGCGGACGACATGGTCTGGATGTTTTTTACCTCATCGGCAGAAAGTTCGAAAAGTAATTTATCACCGTTAAAGGATTGGGTAGCTGGCCGGGGTTTGTCGGTTTGTAATTCTAATACTGGCACTCCTGTAGCAAACTGTTGCAGCCAAAACTGCTCATGCTGCCGCATAAAACCGTTTGCAAATAATTCCTGCTGCCATACCACAAAATCCTTGTATTGGATCTTCAATTCCGGGAGTTCCTCATGGTGATAAAGCTTCACCAATTCAGAGGTGATAACGGCGGATGAAACACCATCTGAAATAATGTGATGAA
Organism: Mucilaginibacter sp. 22184; assembly: GCF_052045695.1. NCBI lineage: Bacteria > Pseudomonadati > Bacteroidota > Sphingobacteriia > Sphingobacteriales > Sphingobacteriaceae > Mucilaginibacter > Mucilaginibacter sp. 22184. The sequence goes on from NZ_JBQEPI010000004.1 coordinate 29,824, forward strand.
TATCCAGCAGCAATAAATACTTGTTGGGTTTAATGGTTAACAGACCGACCCGAAGCAAGGGCGCTTGTGTCAGATCAAATGGTTGAAGAAACGCTTTGAATGCTTCATTCAGATCTCCGCTGCCCGTGACCGTTTGTATAGAGAAGGTAACTTCCTGATGCACCATTTGTACAGGCTGGGCATTTTCCTCGTGAAAGCTGGTTCGCATGCTTTCGTGTCGGCTGATCAATGTACGGAAAGCATTTTCTAATCGATCCACATCAAGTTGGCCTTCGAGCATCAGCGCAGTTGGCAAATTATAGGCCGTTGTATCCTCACTCATCTGGGCTATCAGCCATAAGCGTAGTTGTGCTTCGGATAAAGGATAATAAGCCTGTACAGGGGCGGGTTGTATTTCCTGATAAGACGCCTTTTGCGTACCATTAGCTATGAGCTCTTCTACACCCTTGGCCAGGCTCTTTACAGTAGCAAAAGTGAAAATATCTTTAAATACCAGCTTAATTCCAAACTCTTTTTCAATGATGGAAATAACTTTAGTTGCCATTAAAGAATGGCCACCCAGTTTAAAGAAATCGTCATCCAGGGAAAGCTCTTCCAGTTTTAAGGCATCTATCCAGATAGCTGCAATCCGTTTCTCCATAGCCGACCATCCCTCGTGAATAACAGCCTGATTTTTCTGAATGTTGATGGTGGTTTCAGGTTCTGTTTCAGAAATATGTTTTGGCACATCAAGAGAATCAAAATTTTCCGGTTTTAAAGGTTCTTTTAACCAACACCTTATTTTTTCAAAATGATAATAAGGCAAGGCCACTTTCTTGCTATTTGCTGGAGTGTAACAGGCATTCCAGTTGATAGGGAATTGTAACAAATACAGCGCTTGTATGATTTCGAGCGGGGAGTTTTCCAGATGAATAACGGAGTAAAGAAATTCTTTATCCGGATAATTTAACTGAAGCAAACCTCCCGATAAAGCACCTATTGGACCTAATTCAACAAATGCTACTTTACCGTCCTCTGCCTCCCTTTCAACCAGACTGATGAGTCTTTTATCCATGTCATTGGCCAGCGGTTCATCATCAGTGCATTGTTTGATGGCATCTTCCAGCGATAGTTCATTCAAAATGGTTGCTACTACCAGATCCCCTGTTCCAATGCCTAACAAATTCTCGGTGGTTATTCCCATTTTTTCTAAAAACCGGAACAATGCATATTGAAGTACAAACCGGTTGATAGCAGCATTTGCGACGGTGTAGTGTACTGCACATTCCTTAATGTATCTATTTAATTCGGGATGATTGTTTGACAGGGTTGTTAAAAGCAGATCACTTATGATAGAGTCACCGGAGAATATAAAGATCAATTTTTTTAGCGGTTTCCCTGCGATGATTTCCGGCCGTGTTTTAATTTTTTGGACTAATTCTTCCCGTGAAGAAGCAAGTATAGAAACCCGGTGTTGATAATGTTTGCGCCCCGTATTCAGCGTATAACTGATATCGGCCAATGCCTTATCCTCATTTTGGATCACATATTTTGAAAAGTCATCCAGATAAGCATTTAAACTATTGGCCGACTTTGCCGAGAAATTGAAAAGAAGCTCTCCGGGAAGATTATTTTTTAAATGAATAGCTGGTGCCTCCTCTAACAATACATGACAATTGGTTCCGCTAAGGCCGAAGGAACTTACACCCACTTTTCTCGGAAATGGAGCATCCCAGGTTTTATAGCCGGTATTAATATAGGTAACCGAGTTTTTAAAATCGATAAATGGGTTGGGTTTTTCAAAATGAACCGAGGGATATAGTTCCTGATATTGAAGGGATAATACCGCCTTGATTAAACCAGAAATACCGGCGGCTCCACCGGTATGCCCAATATTGCTTTTAATAGAAGATACTGCACAAAAATGTTTGTTGCCGGTAATGCCTTTGAATGCCTGGTCTATCCCGGCAATTTCAATGGGATCGCCCAATTTGGTACCACTACCATGGGCTTCTATATAGGTGATCGTAGCCGGATCGACCTTGCTCTTTTTCCATGCTTTTTGAATAACCTCGGCCTGGGCCTGGCTGCTGGGAGCAGTCAAACTTCCGGATAGCTGCGCATCCTGGTTCACTGCTGATCCTTTGATAACGGCATAAATAATATCATTATCTATCAGTGCTTTATCCAGCGGTTTTAATAGCACGCAACCTACAGCTTCGCCCGCTCCGGAGCCATCTGCATCAGCCGAAAAGCTCCTGGTTTTACCATCGGCCGACATGATCCCCAGATCAACAGTTCCGTTTTTTTCATCAGGGAATAAAATAAACCGAACACCGCATGCCAAAGCATAATCTGCATCGCCCATAAAAAGCTCATTGCAAGCCATGTGCACAGCCACCAGAGAGGATGAACAGGCCGTATCCACCATGGCAGCACTGCCTCTTAAATTAAAGAAACGGGATATCCTGCCTGCGGTAGTGGCGCTGGTTGTTCCGGTTACCAATGTGGGATCAAAGCGCTCGGCCAGTTGATAATAGTCCTGTACAGTGTCTCCTATGAACACAGCGGTTTCCGAGCCATTAAAAAAGTCAATATCATAACCGGCACTTTCCATGGCTTCATAAACAACCTCCATCAGTATGCGCTGGTGTGGGTCCATATTTTCGGCTTCGCCTTTTGAGATGTTGAAAAATTTATGATCAAATTTGTCTATATCTTCTATAAAGCCAATTCCCATAAACTCTTTGTTTAAGGTGATGGAGGTCGCCGATTTTCTTTCAAAAGAGATCAGCCGTACGCTGTCCTTCCCCTGAATCAGATTTTGCCGAAACTCAGTTAAATTATTGGCTTCCGGAAACCTTCCTGAAATGCCTATGATCGCGATATCTTTCATTTTCCTATGGTAACTTTTGTATACTCGGGGTATGCGATAAAATCAGTTAAAGGATGCACCAACAGCACACCACCATTCTCCAGCTTTCCCGCTTCTGCAAATCCTGCAAACTTGTAGGTAACGTACATCAGCCGGTTCCTGTCGGTTGGTAAAAACTCAGCGTGTAATTTTTTTTCGTTTTCTTTAGCCAGGTTCATGATGTAGTTTAACAATACACCACCTACGCCCCTTGACATTACCCTGCACGACATCAGTAGTAATTTCAACGTCCATATATCATTTTCACAGGCTACCATGGCTACGCCTATTTTGCCGTATGAGCCATATTTGTCTGTCAGTTCGGCCACAAAAAGATGATGATTTGCCGACTTGATCAATTGCTCCAGTTCGTCATAGGTATAGGCATAACCCGTGGCATTTAACTGATTGGTGCGCAGGGTGAGCTCCTCCACTCTCCGCAAGTCGTTTATTGATGCCGGTTGGATCAGAAAATCAAGCTGTAAGGATTCTAAAAACTGCCGATTGTTACCAATCTCCTGCTCTTCCTGGTTACGGATATCATCATCCTGATACATTTTACGACGCAAGGCCGATTCTTCAGTGATAAAACGAGGTTTAAACATCTCAGGAATGTTATCGATTTGATCAATGTCAAGGCAGGTAACCTGATCATAAACAAAGGATACTTCATCTCTTTCAAAAGGCTGGTCGTCTATAAATGCAATGGCATCCATGCCGATGTTCAGCTTTTCTTTTATTTTACCGATCGCATTTGATTTTAAGCCCCAGCCAATTTGCGGATACAAAAAGTACTCCCTGATACCGAAGCTTTCCAGCATATGAATAGCATCCTCAGGGTTGTTTTTACTGGCGATGGAATTGATGATGCCCCAGCTATCCAATGTTTTAATGATATCAACAATGCCCTGGCGCAATTCAAGCCGGTCGCCTTCCAAAAGAATGCCATGCCATATGGTATGGTCAAGATCCCATACCACGCATTTGATCACCTTCTTTTTCGGTGTTTTTTTTAATTCGGCTACTTCGCTTTTCATAATTGTTTTTTCATCCATATTTTAAACCTCCATTAACAAAGTGCTCCATGCGGCTACCGGACTGTTGTTCATGATCAATATCTTTTCCCCTTTTTGAAATATTCCCGATTCCATACCGGTTTGATAGTTCAGAAAAATATCCCCGGCTCCCAGGTGCCCATACTGGGTAAGATTCATAGCGCATATCGGGGAAATCCGGATATCAAAGGCCGATTGATAATATTCATATGCTCTTGATGAGATATTCTGTAACATAAAATGGCTGATGTCCTGTACCGAAAGTCCGTTGCGTTTTAAGATAGAATCGTTGATCTCCTTGAAGCGATTTTTACTTTCAATGGCCAGTTCAAAGCCATACTTTCTGATATCGCTGCACTCTTCTTTATATTGATCAAAGCTTTTACCACGATATTCCAGTTTAAACAGGTCCCAGTAATGCCCGTTTGTCTCTATATGCAGGTCTGTGATCTGGTGGTCATCTGTTCTGGAAATCAATGCTGCTACGCCACCGTCGCCCATAATGGTAACCGGGTAACGAAAACGGTAATTGGAAAATAACTTATTGCCATAACAGATCAGCACATTTGTGGCTTTACGGTTGGCAATCAAAAAATCTTTAGCAAGTTTTAAGGCCATCGAGCTATCTGCGCAACCCAGGTTGGATATGGCAAAGCTAAGTGCCTTATGTGCTTTGATATCATATTGTAAACGGGTTGCTTCTGAGCTGATAAAATGCTCGGGCATCCGGCTTTGTAAATAAATGATCAGGTCAATAGATGAGGCTTCTGTTCCGGTTTCCTGTAAGAGTTTTTCGCAGGCGCCTTTGGCTAATTCATAGCTGGTAATATCCCCGGAATCATAAATAGTATTTATGCCGCAGGTGTTAAAATAAGCCAACTCACTCTCGCTCAGTGATTCCTTTTCCTGTAGCGTATTGATGGGCAACGGAGTGCCGGGTGTATATGTTTTGATAGATTGAATGCCTGTCATGCTGTTGATTATAAAATGGAGCTTAAACTTGCTATGCCATGATCGGCAATGAGTATCTGTTGAATCTCTGTTGAGCCTTCAATAATTTCCATAATGCGGGCATCACGGAAATAGCGCTGGATAGAAAGACTGTCATGACACCCTATGGCACCATGTAACTGTACCGCGTCTGCTGCAATAGTATTAGCTATTCGTGATGCATAATATTTAGCTACATTGGTTTGTATAATGCTATCCGGATCTTTTTTATCACGCAGATAACCGGCATTGCGGCACAAAAGACTGGCTGCTTTTACTTCGATTATCATATTGGTGATTTTTTGCTTAATGAGTTGATGATCTTTCAAAAGGTGACCAAACTGGCTTCGTGTTTTAGTGTAATGGATACTGTCTTCGAGACAAGCCCTGGCTATACCTAATGAGCCGCAAGCCACACTATACCGCCCGTTATCCAAAGCGGTACTTACTATTTGCTGTAATCCCCAACCAATTTTGCCCAATATGTTTTCGGCAGGCACCTCGCAGTTTTTTAAGTATATTTCACCTAACATCGAAGCCCGGGTTCCTAAAATTCCATCCAAGGGCTTTATGGTTAGGCCGGGCGTATCACGGTCTACTACGAATGCGGTTATGCCATTTATCCCTTGTGCAATGATCACAAACAAATCTGCTATCTGCGAAAAGGTGATCCATTTTTTATGACCGTTCAATACATAGCCCGAACCTTGCTCCTGGTATGCTGTTTTGATGCTTGCCGCATCGCTGCCTGCTTCAGGTTCTGACAGGCCGAAAGCCGCCAGTTTTGTGCCGCTGGCAAGCAAGGGTAACCATTTTTCTTTTTGTGCTTTTGTTCCCCAGCGAAGTATGGTTTCGGCGGTGAGCGAGGAGTGTACGGTTATTAAACTCCGTGTTGATGAACAGGCCCGGCCTATTTCTTCATTCAGAATGCCATAGCTGATCTGATCTATCCCCCGCCCACCGAATTGCGCCGGGATGGTAGCTCCGAGATAACCGCTTGCGCCAAGTTTTTGAATAAGCTCCTGGGGAATAAAACCCTGCTTATCATATTCATTAGCCTGATGGAGCAATTCCTTATCCACAAAGGCTTTAAATTCAGCTTTTAGTTCTTTTTGTATGGCGGTTAGTTCCAGATCCATGAGTCAGGATATTATTAGTTTTTCTTTTTTTGAATAAACTGTTCCAGGTTATTCAATGTGCTGAAGTTGTTCAGGTTTAGGTCTTCATTTTCAACGGTTATGTTGAATGTGTTTTCCAGAAACACCACCAGTTCAAGAGCGAACAGCGAGTTGACAAGGCCAAGTTTAAAAATGTCGTCCTCGTTGGTAAAACTTACTTCAGAGCCTATCCTTTTTTGAAGAAAATCCCTGATCGTTGATTTGGTGTTTGTTTGGGCTGATGATGTCATTTTTTAGATTTTTTGGATGTATTTAGTTGTATTTATAAAAGCCTTCGCCACTTTTTCTGCCATGCAAGCCGGCATCGACCATTTTGGTAAGTAGGGGTGCCGGTCGGAATTTGGTATCGTTATAACTGCTTAACAATACATGAAGGGTATACAGAATAGTATCCAGCCCGATCAGGTCGGCTGTTTCCAGCGGTCCCATTTTATGACCAAAGCATTCCCTGAATATCTTGTCGATGTCTGCTGCTCCCGCTACGCCATCCTGTAAGGCAAAAACAGCTTCATTTACGGTGAGCATCAGCACCCGGTTGGAAATAAATCCCGGCATATCATTTACTACAACGCCGGTCATATTAACGGCTTGTAAAAGCTCTTGCGTGGCATCAATGGTTTCAGAAGTAGTGTGATATCCTTTAATCACTTCAACGGTGGGCTTTAGATGCACCGGATTCATAAAATGAATACCCATTACATTTTGCGGATGCTTTAAAAAGGAGGCCAACCGAGTTATAGACACCGCCGACGTATTTACAGCCAACAAAGCATGATCGGCTATATGCGCCTTTATTTTCTGGTACAGCGTTTCTTTGAGCGTTATATTTTCGGTAATGTTTTCAATAATGAAATCTGCTGTGGAAAGGGTAGAGAGATCTGATGTAAAAGTTATCTTATCCAACACATTGACATTGCTTGTTGATTTGTGCAACATTTTGTCAAGGCGTTCAATATTCCGGATGTTTTTTCTGGCATTTTCCAGGGCGCTGTCGGCAATATCAATCAGTGTAATGTTATAGTTATACTTTGCAAATTGATAGGATACGCCCTGTCCCATTACGCCGGCACCTATTATCGCGATGTTTTTGATGATCATTATTGATTTTATTTTTAGGGGTTAAAACTCTACTCTTCTTGCTTTTTTGGTGTTTTCTATACTATTTACATGATTTTTTAACATGACAGAAGCCTGCTCCCGGATGGTGGGTTTATCAAACAGATCATTTACTTTTAAGACCTCCCCCATCGAATCTTTGACCAATCTGAGCATATTGATCACTTTCAGGCTGTTGCCACCGAGTTCAAAAAAGTTGTCGATAACGCTTATGCGATCAAGTTCCAATACGGTTTTCCAGATCTCCAATAACGTTCTTTCGGCCGCATTGGCCGGCACCACCAATTCATGATTAAGCGATTTGGTTTCTGTATCAGGCATTGGAAGTGCGTTACGATCAATTTTTTCGCTTTTGGTTAATGGGAAGCGTTCCAACGTAATAAAGTGAGCCGGTATCATGTAAACTGGCAATTCCCTGCTCAGGTAAGTGCGGTATTCTGTCGATGGTAAACGTTGAGTACTGACAATGTAGGCACAAAGAAACTTGTTTCCGCTGTTGTCTGTTTTATCTATGACCAGTACCTGCTTTACTTCGGGATGAGCCATCAGCTTTGCTTCTATCTCACCCAGTTCTATCCGGAAGCCACGGATCTTTACCTGTTGGTCTTTTCTCCCGATGAAATCGATATTTCCGTCGGGCAGCCATTTAACTAGGTCGCCGGTTTTGTATAGTTTTTGTCCGGGTTCAAACGGGTTGTCAATAAATTTTTCTTTGGTTAATTCGGAATTGTTCAAATAGCCCCTAGCCAGTCCTACTCCTGCAATGCAAAGCTCTCCCGGCACACCCACCGGCTGCAGTTTCATGTATTCATTTACCACATAAAGGCGTACATTATGAATAGGTTTGCCAATCGGCACGTTACCACCTGGCATATTTGCTAAGGTGTATGGATAACAGGCGCTAACTATAGCAGCTTCGGTAGGGCCATAGCTATTTACGATTTGCAAATCCCTCTTCAGACCGGCATAATCACGCAAAATATCATCCTTTACAGATTCGGCGCCTACATCTAATTTATTGAGGTGCAATGTCTCTTTGTTTTTTAAAACCTGGTAAAGCGGGCGAAGCAAAGATGGTGGAACAAAGCTGAAGGTAACCTGTTTTTCAACCAGGATATCTGCCAAAGTATGAACATCATATACATCTTTCCGGGGAACGATAACCAGCTTAGCGCCAAAGGCCAATGGAATAAATATTTCCAATACACTGGCATCAAATGAAACGGAACTGAAAGCAGTACAGATATCATTACTGCTAAACCCGTTGTTATATATTGCTGCGTTAGAAAAAATGAAATTATATAACGACCGGTGTTCGATCTGTACCCCTTTGGGTTTACCGGTTGAGCCGGAGGTGTATATCACATAAGCAACGTCACTAGGCGATCGGTCGACACGTTTTACTGCTTCGGACGATCCATGTAAATCATCCAGGAAAAGTTGATTAACAGCGGATGGAAGATTTTGGCTTAGCTCGCTTTGAGTGATCACTAAAACGGCAGCGCTGTCTTCCAGCATGTATTTAATTCGATCCTGCGGATAATCCGGGTCAATAGGCAAATAGGCCGCTCCTGACCGGAGGATAGCGAGAATGCCGGCTATCATATCAACAGAGCGATCAGTATATAGTCCCACTATTTTATCCGGGGCGCAGCCTTTACTAATTAAAATATCCGCCAGCTGAATTACGCGTTCACCCAAAATCTTGTAAGTGATGGTATCAGCCCCTGCTTCAACGGCTACGTTATCAGGATAACGGGCAGCGATCTCCTCAAACAGATCATACATATGTCTGGCGTCCTCAATTTTAGGGCCACCGGTTTGATAATTAAACTGATGAATGAGCTGCTCTTTTTCTTCTGCGGTAACTAATTCAATGTCTTTTAACTTGATGTGAGGATTGATGACGATCTGTTCCAGTACCTGGTTGAAATGCAGGGCCAGTCTTTTTATGGTTTGCGGCTTGAAGAGCGTGGTAGCGTATTCTATGACGGCGAAAAGACTGCCTTGCTCCTCTTCCACTATTTCTAATGACAGATCCATTTTGGCGACATGCTGCGGCGCCGGGATATTTTTTAAACGAAGGTCGGCTACTTGTAACTCCTTGATATTGTCTGTACGGTAAGTGAATAGGTGATCAAAAAGCGGGTTACGGCTCACGTCGCGTTTGATCTCCAGGTCGTCAAGCAATTGCTCGAACGGATAATCCTGATTTTCCAATGATTTTAAGACGTTTTCTTTTACTTCAAGTACGAAGTCTGTAAAGCTTTTATCACCGGCCGGAAAGTTTCGTAAAGGAAGCGTGTTCACAAACATGCCGATCAGATCCTGAACATCAGCATGGGAACGACCGGAAACCGGGGTACCAACAATGATGTCCTCCTGGCTACTATACTTGGAAAGAAGGACATTATAGGCGGCCAGCATCACCATGAAGGGGGTTGCGCCGTTTGCCTTACAGATGTTCTTTATATCCGCAATAAGTTGTTCAGGGATCTGAAAACTAAACACATCCCCTGCATATGATTTGGTAAGTGGCCGGTTAAAGTCGGCCGACATATTTACAGGTTGTATCTCGTCTGCAAATTGCGATTGCCAGAATGCTTTTTGCGCACCTGCACCTGCCGAGGATAGCCAGTTTTTTTGCCAAACCGCAAAATCCTTATACTGTATGTTTAATGGAGATAACGCCTCCCCACTATACATAGCAGAAAGCTCACGAATGAAATTATCTACAGAAACTCCATCCGCGATGATATGATGCATATCGATCATGAAAAAATTTTGTCCGGAATTTGTTGTTAACAAGCTCGCCCTTATTAAAGGAGCTTTGGAAAGATCAAAAGGCTCGATAAATGTGTTGATAGCAGTTGTAAGCGCGTCATCGTCGCCATTAATGAGCGCCACATCAAAATGGATATCCCCCTTTATCTTCCGCACTACCTCCTTGTTTTCGATAACAAAACAGGTTCTCAAAATTTCATGTCTGTTCGTGATGGCTAATACTGCCTGCCGGAATTTTTCGATGTCGATATTGCCATCAATGGCATATACTCCCGGAACGTTGTAAGAGACGCCGGAGTTATCGATCTGATTCAGGATAAACAACCTCTTTTCTGATGATGATGCCGGATAGCTCAATTGTACCGGTGCCTGCTCAATGGTATGGTACAATGACTGGGTTCCATCGCTGATCAATGCAGCCAGGTCGCGGAAATAAGGCGTAGTAAATATATTTTTGATGGATACCTCTACCTGAAAATGTTTATGGATAAGAGCTACTAACTGAGCCGCCTTTAACGACTGCCCCCCCAGCTCAAAAAAATGATCATTTAAACCCACCCGTGATACGTTCAATACTTTCAGCCAAAGTTCGGCCAGTTTTTGTTCTACTGCGGTCACAGGGGCTTCATAAACTGCAGCGGATTGATCTGTTCCTTCAGGTAGCGGCAGGCGCTTTCTGTCGATTTTTCCATTGCCTGTCAAAGGAAAACTTTCCATGATCACAAAAAAGGCCGGGATCATGTAGTCGGGGAGAAAAGTCGCCAGGTGCTTTCTTAATTCAATACTCATCAGCGGCCCGCTTTTTACGATATAGGCGCATAAATATTTAGTACCGGTATCATCGTCTTTGTCAATAACAAGTGTATCATTTACTTGCTGGTGCAACAATAACTTGTTTTCTATCTCGCCAAGCTCAATCCTGAAACCGCGTATTTTTACCTGGTGATCTATACGGCCCAGGTATTCAAAATCGCCGTTGGGAAGCATTTTGGCCAGATCGCCGGTACGGTACAATTTTTCACCGGAAATGTAAGGATGGTCAATAAATCGCTCCGTGGTTAACTCAGGCCGGTTAAGATAGCCCCGGGCCAGACCGGCGCCGCTAACATGGAGTTCTCCGGCTACGCCTCCAGGAACCAGCTTGGCATCACGATCCAATATCACCAATGAAAGCGTTGGGATCGGTTTGCCGATGTTACTGGTGTTGCGCGCAATTTCCCGGCTGGTTATTTCTTTATAAGTTACATGTACCGTAGTTTCGGTAATGCCGTACATATTGATCAGCCTGCAATTTGGATATCTTTCATTCCAAGGCTTTAACTTTCCGGGCTTTAAGGCCTCACCACCGAATATCACATAGCGTATATCGATAGCTGATTCGGGTTGATCCATCTCTTCCTCGATAATATTATAAAAAGAGCCGGGTGTTTGGTTCAGTATGGTGACTCTTTGATCTTTCAATAGGCGCAAGAACTCTTTGGGGCTTTGTGCTACGATTTTTGGAACAATAACCAGCTTGCCTCCAAACAATAAAGCGCCGTACATTTCCCAAACAGAAAAATCAAAACAATAGGAATGGAAAAGTGTCCAGGTATCTTTTTCTGTAAAATCAAATAGATTTTTATCGTTGAATAACAACCGTACCACATTCCGGTGTTCGATCATAACTCCCTTGGGCTTGCCCGTAGAGCCCGATGTATAAATGATGTACGCCAGATCATCCGGCATAACCGTAACGCCAGTATAAGACCCGAAACTTTCTAACCGATCTATTTGTATGATCGTACCATTGTAATTAAAAACGGAGTTAATGGCCGAATGGGTGATCAGTACAGGGGCTGTACTATCATCCAGCATATATTGGATACGCTCCGCCGGGTAATCGGGGTCGATCGGCAGATAAGCACCACCGGCTTTCAGGATACCCAGCAGAGCTACGATGATCTCCGGGCCCCTATCCAGAAGAACGGCAATGATGGGATTTTTTGCCGATGGTAAAGCAGATCGTATGGCGGCGGCAACGCAGTCAGCTTCTGTATGGAGTTCTGAATAACTGATCTCCTGCCCATTCCACACTAACGCCGTTTTTTGGAGAAACCTGGAAACCTGTTCTTCAAATAGCTGATGCAGGCATTTATCCGCAGGGTAATTAGCAGCGGTATTGTTAAGATTGGTCAGGATCTGTTTTTCCTCTGCGGGTGTAAGGATGTTGATCTCGCCAATGGTTTTGTTAAGATTGGGCATGATCTCCCCGAGCAGATGCTCATAATGATCAAGGAGCTGCGAAGCGGTATGATCACTGAAAAGATCGGTGCTGTACTCCAGTATCAGATCAATTCCCTTATCGGTTTTAGTAGCCTGTAAAAGCAGGTCGAACTTACTGCTTTCATCAATATTGCTGATCGGTTCAAAACGGGCATCCCCCAGGCGAAGCTCTGCTTGCTCTTCATGAAAAAAGGAAAACATGACATCAAACAAAGGGTTGCGGCTCATGTCCCTCTTGATATCCAGTTTATCAATCAGCAACTCAAACGGGTAATCCTGATTTTTCAGAGCTTCAATACTGGTTTGTTTTACCCCGGCTAAAAAATCTTTAAAAACTTTACCGCCCGAAATGGATGATCTTAGGGCAAGCGTATTTACAAACATACCCAGTGTATGATCCAGCTCGGCCCGGGTACGCCCGGCTACGGGTGTACCCACAACAATATCCTCGTTACCCGAATATTTATAAAGCAGAACCTTAAATATAGTTAACAGTAATTGGTTAATGGTATACCCCGATTGATTACTCATTTTTTCCAGGTCGGCGCAAATAGCATCGGCCAATTGGCGGTATTTTTTCCTGCCACGGAAGGCCTTTAGGGTTGGCCTTGCAAAATCTGTTTCCAGGTTGAGCACCGGCACTTCATCTGAAAATCGTTCCAGCCAATATTTTTCCTGTTCTTTTATTGTTTCGGATGTCAGGAACTGATTTTGCCATACCGCAAAGTCTTTATACTGGATATGAGGGATTTCCGGTTTTTCGCCGTTATACAGCCTGATCAATTCCCCAGTCAATAAATTTGCAGAAACACCATCCGAAATAATATGGTGCATATCCAGCAGGAACAGTTTTCGCTGATCTTCAAAATCATATAAATGGGTACGCAGTAAGGGTGGTGCAGACAGGTCAAAAGTTTGCACAAAGGAGCTGATGATACGATCTATATCTCTATCAGATGGGGTTGTGCGTTCGATCCTAAAAGACACCTGATCTTTAACGATCTGTACTGGCTCCCCATCCCGCATGGTAAAAGCCGTTCTTAATATCTCATGTCGCGCAATCAGATCAATAAAACATTGTTCTAACCTATCCGCATCGATATCTCCCTGTATCCAGAAAGCATTGGGCAAGTTATAACTATTTTCTGAGCCCTCTATCTGATGCAGGAGGTATAATCTTTTTTGGGAAGACGATAAAGGATAATAACTTTTGCCCTGTACTGGTTTGATCAGTTCCCGGGTTTCCTTTTGTTGCCGGTCAATATATGCTGCTTGAGCCTGTATAGTTGGGTTGTTAAAGAAAATATTCAATGGCAGGCTAACCTGAAAGGCCTTGAATATGCGGGCAACGGCATTGGTGGCTTTTAAGGAATGACCACCCAATGTAAAAAAGCTATCCTTTGTACCGATATGAATTCTTTTTAAAATATCCTGCCATATGGCCAATAGTAAATGCTCCGTTTCGGTTTCCGGGGTATCCGTTACCTGGATATCACCATCTATATATGCCAATGGATCGGGCAATGCTTTCTTGTCGATCTTACCATTGGGTGTTAAAGGGAGCTTATCGAGCAAAATAAAATGTGCAGGCACCATGTACTCCGGCAAATGCTGCTTTATACTCCCCTTTAGATTGGTAATAGGATTGCCCGTTTTGCTGGTATACCAGCCTATCAATTCTTTCTCGTTTTCGGTTCCGTGAATTGTAACGATCGCCTCCTTTATACCTGGTTGTGATAAAACAATACTTTCAATTTCCTGTAGCTCGATACGGTAACCGCGTAGTTTTACCTGGTCGTCTTTACGACCCGCAAATTCGAGGTTGCCATCGGGAAGCCAGCGTACTACGTCTCCTGTTTTATAAATTCTTTGATGATCATGGGGGGCTGTTATAAATTTTTCGGCTGTTAAAACCTCTTTACCTAAGTATCCGCGCGCAATGCCATCGCCTCCTATCAGCAACTCCCCAGGTACACCAATTGGCACCATTTGCTGTGTGCTGTTACAAACCCGGTAGGTATAATTTTCAAGCGGTTTGCCAATAGGCGTATTGCCTGATGTGGGCAATGCATCTGCGCTGGCCTCATAAAAACCCGAATCAATACAAGCCTCGGTAACACCATAGCTGTTGATGACCCTGATCGCTGGGGCATACCTTTCTACCAGCTTTCTGAAGTGAGCTATAGGGCAGATATCTGAGCCCAGGATCAGTAATTTTAAAAAGCTGATGTCTTTGCTGTGCGCATCAATATAATCCATCAGCGGTATGATCAAAGCGGGTGTAGATTCCAAGATATTTACCTGGTGTTCATGGATAAGTTCATATAATGATGCTGGCTCCAAACGGGTCTCCGACGGACTAATAACCAGTTTGCCGCCGTTGGTGAGTGCCCGTATAACATCGCCGGTAAATACGTCAAAGGAAAAGCTCGCCATTTGTAGCAGCGACACCTTAAACGTGTTTAAGCCATACGCCTGTGTCCAGGCACGGGCTATGTTATTCAGGGACTGATGCTCAACCATTACCCCCTTGGGTTGCCCGGTTGTTCCCGAAGTATAGATGACGTAGGCGAGCTGGTGCGGTTTCACCGGTCTTTTTTCAGGGAGACGATCTGCCTTGATATCTTCAATGATGACCACTTTTGTGTCAGCGTCTGATCGTTCCTGCCATGTGGCATGTGTTAATAATACGGACGCTTTACTGTCGCTTAATAGGTAAGCTATTCGTTCCTGTGGATACTCATGATCAATGGGTAAATATGCGGCGCCTGCTTTTAAAACACCCAGTAACGCTATGATCATCCACGCCGAGCGCTCCACCATTATGGCAACAATATCTTCGTTTACAATACCCAGCTTTTGCAGATGTGCCGCCACCATATCTGATCGGGCATCGAGATCAGCATAACTTATTGTTTTATTCCGGAAAACAATGGCTGTGTTATCAGGGTGTACCCTAACCTGATCTTCAAAAAGCTCCAGAATATTCTTCTCTGCTTTTTGACCGGCGTGGTGACCAAAAGCTTTGAGTTCTGACAACTCATCGGCAATTAAAAACTGAATCCTGTTTAGCGGAAGGTCATCATGTATAATTTGTGTTAAAATATGGCGGATACGCGCCAGGAAATTCGTTCCGTTAAAAATGCGTTCATTATAATCGAGCTTGAGTTCAAATGTATCCGGCATTTCGGCAATCCTTAGCTCCAATTGATTATCCATCAGGTGGTAAACCTGTTGCAGCGGACTTATAGCCGACTGTGTGTCCGGTGCGCTGAAATATTGGTAATTATAAAAGAACGATAACTTTTCGTCGCCAATAATACGGTTTTGTAGAGACAGGGAAATATGCTGAAACTCGTTAGCAGAGTTTTTTTGTTGTTTCAGATATTGACATAGCTCAGGAAATGAAAGCGTGTTTTTAACGATGTCATGTTCAATAAGCAATGGGAAACAATGAGATAAGCTCCCAATCATAGCTGATTGCCGTCTGCTGCGGCCGGCCAGGTTTTCGCGGATGCAGAAATCATGATCGGCATTACAGTAATATCTGACAAGCAATGCATAGATCGCCTTAAAAAAAAGCGGCGGTCTTAGTTTATGATTACTGCAATAATTGCTAATCTGCAGCATTTCATCATCGGAAAGATACAGTACATCTGATACGATCTGGTCATCTGCTGCCAATGCCCCCGCGTAAGATAAGGGCTGCGTATTTGATAATTGTTGTTGCCAGAATTGTTCGGTTACATGGGTGTCAAATTTGGTTAGATGATTAAAAACATATTCCCGATAAGGAACTATCGGCTGAATTTCAAAAGCTTTCTCTGCTTTAATCAAATGGTATTCCGCATCTATTTTTTCAACCAGCAATTTGAACGAAACGCCATCCGTGAAAATATGATGCGCGCTTGTTGCCGTTATAAAATGCTGTTCATTTATTTTGAATAAATAATGCTTGAAAAAAGGTTTGTTCAGATCCTGGTTATCATCGCAGTATTTTTTTACCAACAGATTAAGATCATCAATTTTTTGATCGCTCACATCAAAAAAATCAAAGCTGATTTCGGCTTCTTTTTTTACTCCCTGAAATACTTCGGTATCCTTAATGATCAGAGCGGAGCGTAAACTATCCTCCCGCTTTGTTACCCTTTCAATGGCCCTTTTCCAATCGTTTTCATCAATATAACCTGGGATCTCAAAGTAAGCCAATAGGCGTAAACCACCACCCTGCGGATCAAGTACGCTGGTTAAATAAATATCGCGCTGAGATGTTGTAAGCGGATAGGTTGATTCAAATACGGCCCCGGAAACGTCCAGGTGGTCAAAAAGTTCCGGCTCGTTGCCAAATGAAAGTGCATAATGATCAATATTACTTGCTGTATTGGCGGTCACCTGTGTGGCCAGGTTATCAAAATACCGGCCTATAAGTTTGATATAACTGCTGGCAAACAAGCTGGTATCATATAGTATCCGGAGTTCTAAACCCTGTTCACTGGTGTCAAAGCTAAAGATGATATTGAACTTGGTTACATTATAAACATCGTTTAACAAATCGAGGATAGGATCTGTTGTGCTGAAAATATCATTGCTGCTTTGCAGTTTTTGGTCATCCACAGAGATCATCACATCAAACAGCGCGTTTGTTTCCGGTTGAACCAATTCAACAACTTTATCAAATGGCAGCAATTGATTTTCCAATCCTTCCAAGGCCGTGGCTTTAGCCTGTTGCAGAAACGCAGCAAAAGTTTCATGCCCTTCAACCTGGTCATATAACGCAAGTGTGTTGATCAACAAGCCTGCTATTTTTTCCGTTTCCTCTTTTGTTCGGCCGGATACGGCAGTACCAATGATAATGTCGCGTTGCCTGGTAAGCTTAAAGAGCAGAATTTTCAATAAGACCTGTAGAATTATAAACAGGGTACTTCCTGATTGCTCTGCAATTTGTTTGAGCCCGTGTTTTATCTCAGGCGAATAATTGACCGTATAAATGGCACCTTCTTTTTGCCCCTCCGTATTATTACCGGCGTAGCGGGCCAAAGAAAACGGTTGAGTGTTTTTCAGTTTGTTTTGCCAGTAGCTTTTTTGTTTTTCGCCTTCCGGCCCATCAATCATTTTCTGAAGCCATGCGGCATAATCTTTATATTGAAATTGTTGGGCGTTGTTGATCGGTTTTCCCTGAATCAGCAATTGATAGCTTTCCGTTAGTTCGTCAAGTAATAACTGTGTAGTCCAGCCATCGGCAATAATATGGTGAAGGGTGAATACCACAAGTGATTTTTCATTACTCAAATACGCCAGACTAACCCTGAAAAGAGGTCCGTTTACCAGGTCAAACCGGGTATGCAGGTGTAAGGCTAACAGATTAGCAACCTGGTTATTTATATCTTTATTAAAATGACTGATCTCAATTTGGGGCTTTATTTCTGCTTGTATGTTTTGATATGGAAGCCCGCCAATTTCCGTAAAAGAGGTACGCAAAGCTTCATGCTTGTTAATAAGGGCATCAAATGCTTTTTGTAATGCGTTAAAATCAAGCTTGTTTTTTACTATAAAGGCGAGCGGGATATTGTAAAGTATTTCATGTCCACTGAGTTGCGAAGTAAGCCAGATGCCATTTTGCGATGGCGATAAGGGATAATGATCACGCTGGGGAACCTTTACAAATTCGGTCAAAACTGTTTTTTGTCCGGCATCGATCAGTCGCGCCACATCTTTTAACACAGGTGATTGAAAAACCGCTTTAAATACCAGCTTAATACCCGTTTGTTTATACACCCTGTTGATAAACCGGCCAACCTTTAAACTATGGCCACCCAACTGAAAAAAGTCGTCTGTGGTGCTGATTTGTTCAACAGCAAGTAATTCCTGCCAGATGGCAGAAACCAAAACCTCGCTTGGAGTTGCCGGTTTTACAAATTCTTTGGTTGATCCCGATACGATATTACTTAACAACGCCTTTTTATCTATCTTGCCATTTATAGTAAGCGGAATTTGGGGTACAATAAAAAGCCTGTCGGGAATCATGTAATGCGGGAGGCTCTTTTTCAAAAAGGCATGCAATGCGTCAGCTGTCACATCACTTAGTGTAACGATAAAGGCATACAAACTCTTTTCGTTTTCAGGAGATTCGTTTATCACAACAGCAACGTTTTGTACCGCCGCATGAAGTTTTAAAGCTACTTCAATCTCTCCGGGCTCAATCCGGTGCCCCCTTATCTTTACCTGATCGTCTTTTCTTCCTGAATATTCGATGTTGCCATCGGCCAGCCACCTACCAATATCTCCAGTTCTGTATAACAGTTTACCCTGTTCAAAAGGCGATGGGATAAACTTTTCGGCAGTTAACTCCGGGTTATTCAGATAGCCCCTGGCCAAACCTATTCCCGTAAAGAAAATTTCGCCGGGAACGCCGTATGGCAATAATTGCAGATTGTTATCCAGTATAAATGCCTGTATATTACTGATGGGCTTGCCAATAGGCACATTGATATTTGTATTATCTGTTTCTTTATAAAGGGTAACACATATAGAGCATTCTGTCGGACCATAACCATTGTAATATTCCTGATCGTCGCGGAGTTGTAATTCTTCCCGGGGGATTGCGGCTTCCCCGGCAGTAATTAATACTCGGACCTTTGACAAACATGCCTTGTTCAAATTTCGGAGGTAAGAAGGAGGCAATACTAATACATCGATGCTGTTTTCCTTAATGAAGGTAGCAAAGCTGTTAAAATCAGCAATAATATCTTTTGATACCGGGAATAAGGCTGCCCCTGAAAATAAGGTCATGAAAATATCCAGCACCGAAACATCAAACGATAAGGAGGCAAATTGCAAACATCGTTCTGTTGGTTGAATATGAAACGCCCTCATATAATCGAGCACGATATTCACCACGCCTTCATGTTTAACCACTACGCCTTTGGGTTTACCGGTGGAGCCACTTGTGTAAATTATATAGCAAGGATCAGTCAGGCCATGGAGCGGTAAAAGATCAGTTTTACTTTCAGTAAGGTATTCCTGTTGATCCACAAATAAAGTTTTGCCTTTGAATGAGAGAATCCCGGTATCACTTTGAGCGAGTAATAAGGAGGCTCCTGAATCTTCCAGCATGTATAGTTTCCTGTCTTCGGGATAAGCGGGGTCGATTGGCAGGTAGGCTGCACCCGATTTCAGTATGCCCAAAATAGTGATGATAGCCCTGTTTGATTTTGGAATACTGAACGCGATAATCTGCCCCGATGATACTTTAAATTGATTGCGCAGGTAATGTGCCAAAGCGTTTGATTGCTTATTCAATTCAGCATAGCTCAGTTTTTCACCCTCAAATTCCAGGGCCAGGTTGTTACCATAGTCTTTGACTGCCTTTTCAAATTGTGCTGTTAATGTACCGGGGGATATTTTGGTTACAGGCCCGGGCCTGAGTAATAAAGCTTTTGTTTGTTCCGGAATGATCTGCACTAACCCGATAGCCTGTTCCGGATTGTTGATCAGGGTTTCTAATAAAAAAAGGAATTGTTCTAAAAATTGTTCGATGTAAAACCCATCCCAATGAATGGAGTTAAAGTCAAGATCAATATAAATATGCTCATCATCAGCGTTTTCTCGTACTGCAACGGCGAGTGACATTTTTTTTGCATTGCATTGTAAATCAATTATTTCTGTCACATATCCGTTAAAAAGAATATCCTTCGCTTGTTTTTCAACAGACAAGGAAATAGCAAATAAGGCAGAGGGATCGGAGCCCGCAGCTTTTACTATATTTAAGATCTCACCCGCCGGGAATTGCTGATGTGCAGTAGTTTCTGAAAGCACATTTTTAATGAAGGAAAGCAGCTCAGTAAAAGTAGTTGTAGCTCCGTAATCCATTCGCACCGGCAAGGTGCGGTAAAAACAACCCAATGTGTTTTTAAATGCGGGATTATCAAACAAAGAGGCCCCTATAACCAGATCGGTTATTTGGTTTATCCTGGCGAAATAAGTATAAAGTAAACCAAGAAAAAAGTGAAACGTGGTGACTCCCTGCTGTGCGGTCAAGTGCTGTAATTTTTTATAATAAGGCCTGCTGATAGACAACTGCTTTCTTATGTTCTGAGATTGAACCTGGTCTTTTTTTTGATCCCGGATACCTACTGAAATGGCTTTGGGAGCGGCTGAAAATTTTGCTGTCCAGTATTTTTTATCCTGCTCAAACTTCACCGAATTGAAGTAATCCTGTTCTTCCTGAATATACGCAGTATAAGATGCCGTTGTTATTTCTGCAATACGCTCATCCCTGATCAGTGACTCATATATAGAGGCCAGTTTGCTAATCATCAGGCCAACGCTATAAGCATCAGCGATAAGTTGATGGATCTGCAGATACCAGTAATATTCGTTATCAGCCTTTTTAAGTAATACGAAGGAATAGAACTCATTTTTTGCAAACGACAAGGGTTGGTAGGACTTTTCAATCATCCAGGCCATGCAAAACTGTTCGCTGTTTTCCCGACCTGAAAAATCCTGAAAATTTAAATTGAAAGCTACGCCAACTGCCCGGATGCGGACATGCAGTATACCCTCCACTTCGCAAAACTCGGAGCGTAGTACATCATTCTGTGCTATAAGTATATTTATAGCCCGTTCAAATAAAGTTGTATCAATATTTCCCTTAATGCGCACCCCTATATTGATATTATATGAGTTGGCATCAGGAAACAGTTTTTGATCAAACCAAATGATTTTCTGGTTAGACGGAATGGGGAACATAACAGGTATCGATGTAATCGGTTATATTAAATCATTAACTTTATTGAGTACAACTCCCGTGCATATCGTTGTTCAACGAGGGTTTGCTCAGATTAACAGGCATCCAGGCAGAAATAAATTCCTGTTTAAACTTTATCGGTCACGGTATCTTATCCAGCGGTTTCATTTTATGAATTTTAGTTAATTGAGTAATATTCAAATGAGTATTTAATATCACCTCAGCACATTAAACCTTCATCTATAAATTCGGGAATCAGCTTGTCTTTTTGAATTTCGTAGGGCCTGGTTGTAGTAGCCATTATACAGCAATATGTCGGATCGATCTCTATTTCAGTTAAGAAAAACAGCTCCTGCCGGTATAACCAAACACCTTTGTGCAGTATTTCAAAACCGGTCATATCACGTTGTATGCCCAGGCCTTTTGCTTTTAAAATGGCCTCTTTGGCTGTCCATATTTTAAAAAACTCAAAATTTTTGCGCTGCGACTTTTTAACATAGGCGAGCTCGCTTGGCGATAACGCACATGAAAGTTTATCAGGATCGATCTCTACAATTTTTTCAATATCAATCCCGATCTGCTGCTCGTTGGCCACGGCGCAAACAACATAATCGCCGGAATGACTAATGTTGAATGATACACCGGCGCCATTAAGTAATGGTTTGCCATTTGCCGAATAAGTAAACGCTGACAGATTCTTTTCGACGCCCTCAAATTCGTTAAGCGACTGAAATAAAAGCAACTTACCCAACAGTGATGCCTGTTTGTCTTTTAACCGGTAAAAACTTTCAATTTTCTGCCTTTCCTGATCCGGTATTATAGAAAACAGGTATGCTATTGCCGCTGCTGACAGCTGGGCCCTGTTTTCAGCATACATCAATTTAATCATATACAATTTTCTTCTGTATTCATAGAGAATCCCTAATAGTTTGTCGGTACCTATATCTCTTAAAAGCTCATCAATAATTGTTTTGATCAACTTGGGCGCATACAATATTTTTATACTTCATAGTGTCAGATGTTATGAATGGTTTGTTTTAGTCAGAATGATCGGCATAGTCAGTTGCAAACAGGTTATCTCATAGCTTTAAAAGCCGGCGGCAGGATTCAGATAATCTCTTTTTTTAATGCAGTTAATAGAAAAAGCGGTTTTAGTAAAGGTTAAGTATTGAAAAAATATCTTCGCTTTAGCTTTCCTTCTTTTTATAAAAGTGAAACTTATTTAC
The DNA here is from genome assembly GCF_052045695.1 of Mucilaginibacter sp. 22184. Lineage (NCBI taxonomy): Bacteria > Pseudomonadati > Bacteroidota > Sphingobacteriia > Sphingobacteriales > Sphingobacteriaceae > Mucilaginibacter > Mucilaginibacter sp. 22184. The sequence continues at coordinate 52,077 of NZ_JBQEPI010000004.1, forward strand.
GTATTGAGCAATCCGTGTTTTCACTGAATTTGATACCGTGAAAACACAGGTTGTTAACGTTCGCTCATTCGCATAATTAAGTACCTTCTTTAATACCATGTTTCCATTTCTATCTTTATATTCTTTCACTATCTTTTCAGCATCGTAATGGGTGATCTTTCCTAACCGGGTAAAAGGTATTCCCGTTATCGCAAAGGGTCTGCAATTTACCGTATGAAATAGTTTAAGTTTAGTCTGTATTTCTATTAAGATAAAAAAGGCACCTTAAAAAACACCCGGTTCGATTGATTTATCCTCAAATACTTCCCGCAAATCATTTAACATTATCAATATGATGAGATGATACTGTGACATAACCCTGAACCAAATTTTTCAGCTCAAACTATTTGTTGTTTTTGGGGTTTTAAACTATCGATGACTTCGCTATCCAATCAGCTCCATCCTTCAACACGATCTATTGCAGAACGCGATGGACGTTTTCGCGCCTTGGTCACTGCTATTTCTGATATAGTTTATGTAATGAGTCCGGATTGGCGTGTTATGTATCAATTAGATGGCCGCGGCTTTTTACCCGATACACCAGAGCCGAGCGATGACTGGATGCAAAAATATATTTTAGCAGATGACATGGCCATCGTGCAGGCCGCTATTGTGGATGCCATTGAAAACAAAAGGATGTTTCAGCTTGAACATCGTGTATTGCGCGCGGATGGTTCACCTGGCTGGACTTTATCAAGAGCCGTACCTATTCTAAACGAAGAAGGCGAAATCATTGAATGGTTTGGAGCCGCCAGTGACATCACTGAGCGCCATCAGATACAAGAAGAGCTGCGTACGAGTATCGATCATGCGGAACAACAAAAACGTTTATACGAAACGATCACCAGCAGCACACCTGACCTGATCTATGTCTTCGACCTGAGTTACCGCTTTACTTATGTTAATCGGGCATTGCTCAATATGTGGGGCAAGACCTGGGATACGGCCATCGGCAAAGGGCTTCGTGAAAACGGTTATGAAGAATGGCATGCCCAAATGCATGAAAGGGAGATCGACCACATCAGGCTAACTAAACAACCAATCCGCGGCGAGGTCTCTTTCCCCCATGTTGAATTGGGAAGCCGTATTTATGATTATATCTTAACCCCTGTTCTAAATGAGGAAGGCGAGGTTACTGCCATTGCAGGCACCACGCGCGATATTACCGATATCCGCAAGGCCGAGGCCAAATCACTGGCGCTTAATCAGGAATTGAATGCTGCCCAGGACCAATTAAACTTTGCCCTGACAGCTGCGGGCATTGGTACCTGGGATTTGAATATTGCCACACAAGTAGTTCTTTGGGACGATCGCTGCCGGGAATTATTTGGTTTCCCACCGGATTGCGAAACAAGATACCGTGAAGTATTGCGATACATACATGATGACGACCGCCGTCGCATCGACAAGGCGGTACAAGCAGCGTTGGAACCGAATTCGAATGGTTATTATGATGTACGTTACCGCACCGTCGGTGCGACAGACAAACGTCTGCGCTGGGTGCACTGCAAGGGCCGGGCATTTTTTGACGCAGAGAATCAGCCTTACCGCTTTGCAGGAACTGTGCAGGACGTAACCGATGAGGTTATCGCCAGGCGACGAGAACAGCAACTGCTTAGCCTGGTCAGTCATAACAGTGATCACATGTCCATTGCAGATATGGAAGGGCGGATGATCTATATGAATGAATCTGCAAAGCAACTTTTAGGTGTAGATCCAGATGAAGATTACACGCTGCTCCATACGAAAGACTTTTATGAGCCAAAAGAGCTGGTCCGCATACAGCATTTACTCTTGCCGGGCATCGATCCGGAAAAAAGCTGGAAAGGCATCACCCGGCTGAAAAACAAAACCACCGGCGAGGTAATTCCCTGCGAGGTAAGCTATATGCAGGTCACCGATCCAGATACCGGCGAGGTGATCGGGCACGGAGCAACGGTAAGAGATCTTCGTCCGGAGCTCAAAGCACGCGCTGAACTACAACGCCTGGCAACTATGGTAGATGTTAGCGAAGATTTTTCCAACTACTGCGATACTGAAGGCCGGACGCTTTACCTGAATCAGTCAGGTAAAGAATTGATCAGTTTGAATGAACATGAATTTAAGGATGTGCCGCTATATGATTATCATAGCGAGGCCTCTAATCACCTTATCCGCCAAACCGTGATCCCCACCATCTACCAGGAAGGTCGTTGGTCGGGGCGTTTGGAACTGGTGAATCAAAAAACCGGCGAAATCATCCCGATCCATAAACAGATGTACCTCATCCGGGAAGATATCACCAATGAGCCGGTGGCCATCGCTGGTATCGCCCGTGACCTTCGTCCTGAAATCCAGGCGCGGGAGGCTTTAAATAAAGTCATCCGAGAGATGGCCTTTCTGGCAGATGCTATCCCGGCAGTAGTTTGGACAAGCACGCCCGAAGGACAATTGGATTACGTCAACAAGCGTTGGCATGACCTGCACCCGGGACAGAAAGATAACCCATTGGGTGATGCCTGGTTAAGCAATTTACATCCAGATGATGCGCAACGTGCCCAAATAGCCTGGACACAGGCGATCAATACTGGTGAACCCTATCATATTGAGTTTCGTATACGTGAAGGAGAAGAATATCGATGGTATCTTGTTCAGGCTTTACCGCTGCATGATGATGAAGGCAGGATCGTCAAATGGTATGGTACGAATACAGATATCCAGTTCCAGAAAGAATTACAGGCGCAAAAGGACAATTTCCTGGGCGTGGCCAGTCATGAGCTAAAAACCCCCGTTACCAGCATCAAGGCTTATGCGCAGGTTCTCGAGCGGATTTTTCAAAATAATGGTGACGCAAAAAGCGCCGAACTTGTCGGTAAAATGGATCGGCAGATCAACCGCCTGAACAGTCTTATCAGCGACCTGCTGGATGTGACCAAGATTAACAGCGGCCGGATGCAATTCAATGAATCAGTCTTTTCCTTCAGCGAACTTGTCGCGGAGATGGTGGAGGATATCCAGCGTACGGCGGTCAACCATATCATTAAGCGGGAGCTGAATTTTGATGGTGAAATTACGGGCGATCGGGACCGGCTGGGTCAGGTGATTACAAACCTTCTCACTAACGCGATCAAATATTCACCAGACTCGGGCCGCATTATGGTTTACACACATCGGGAAAATAACGAAATCCAGTTATTTGTCCAAGATTTTGGCATAGGGATCAGCCCGGAAAAGCAGGACAAAGTATTCGAACAGTTTTATCGGGTCAGCGGGACGCGCGAGCACACGTTTCCAGGTCTGGGACTGGGACTTTACATCTCAGCCGAAATTGTCCATCGTATGGGTGGCCGTATCTGGGTAAACTCTACGGAAGGCAAAGGATCGACCTTTTGTGTCGCGTTGCCTGTAACTAATTGATCAATTAAAAAAAGCGAGATATTGAAACGAATTTTATTAGCAGATGATGATGAAGGAATTGTAGACGCCACCATAATGATGCTGGAAATGGAAAATTATGAGGTGATGCCCACTCTGTCCGGGCAGCGTGTAATTGAATTGGCCCGGCAACAAATACCGGACCTGATCGTCATGGATATCTGGATGTCGGGCATCGATGGACGCGACGTTTGCCGTGCATTGAAAAACATACCGGCATTAAAAAATATTCCCGTATTGATGATCTCCGCCAGCCGGGAAACCCGACAATCCGCGCTGGATGCCGGTGCTGCCGATTTCATCGAAAAACCCTTTGATATAGATCACCTCCTCAATAAAGTGGGTATACTCATGGCGAGTTAACAGGAACGATAATTGAATATTTCGTACATCACCCTAAAGATTCGCTATGAAATATCTGAAAATCATGACAGAAATAACCAGGTTTCCATACATTCAGATGAGCAGTATGCGGACCGCTGAACAAGTCAGCATGTTTTTATACTTTTATTAAGGGAATACAAAAGTTCTTATCCATTTCCCGTTTCAGGTGAGCCGGGACTTCTGTGATTATAACTTCCAGTGTCGGGTGAATAATACTCTCAAGTAAATGCCCTCCATGGGCGGCACCATCGCATTTGCCGAGTACGGCATTAGCATGAATCTGTGCCGGTCTTTGTACATAGAGATATCGCCGGTAATGCTAAACACTTCCATTTGTTCATTAAAATCGATTTTCTCATGGTCCTTTTTCTCAAAGTTGAAAAAACCGACCGTAGTTTCACTGAACGCACCGATAAAAGTAAAGGAAGCGGCGGGTAGTTTTTGTTTGGTAGCGAATGTTTTCAGACAGGCCATGACCTCATCATCCGTTTCGAGTATTAGTGCGAAAGTTTGCTGAGGATTATTGTTCAATAGTTTTCAATTTCGCCAACAAAATACGATCCCATCGAGATCACAAAGAGCCTCACAAATGTGAGGCTCTTTGTATTTATAGCATGTTTAACCCGCCAATCAGGCCTTTAAAATATAGCTCACTATTACCCCAACAATTGCGGCCGATGAAAAACTAATCAAAGTGCCTACCAAAATATATTCCGTTTTCTTTTGCTCCCGGTCATCCTTATCACCAAAACGCAATATAGATTTAGCCGCCATTAAAAAACCTAAAGCGGTATATTGATTACTTATAATAAATGTCAATATCAAAACCCGTTCACATCTACCAATCCACATACCGGCTTTGCTCAATCCTCCGGCATTCATGCCGGCCTCTCTTTGCCATTTTTCTGTTGCTTTACCAATAGCGATTCCCAACGGGCCAATTACCAAATAATAGGACAATATTAATATCCAGAAATGCGATGAGTTTAAGTACTTAATTGCCCATTCCACTATCACATGGCTATTAAAATAAACAGTTATCCAGATCAGAAAAATAACAGCCAGGTGCAGTAACTGATCAAACAAAAAATAAATAAAGTTATTAAGACGATGACTTTTCCAGATATCTATCGCCAAATGACTCACCATTACAATCAATGGGATATACCACTTGCTCCAATCCCACAAAAGCACATAGGTTAATATGGTTATTACCAACACATGGTAATACATTTGCGGCGCTTTTCCCTTTTTCCTTTCTTTAGCTTTCACCCAACCCTGGGGCTGAAACAGAAAATCACCCAATAGATGCGCCAATAGTAACCGTAATAAAATACCCAATTCCATTATGTAAAATATTGCTTGTTTAGTTCACTATTTATATAACTGATGCCCTTTTCAACTTCCTTCCACCTTGCTGCTCTTAAACTTTTGGCAACAGCAGGCTGACTCATTTTTAGCGCCTTCGCTATTTTGTCCTGCGTGCTATCTTCTATACTTAATAACTGATATATAGTTTCCGCCTGGCTTATCGTCCAACCCTTTATAATCAGGTTAATATACATTAGTATCACCTGGTAGGTATTAGTTTTAGCCTCATCAAATATAGTGAGCCTCATGATCTCCTCTTTATCCATCTTATCAAAGTTTCTCCCCGAAAGATGAAACGCTTCTCCATCAGAATCCAGAACATTTTTACCAAGATACGCTATTTCACCAATTCCAATCGAAAGCCTGGTACCTAAACGGGTAAGACTATCTTTTCCAGAATTCAGCCTAAACCAACATATCAATCGGATACATTTGTTTAAAACCTCATTGATATCATCTACTATAAATTGATAACTATCGCCCCTAAATATCGCCGCATCCGAGGGGTGCTTAACCATCGATCTTAATAGGTGCTCGGTATCGCTAACTAATTTACCACGTTTTTGATCTGATAACCTGGTAAAGTTTTTAATATCCCCCGTAACCACTCCATATATCTTCATAATTCTAATATTAGCATATACTAAATTATAACTAATTTTAGTTATATCAAAATATAATAACCTTTTTTAGTTATAATTATAAAAAACAACCAAATTAAGTTATATTAAACAATTATAACTTCTCAGGCAAAGTCCCAATATAAGCCCCAGGCTACGCTTGATTGCTTTACGCATATTGATAACTTTGTAACATGTCAGCCTCTCAAAACATTAAGGTAGCCGTTGACGCGGTTGTATTTGGATATACTTCAAAAGAAGGATTATCGGTACTATTGATCAAGCGAAATATCAAACCCTATAAAGACAACTGGGCCTTACCAGGCGGATTGGTTAGCGATAATGAATCGCTCGAAGACGCCATTCAGCGCGAACTAAAGGAAGAAACAGGTATCAGCATCAATTACCTGGAACAACTATATAGCTTTGGCAAACCAGATCGCGATCCGCGCAACAGGGTAATATCCATTACGTATTATGGCCTGGTAAAACCGGATGCATTTGAAATTAAAGCCGATACCGACGCCAGCGATGTGGCTTGGTTCAATATCAAAAACCTGCCTCCTTTGGCTTTTGATCATGACCAGATAGTTAATGTGGCCCATGACCGCCTTAAAAGCAAAATGCTTTACCAACCCGTGGGTTTTGAGCTACTGGAAGAAAAGTTCCCTTTTTCTGAACTGGAAAAATTATATATGGCCGTTCTCGACCGCCCAATCGACCGTCGTAATTTCAAAAAAAAGATCAGCAAATTTGGTTTCCTGGAAGAAACCAATGAAAAGCAAGCGCTCGATGGTGCTGGCCGGCCAGGAAATCTCTTCCGTTTTAACGAAAAGAAATACTACCAGCTGCAAAAACAAGGCATCAACTTTGAAGTTTAAACACTCAGGATTAAATAAAAAGTAAAAAATAATTTGCGTATTAAAAACGCATATTTATATTTGCGTATAATTAACGCAATTAGTTATGAAAACAGGAGTAATAATAGCACGTTTCCAAACCCCATATTTACATGAGGGGCATCGCCAGTTAATAAAACAGGTAAGTGATAACCATAACAAATTGATCATCCTGCTGGGTGTTAGTCCGGTAGCTGGTAGTCGCAAAAACCCTTATGATTATCATACCCGAGAAAAAATGATCAAAAAGGATTATCCCGAGATCATTGTATTACCGGTAAGCGATCATCCGAGCGACAGGGTTTGGTCCGAGACATTGGATAATCTATTAAAAAGTGTTTTCCCATCAGAGCATTTTTGCTTGTATGGCAGCAGAGACAGCTTTATTCCCTATTACTCAGGCAGGTTTGAAACCGTAGAGTTACCTGAACATGGCGATTATAATGCCACCGAACTTCGTAAACAATACGCCGATAAAGTATTTGATTCCAATGACTTTCGGGCAGGTATATTATACGCCTACTATAATCAATATACTAAGGTTTACCCTACGGTTGATATAGCCATGTTTCGCAATGACAAAACCGAAATACTGCTTGGCAAAAAAGCGGTTAACAACAAATGGCGCTTTATCGGCGGTTTCTCAGACCCGGAAGATGCCGACTATGAAAGCGCGGCCAAACGCGAGCTAATGGAGGAATGCGGCAAAATGGAAATCACTGAAATGACCTACGAAACTTCCCGCAAAATAAACGATTGGCGCTACCGCAACGAAGCCGACAAGATCATAACCCTATTATTCAGCTGCGATTACATAGCTGGCTCGCCAGCAGCACAGGATGATATTATCGACCTTAACTGGTTTAATATATCCGATCTGCCGCAGATGCTTACCGATGGATTTATCAGCGATGAGCACCATGAGTTATTTACCTTCATCATCAACAAATACCTAAAACACTAAAGCCATGAAACGTGAAAATCTGATTCTTCTGGCCGACGCATATAAATACGCCCACCATAAATTTTACTACCCCGGCACCACTCAAATATACAGTTACCTGGAAAGCCGCGGCGGACTTTTTGACGAAACCATTTTTTTTGGTTTACAATATTTTCTAAAAGAATACATTCAAGGACAAGCATTTACACAACAGGATATTGATGAAGCCGATGGCTTTTTACAACAGGTGTTTAGCCGGGGTGATGTATTTAACCGTGCCAAATTTCAATACATCCTGGATAAATATAACGGCCATCTGCCCATCAAAATAAAGGCAGTAGCAGAGGGTACAGCCGTACCCACCGGCAATGTATTGATGACTATCGAAAACACCGACCCGGAATGTTACTGGCTCACCAACTTTTTAGAAACCTTGCTCATGCAGGTATGGTATCCATGCACTGTAGCCACGCTAAGCAACCAAATCAGGAAAGTGATCACTCAATACTTCCAGGAAACCGCTACCGACGGCACGGAAGCAGGTATTGATTTTGTACTGAACGATTTCGGTTTCCGGGGTGTGAGCAGCGTAGAGAGCGCCAAACTAGGTGGAGCCGCACATCTCATCAACTTCAGCGGAAGCGATAACCTGGCCGGCAGCAGTATGGCCATCAGTTATTATGATGCTCAAAAAGTTTATGGATTGAGTATCCCAGCAACTGAACACAGCATTTGTACCCTGCTGGGTAAAGAGGGTGAGCTGGAGGTTTTCAGGCATGTATTGAAAAGCTTCCCTACGGGTACTATTGCCTGCGTGTCTGACAGCTACAACATTTTCAGGGCTTGCGAGGAATACTGGGGTACAGAACTGCGTGACGAGATCCTGAACCGTGAGGGCACGCTGGTTATCCGTCCTGATAGCGGCGATCCAATTAGGACCTTGCAGGAGATATTTGAAATACTTTTTTGCAAATTCGGATACACCGTTAATGCCAAAGGTTACAAAGTTTTACCCCCACAATTGCGGGTAATCCAGGGTGATGGTGTTAATTACGCCGAGATCAAAAACATTTACAAAACACTAAAAGAAAACGGCATCAGCGCCGAAAACCTGGTATTGGGCATGGGTGGAGCCTTATTGCAAAAAGTTGACCGCGACACCCAAAAATTCGCCCTCAAATGCAGCAGCGCCGTAATCAATGGTAAAGAAGTGGCTGTAGAAAAAAGTCCGACTGAAATGGATGCACAGGGCAACATTACCGAAAGCTACAAAAAAAGCAAGGGCGGCCGTTTAAAACTGGTAAAAATAAACGGCACATTTAAAACCGTTAAAGAACAAGAACATACCGACCTCAACGATCATCTGCAAACTATTTTTGAGAATGGCAACCTAATAAATACTATTACTTTTGAGCAGGTAAGAGCAAATGCCAATTGATATATCCATGAAGAAGTTACTATTTAATATAACCGACTACGACTACCTGGCCGAAAGAGTATTAACTTCCGGCTTGTTTGAAAAAGGCGAACTGGAAGTAAGCCATTTTACCGATGGAGAACGCTATCAGCGCATCATCTGCAATGTAGAAAATCGCGATGTGGTACTGCTTGGTGGTACCGTATCTGACCAGGCTACGCTTGAACTGTATGACCTGGCATCATCATTGGTAAGCTATGGCGCTAACTCACTAACCCTGGTAATACCCTACTTTGGCTACTCAACCATGGAACGCGCGGTATTAAGCGGCGAAATTGTAACCGCCAAAACCAGGGCAAGGCTTTTATCATGCATCCCCCGCTCTAATCGGGGTAATAAAGTTTTATTGTTCGATCTTCATTCCGAAGGTATCCAATACTATTTTGAACACGGCTTGTATCCTGTGCACGTTTACTGCAAAGATATCGTAATAGCCGCAGCCCGTGAATATGGTGGCAACAATTTTGTAATGGCCAGCACCGATGCAGGCCGCGCCAAATGGGTGGAGTCGCTGGCCAACGATATGGGCGTAAACGCGGCCTTTATCCTCAAACGCAGACTCAAGGGCGATCATACCGAAGTGAGCGCCATCAACGCAGATGTATCGGGCAAAACCGTGATCATTTACGACGATATGATCCGCTCTGGCGGCAGTATCATCAACGCCGCGCAAACCTATAAAAATGCCGGTGCAGGCGACATCTACGTGATCACCACGCACGGGCTTTTTGTGAACGACGGTATCAACAAGCTCAAAAATTCCGGACTGATTAAGAAATTGATCTGTACCGACTCACACGTCAATACCCAATACATTGCTGATGATTTCACTGAGATACGAAGTATAGCGGGACTCATCAGTTCCAATCTATAAAGCTTAGCAGAGACGCGAATATGCGTCTCTGCAACCTATGACCATTACATCAATAAGCTATTTCAACTGTAGTTCTGATAATTGCAGGGTTATTGATGTTGTGAACAACAAAATGTGCCACATCTGCACGCGATATTTTCAGGCAGTTCTTTAGCCAGTCATTAATAGCCGTACGGTAATGCCCTGTTGCCCGTTGATCACTGAGCTGAGGGGGCCTGATGATCGTCCATTTTGCCTCGCTTGCTTTAACAATGATCTCCATCCGGTGCAGATCGGCATACATATATTTTAAGAGTTTCTGGATAATGTATTTGGCTATAAATTGAACAAAGCGCGGTATTACCGGACTTATTTCAATAGCCGAGGCCGATATAAAGAAAGCCCGTTTAACTCCCACATTTTCCATCGCGTGCAAAAGGTTCGCGTTTCCCTCAGAGTACAAAGTAGTAGGTTTATCACCAAACATTCCTCCCTTAACACCAATGGCCGATACAACAGCATCTTTGTCTATAAGGTATTTTTCAAATGTGCCGGGTTTCAGCAGATCGCCCTGAACCACCTCCAGGTTCGGGTGCTTGAGCGGCAGGTTAGCCCGGTTGCGAACCAGGGCGGTAACGCGGTGCCCCGCATCCAGGGCCAATTCAACGCATTGCCTGCCAATGCCGCCATTAGCTCCTATAATCAATAATTTGTACAGTTGATTTTCCATTCAGATATGGGTGGTTGTTTTGATGATCAGTTGAATTTAAATACACTCAGAAAAACGATGAGCAAAAAAAGACATAATTGCAGCAGGAAAAAGCGGTTTAACCGCTCCCGCAAAACAAATGCTTCCGCTATCAGTATGGCGCCCGAATTGGCTACTGCGTTTCTGAGTTTGGTTCCTTGTCGACGGCCGGTAAGTATCCCGTTAAGTATCAGAATAATCACCAGGCCAAATTTTATCCTGAACCATAGCTGTTCGCCAAAAACACCATGAGTTATAGCCATCATGCCTATACCCGTTAGTACAAGCAGGGCCGCTCCAATACCAATCAACCTGGATGAATTGGAGGTTGATTCCATCAATCCGGCAGGGTTAGAATTGCCCTGGTCAATTTGTTTCCAAAAGGTTTTAAATACCGAGTAATCAACAACGGTGGTACCGGCCATCATAACCAGGCCCGAAAGATGCAGCACAAGCAAAGTTTGAAGAAGGATCTGTAAGTTCATAAAAATGAGTTAAGTTTTAATGATAAAACCAGAAAACAAATACGATCAGTTGAATAGATGCTTAGTTCAAAATACTTTCTTTTGGTTGTATTTTGAAATCAAATTTATACCTTTTAGCACTAATAAAGATAAAATATTATGCCATTTTTATGTAAATTTGCTACCAAAAGGAAGTAATTACATTGAATAAGACGGTAGAATTAGTTAAGCTATGGGGCGCCTATGAGGAGCAAAACCCAAATGCTACATTAGATAATTTTTTCAGACATCAACTATCGCTGATCGCAACAGCACCCGAAAAAACCGATCAGCCTGAAAAACTAATACCGGACATCAATGGCCGCCTGATGATCCTGCTGCGGAGGATAGCGAAATACCACATCACTTACTCCAACAAAGCGCTGGAAGGCACCGGCTTTGACCAGATAGAAGAATTTGGCCTGCTGGTGACCATTTATAACGAGGTAAACCCCATCAAATCCGAAGCTATTTATAACAACATCATTGAGCTTTCAAGCGGTACCAATATGCTTAACCGCCTCAAAAAAAGGGGGCTGGTAAGTGAGTACGCCGATACCGAAGATAAACGTGTAAAAAGGCTCCAGGTAACCGAAAAAGGCAAGCAAGCCTTAATGGTAGCCAAGGACAAAGTACAGCGGGTAGCCAGGATGATGACACACGGTTTATCAGACGAAGACAAGCAAATGTGCATCCAACTGCTTACCCCAGCCAATGATCGCTTCAACGGTATGTTCCAGAAACAAAAGAGCAAATCATTTGACGAAATATTTAAGGAGATGACCTCCTGATATAGCATTGGAGTTTAGCGGGTATTGTTTAACTTTATGGCAGTACCACTTAAACCTGAACATCTATGCCCGCCAACACCATTAATGAGGTCATTAACGCCCTGCAAACCATTATTACCGATAGTATTGCCACCAACAACCGTTTAGGATACTTCGCTGCGTTGTATTATAAAGTTACTGCCGCCGTGCGCGATGGTATTGCTAAAGGCCAGTTTGAAAATGGCCCCCGCATGGAAAGATTCGACGTCATTTTTGCCAACCGTTATTTGAATGCGCTGGACGCATGGAAAAAAAAGAAGCCCCTGAGCGATTCCTGGCGAGTAGCTTTTGAAACCGCCGAAAGATCATCACCCCTTGTATTACAACAATTACTACTAGGGATGAATGCCCATATCAACCTCGACCTGGGTATTGCCGCGGTTGAAGTATCCAATGGCAATATGGATGGTGTACAAAAGGATTTTGACGCTATCAATACCATTATTTCGGCGTTAACTTACGAGGTGATCAGCGAAATCAACCGCATATCGCCCCTTATTTCTTTACTGGGCCTGCACTCCTCCAATTATTCTATCATTATCCAGTTTAGTATTAGTAATGCTCGCGATGGCGCCTGGTGCTTTGCCGAGGACCTGCTCGGCAAAACAGGCTCTGCTTATACCGATTGCATCAACGCCCGCGATAAAACCATTACCCAATTGGGCGTTGGACTTGCCCATGCCACCGGACTTATGCGCATTACCCTTTGGCTCATCCATGTTTTTGAATGGAAAAATCCGGCAAAGATCATTAAGGAACTGCATGAGTATCAGAAAGAAAAAATAACCGTAAACCCTGTTACAACAGCCCCTGCCGTGTAAGCTATCTTGCTTTCATTGTAGCAATTCCGTAGTTTTATTGATCTATTACAGTAGTATTCTGGTTAGTATTCTCATTTGTCGCAAAGAGCCCTTTAATTGTCGGATATGCCCATTTAGCAATCAGATTAGTGGCTGTACATTTGGATATGAAATTTACAACGATGAAGAACGCAATCAGTAATAAACTCACTCACATCCCATTAATGATTATGGCCATGATGACAGCCGGCAGCGCCACACAAGCCCAAACAATAGCACCAGGTAAATACGCCAACGTAAACGGCATCAAAATGTATTATGAGATACACGGGACCGGGAAACCACTGGTATTGATACATGGTGGTGGTTCAACCCTGAGCACATCTTTTGCCCGCATCATCCCTATACTGTCCAAAACTCACCAGGTAATTGCTGTCGAAATGCAGGCCCACGGTCATACCAGCGATCGCGACGCTCCTGAAACTTTTACCCAGGATGCCGATGACGTTGCCGAACTGCTACGCCAGCTTAACATTACCAAAACCGATGTACTTGGTTTCAGCAATGGCGGCCAAACAACGCTTGAAATAGCCTTGAGGCATCCCAAACTGGTCGACAGGCTCATCATAGCTTCGGCGTTTTATAGCCGCGATGCCGTACCGGCAGCTTTCTGGGAAGGTTTCAAAAACCCAAAATACAGCGATATGCCGCAGATTTACAAGGACGAGTACCTGAAAATAGGCAACCAGGCTGGGCTCACTAATATGTTTAATAAAGACGTTCAGCGTATGAGCGTTTTTAAAGGCTGGACCAAAGAACAAATAGCATCTATCCAGGCACCAACCCTGGTAGTCATCGGCGATCATGATCTGGCCACTCCTGAGCACGCCGCCGAAATGTCCCGCCTTTTACCTCACGGTCAGCTGGCTATATTGCCGGGGCACCATGGCGAGTATTTTGGCGAAGCCTTTTTCCCGAACGCCAGCAACAAAAAGGTCGAAAGTTTTAGCATGATAGTTGAGGATTTCCTTACAACATCTAATTAAGGAAATATTGAACACCAAACAGGGAATACTGAATAATGAAGTAAAAAATCGGTGTTGGGCATTTAAAATACAAAATTAAACCACTCTAAATCAAAGCTATAACAACATGTCATTTCAAGGATACCTGACCACCATCAAAGCCAAGACCGGCAAAGATGCCGCGGATTTCAGAAAACTGGCCGAAGAAAAAGGCTTTACCAAAAACGGCGAGCTCAAAGCCAAAGCCGGCGATATTACCAACTGGCTTAAAGCTGATTTTGAGCTGGGCCACGGTCATGCCATGGCCATCTACGCATTGCTCAAAGGCATCAAGAACGAGAGCAGCCAATAAAACGGCGACCAACATATACATCCTGCCACCATGCCCGTTTTTTCACGGGCATTTTTGTTGCTGAAAAACTTTTTAAACCTTAAATTTTAACACTTTTCTGGCCAAAAACGCGGTAAAAACGGGTCAAAATTCACTCAAAAACATCGATTTTAACACTTTTTAACAAATTTCAACGCGATTTTGAGCTGTTTTAAAAACTTTAAAAAGTATTAATTTATTGGCTTTCAAATAAACACATACAGATCGATTTTTGGGCCTAATTTCCCTTAATCAAGCAGCCCGGTTTTCTCTTCTTTTTGGGAAGAAAGAACCGGGCTGAGTATAGGTATAAAGATACCGAAAATTGGGGAGAATAAAAAATCAACTCTAAGGTCATGCCGAATTTATTTCGGCATCCCATAAGCCTGAGGGATCCTGAAACAAGTTCAGGATGACGGATTTAATTATTGAATTAGTGAGTTAGTGAATTATTGAATTGGGTTTTAATTAAACAAGTCTCCTTTTTCTTCCCAGTCAGCAGATAAGCTTCGGGCGAAAGCGGGCAGAACAATGCTGGGTGATGCGGCTGTAAGGGCATTGCGAACCTTACCTGAAGCGCGGGATAATGAGCGAACGTAGTGGAGGTAAGGTTTAGCAGCCCGCGGTTCTGTCCGGTTTGCGCGGCAAAGGTTATGAGCGCAAAGAAGCATTTCTGCTGAAGCGTTTTTGGTTACTTTTGTCGCGACAAAAGTGACTGGCTCTCCCGCAGCCAAGAGCGGGTATACGCCATGTCCTTAAGCTCTACAAATCGGGGATTGCCACGCTATCGCTCGCAATGACGTAATATAGAGATTAAGCTCCCATTTTTCCACATTCATTGTACCAACCGCCCCATTTATCTAACTTTCACCCCTCAAATTAATTTTGAGCGCCATCCTGTACATGAAAGTTATCATTGCCGAAAAACCATCCGTAGCCCGCGAAATTGCCAAAGTATTTGGCGCTACCACCAAAAAGGATGGGTATATGGAAGGCAAGGGTTATACCTTTACCTGGGCTTTTGGTCACCTTTTGCAGCTGGCCCCCCCGCAGGAGTACGGCTTTTACGGCTGGAGCGTTCAAAACCTGCCTATGCTGCCGCCCAAGTTTAAGCTCAGCATCCGCAAAGTTAAAACCAAGGATGGCATTGTTGATGATCCATCGGTAAAAAAACAATTAGATACCATCAAGGCCCTGTTTGACGAAGCTACCGAGATCATCGTAGCAACGGATGCCGGGCGCGAAGGTGAGCTCATCTTCCGCTACATTTATTATTACCTCAAATGCAAGAAGCCTTTTAAAAGGCTCTGGATCTCATCGCAAACAGATGAAGCGATTAAAGAGGGTTTCCGCAACCTGAAACCTGGCTCTGATTATGATACCCTGTTCAATTCGGCACATTGCCGCTCGCAGTCGGATTGGCTGGTGGGCATGAACGCCACGCAGGCGCTCAGTATTTCGGCCGGTACAAGGGCCGTGCTTTCGCTGGGCAGGGTGCAAACGCCTACACTGGCCATGATCTGCTCGCGATACCTCGAAAACAAGAACTTTGTGCCGCAACTGTATTACCAGGTGAGCATCCAGGTAGATAAGGACGGCCAGATCTTCAGGGCCATATCTACCGAAAGCTTTAAAACCACCGAAGAGGCCCAGGCCGTGGTGGATAAGGTGGAGGATGTGCCCTCGGGTTTCCCTAATGGTGGGCACATTGTAAGTGTGGAGGCCAAACCCCGCAAGGAACCACCGCCGCTGCTGCACGATTTGAGCAGCCTGCAGCAGGAAGCCAATAAACGCAAAGGTTTTACGGCCGATCAAACGCTTGGTCTGCTGCAAACGCTATATGAGGGCAAGCTGGTTACCTATCCGCGTACCGGCAGCCGCTATATTGGCGATGATGTATTTGCCACCGTACCGGCATTGATCGAAAAATTTAACGAACACCCCGAGTTTGGCAAACAGGCTGCTTTTTTGGCTACCGTAAAACTCAACAAACGCAGCGTGAACGCCAAAAAGGTAACGGATCACCACGCTATACTGCCTACCGGCGAAAAGCCATACCAACTCTCGGGCGATCTGCAGGCCATTTACGACCTGGTGGCCGCACGTATGCTGGAGGCCTTTCACCAGGAATGTATCAAGGAGATCACCAAGATCACCGTACAGTCGGGCTCGTTGTTTACCGCCAGCGGCACGGTGATCAGCTCGGCAGGCTGGCGATCAGTGCTGAACGACCCTGACGAGGAAAAGAAGGACGAAGAAAACGCGAGTCTGCCCAAAGTACAACAGGACGAGCGCCTGCCTATCCCCGAAAAAGCATTATTGGAGAAACAAACCAAGCCCAAACCACTGTACAACGAAGCATCGCTGTTAAAAGCGCTGGAAACCGCGGGTAAGGAAATTGAGGACGAAGAGCTGCGCTACGCCATGAAGGATAGCGGCCTGGGTACACCTGCCACCCGTGCATCCATCATCGAAACCCTCATCAAACGCGATTACATCACCCGCGAAAAAAAGAACCTGGTTCCTACAACAACCGGGCTCAGCGTATACAACGTAGTTAAAGATCAAAAAATAGCCCAGGCCGAACTGACCGGCAACTGGGAAAAACGGTTGGAAGAGATCCGCTCCGGTGCTTCTGTTGATGATTTTCAACAGGAGATCAAAACCTATACCCGCAACATTACCCAGGAACTGCTGCAAGCCGGCAAAAGCCTGATGGCGGCTCGCAAAGAAGTCGCCCCGACCCAGCCTGCTCCAAGGGAGAATGCATAAGAAAACCTGAGCTCCTCTATGCAGTCGCTCGGCTCCAGCCGAGTGACTGCGGATAACGTGATGTTTTTACTTTTTATGATCGACAAACAATTACCCCTAATTTTTATTTTCTTTGTTTAAAGTATATTAATAATGATACCCTGTTATAAACCCATCCGCATCACATTTATCCTGTTTCTGCTATTGATCTGTAGTAAAAACCTATTTGCCCAAATAGACAGTGTTACGGTGAATAACGACAAAACAGTGGTATTAACCTCCAAAGCATTAGGCGAGAAACGGGGCATCTGGATACACTTGCCTGCCGATTATAACACTACCTCAACTACCTACCCTGTGTTATATCTGCTTGATGGCGACAGTCATTTTAAATACGTTTCGGAGGCGGTTGAATTTCTGTCGGATTACGACCGTAACCGGATGCCGCAAATGATTGTAGTGGCTATTTTAAATGTGGATCGCACCCGCGATTTTACGCCCATTCATTCCCTGCTTTTTGATGGCAAAGTAGATACTACAAGGATGGGCAAAACAGGCGGTGGACCTAAATTTCTGCAATTCATCAAGAACGAGCTGGTGCCTTATATCGACAAAAATTATCGTACCGAGCCTTATCGTATCCTTTCGGCACACTCTTTAGGCGGCATATTTGCCCTCTATGCCAAGGAGGCCGCTCCCGATCTTTTTCAGGCCAATATTTTGATCAGTCCGGCAATTTACGGTGGCAATACAAAAATTCTGACCGATTTTGCTCCGTTCCTGCAAAGTCACCAGCAGTTGAAGGGAAAAACCTTTATTACCATCGGGAACGAGGACAGGCAAAAGGTAGATTCGCTGATGCTGGTATTAAAAACCACCGCCCCAGCCTCCTTTACCTGGAAATTTGAGCAGTACCCTGAAGAAAACCATTTTTCGGTTACCTATAAAAGCGTTTATGATGGACTGCGCTTCATTTATAAAAACTGGTTTATTGACTATTACAGCAATGTTAAAATGTCCATGGCAGATATAAATAGCCATTTCGGCAGGTTATCCGACGAGTTTGGCTATACGATGAGCCCGAGCGAAGGTTTCCTGAACAGCTGCGGTTACCAGCAATTGAATTTAAAAAACATAGAAGAAGCCATTGACATATTTAAGGAAAATACACAAAGGCACCCCACATCTTTCAATACCTATGATAGCCTGGGCGAAGCTTATATGAAACATGGTGATAAAGCCCTGGCTATCAAAAACTACAAAAAATCGATCGAACTGAACCCTAACAACACTGGCGGAAAAGAGATGTTAAAGCAGCTGGAGGGTAAATAGTTGATGAAACGACAGCTATCTTAAAAAGGGTGTCATACTGATGTTTTTCAAGTTCCCTCCCCACGGGAGGGGTGCGGTTGGTTGTGCAGTGGCAGGGAGGGGTTTATGCGAGCGACAGATTTACGACACGACGAAACCCCTTCCTCCCCTTCCCGAGGGAAGGAATCGCACACGCCCCGACTTTTAAAATAAAGCAAAATCTTCGCACTCGTTCAGCTATTTTTCAGTTGCCAATTGCCCGGGTAAGTCGCTTTATCTTGTGTTAGTATGTTACCAATTGGGTATTCCCCCTAATTTTGAGTTTCTTTGTTCAAAGCAAATGCAGGCTATTCAGTAATTAAAAATGGAAGCAACCAAACCAATTGCCGTTAATGGCCTGTTCAAAAACAAAAGTTGGGGAAGCATTACCTTTTTTATCATCGTTATCCTTTTGCTTTTGCCCAATCTTTTTACACCCTTAAGATTAAATACCGATGGCATCCGGTACCTGAAAATCATAGAATATCTTACTGGCAACCTCGGCCCCAACAGTGATGCCGCTCATGATTTTTTCCCGCATGGATACCCTCTATTCTTATTAGCACTTAGCAGGCTGCATCTGTTAAGCCCGCTATCCATCACTTTGATCAATATGGTATCGATGCTGCTGGCGTCATACCTGTTGGCCATACTTCTGAAAATAGAAAATCGCCTGGTTTTTATGGCACTAACCATGCTCTCGGCCATCAATGTAAAACAATTTACGCTACCTATAGCGGATGAACTTTTTACCCTGCTGTTTTTAGCCAGTATTTACCTGTGGACAAGCGTTTTTAAAAAACACTGGTTGTACATTATTCCCGCATTAGCCGCAACCCTGGTTAGTTTATATGTGCGCACAGCAGGCATAGCATTGGTTATAGGAATATTACTATACCTGGTTTATTTAAATAAGGGCATATTATTCGGACAAAAAAAATTACTGTGGATATGGTTGTGCAGCGTTATTATTGTCCTGGCTGCTTTTGTATCTCAACTTCCGCTGATTGAAAAAAGAGTGGCTTATATCCGTCAGCTAAACCTGGGCATGATGGCTCATCACCCGGCATCCATATTTGACCGCCTGGCCATACATTTTAAAGAGCTTGGCGAAATCATGACCAACATACCATACAGTAAGCTATCAACGGTAATAAATCCTGCCGCGAGCAACTATTTATTGATAGCGACAGGTTTGCTGATGTGTTTTATCCTTTACAAAGTAGTTGTAAACCGCCAATTAGTGAATACTCCTGCATTTTGGGTATTTACGGTTTACCTGTTGATGATTTTTCTTTGGCCCTTTTATGACGCGCGTTTTTTTACACCGTTAGTCCCCATACTCATTTACTCGGTATTTTGTTACTTCGGCAGCATGCTTAAACCGGTATATATCAAATATGGTTATGCCTGCATTTTTGTGTTGTTCGGATTTTTGAGCCTTGTCTATTCCGCTGCCTTATCATTAAGTAATACGTTTTTTTTAAAACATTATGGCTCCGATGCATCATTAACAGATAAATACAGGATACATTTTAGCAAGCAGCAAAAAAACACACCCAACCCGCCACATTATAGTATCGATACAGATGAGGTTCTGTTTTTGTTAGAAAAATATGATGGCAAACCCTTGCTACCGAAGATTGATGGCAATTAAATGCGGTGTTATCAATTAAATGATTAAAAACCGTCGTCTTAAAACCGGATATATAATGGTCTTAGCAAAAATGCCGGCGTTAACCAACCATGTGGATGGTTTAAAAAATGAATAAAATTGAACAAATGGCATTTTTTGCCATTTGATTTCTACTAAATCGTTATAGTTGGTAATTTTTTTATCAAAAAGATAATTACCGCCTATTGTACTATAAATTTTTTTTATATACTTGCGCCATCTATAAGGTAAGCATCCTGCTTACTTATTGTGATAAGGTTTAGGTTGAAAGTCCCCGGCGGCGAGCGCTTTGGGGACTTTCGTTTTAAACAGTGTTTCAAAAATATTGCATACATACTTTACGGGTATTATCTCAGTGTTAAGTTTTAACTTATCTTGATAAATATTAACACCGGGGCCTAATAATGCCTTAAACTCCCTACATTTGAAATAAGTATCCTATATTTATGGTAATACTAAACCTGCTATACCTATGACGCTGGTCTTAAAAACGTATCTTTTTTATTTCCTTTTATTATTCAGTTTATTATTTAGTATCTCATCACGGGCGCAATCGGGCCTTCAGCAACTGGACGATCGGATCATGATCGATCTGCAAGATCACCGCACACCAGAGCAAACCGGTGTATTCATGTTCCTGTCGCGCACACATTTATATGGTGATATTGGCGTTCCTGTAGGCTTGCTGGCGGCAGGTGTGATCAGCAATGATAAACAAATGCGGCAAAACTCTTTATATGTGGCCAGCAGTACGGCATTATCGGCCGGGCTCACGTATTTGATCAAACACATTGTTAAGAGGCCGCGCCCTTTTATACAAAATATTAATATTGTGCCGGTTTACCGGGCGGGCAGTACCTCTTTTCCCTCGGGGCATACGTCCAGCAGTTTTGCTACTGCTACTGCCCTTTCCAGGGCTTATCCAAAGTGGTATGTGATTGCGCCCGCATTTTTGTGGGCGGGCTCGGTAAGTTATTCGCGTATGTACCTCGGAGTACATTACCCTACCGATGTTGCAGCAGGAGCCGCTTTGGGCGTGGGATCGACTTTTATGTTGCAATCGTTAAAAAAATAACACCCAGTTACAAGAAATTTAACCATAAAGCAACAACACCATTGCCAACTACGTAGAAATACGGTATAAAAAATTCAGGTACTTATACGCTTACCCACTTCAATGCCATCCTATAAATTTGTTATATAAAACTAAACACTACTATGGACGAGATTCAAACTCTAAAATTTTTCTGGTTAAAATACGAGACCAGCGCCATCCGGAATATGATAGCTAACTCCCCCGGTATTGATAATTTTGTGTTCTCTTATTTTTTTTCCAGCACTACCGATGATAGTAAACCACTGCAGTTGATCGCATACGGACATATGTCGCCGGCCAATCAATACAGCAGCTATTATGATACATTGGAAGATTATAACAACAACGCTTTAGAGTTGAGCGGTCCGCTTGTTATGAGTAATAACGTAATATCACTTGCTGCTATGCTATTGCTTATCGATACCACTGACCCCGATGGCGATAAACCAGATTACCTGGTATTTATACCGGATGTTAACGATAGCCATCATGTTTATTATGATGTTGACCGTTATAAGAGAACCGGCTCAGGTGATATCGTATTGCCTGGTAACCCGGTAACCGATCCGATCAACACGAATCCGTCTCCACCCGCAACCTTTAACTAAACTACCTGACCATATTCCCGAATGTTTAAAGTATTTCAGATCGTTATTGACTGGTCAGAAGTTTGGGCGCTCTTAATACCTATATCCTTATTACTATTTAGAAAACAGCCGGCTTTACTTAAGCCGGTTGTTTTTTACGTTTGTATAGCGCTTTTTATTAACCTGGCCATCGACTTAACCTGGAAGATCCGGACCATTTTACCTGCCAAATACAATTCCAATAACTATCTGTACAATCTGCATTCCATTATACGTTTCTTTTTATTCAGCACATTTTTTATACGGCTAAAACAACCCTTTTTAACAACTATAAAAAAAATTATTCCGTTTTGTTTCCTGGCCTTTGTGATCATCAATTTTTGTTTTTACGAAAACTTTTTTGATTACTGGAAACTAAGCAGCCGCCTGCTATCGGTTGAGGCCATTTTGCTTTTGTTTTACACCTTACAATACTATTTATTTAAGATAAATGACAGTCCGGAGGTTAACATTTTTAATTCCGACTTCTGGATAGTTACCGGTTTAGGCATTTATGTTACTATTAATTTCTTTATATTTCTTTTATACAACGAGTTAACCATACGTATGGAGCATTTTGCCATTAGCTTATGGAATGCGCATAACATTTCGTACGTAATTTTTAACTTGTTTATAGCCAAAGGTTTTTATGAATCAAGGGAGCACTGATATTCGATTGTTACTGGTAGTGGGGATTGCCGCCATGTTGATGCTTTTTATAAGCCTGTTACTCATTTTTATATTTACGCAACGTAAAAAACTACAGTTTCAAAATGAGCTGCAGGCTATGCAAAACGCGCAGAAAAACCAGCTGATAGAAGCGGCTGTAAGAAGCGAAGAAATTGAACGCCACCGCATTGCCGAAGAACTGCATGACGAGGTAGGTGCCATACTCGGGGCATCAAGCCTCCATTTTAACAGTGTCAGGATAGAAGACCCCGACGAAAGCAATCAAGGCATTTATCAAAAAGGCAAAGATCTGCTTGACGAGGGCATCAACAAAATCAGGGGCTTGTCGCACAGTCTGCATTCCAACATATTGCAGGAGTTTGGTTTAAATGAGGCCCTGAGCCACTTTTGCGGTAAAATATCTCATGAATCTGTTGTTGAGATCAGCGTAACCCTCGATCCCAGTTACCCAACCCAGGTAGGGCAAAATGACATCAGCATTTACCGCATAGTACAGGAGCTTATCAACAATATAAATAAACACGCCAAAGCCACAAAAATATTTGTGCGCTCTATTTATTTAAATAAAACGTTGATGATTACCTTAACACATAACGGGAAGGGGCTTACACAATCGCATTTTGAGGAACTTCGGTTTAAAAAAGATGGTCTGGGCTTAAAAAATATACAAAACCGGATAATTCTGCTCAAAGCCGATCTTAAGTTTTCCCATCATGCCGGAGGGTATGCTATCGATATTTCCGTACCGGTCGACTAGAATAAACCTTTAGTTAATCAGATTAGTCTTTTTTTTAATCATTGCAAAAAAAAGTATTCAGACTATTCATTTTTTTAATTAAAAGCGCAAATACAGCGTTTACAGCCGTTAATAACATTCCATGCTTTTTTTTCGTAAAAGTTTAATTATTTTTACGGCATACCCCTATTATGATGCCCAAAATAAAAATAGCCATAGCTGATGATTATACTATATTCAGAGATGGGCTAAAAGTAGGATTTGATCAGGATGAAAATCTGGAGGTTGTACTTGAAGCAGAGAATGGCGAAGAGCTGCTGGAGCAAATAAACTTATACAACCAGATGTTATTTTGATGGATCTGAAAATGCCCATTATGGGTGGAATAGAAGCCACCAGGTATATACGCAAAAAATATAAGCACATTAAAATATTAATAGTAACCATGTATGATGAGGCCAGGTTTATTATACACCTGATGGAAAACGGAGCCAATGGCTACCTGCTTAAAAATGCCGAATCAAAAGAGATACGCAGGGCCATTTATCTGGTTCATGAGGATGGATATTATTTTAATGATATTGTAAGCAAAGCGTTGTTAAAAAAATTGACATCATTATCCCGGTCAATTCATTTAAACTAGCTGATTATTATTAAAATAACATTTTTTAACCTTATTAAACATACCTGATATAATACCGGCATACAGCTCTCGGAATATTTTTTTTACTATTTTTTACAGAAAATTAATTATTTTTAAGGCCTTCAACCTAAACAATAATGCAAAAAATAAAAGTAGCTATAGCCGATGATTATGCCATATTCAGAGATGGGTTAAAAGTAGGCCTTAACCGGGATAAAAACCTGGAAGTAGTACTTGAAGCAGATAATGGCGAAGAATTATTACAACAGATTGAACTTATACAACCTGATGTTATTTTAATGGACCTGAAGATGCCCATTATGGATGGCATGGAAGCTACCCGGCACATTCGCAAAAAATATGATAACATTAAAATTCTGATCGTAACCATGTACGATGAGGCCAAGTTTATCATCCACCTGATGGAAAACGGCGCCAACGGCTACCTGCTCAAAAATGCCGACCCCAAGGAGATCCGCAAGGCTATCTACTCTGTTCATGAAGATGGTTATTACTTTAACGATATTGTTAACAAGGCCTTATTAAAAAAGCTGGTGATCAAAGGCAATGTTAAACCATCATTTAACCAGGACATTGAATTTTCTGAACGCGAACTGGATGTTTTGAAAATGATATGTAACGAAAAAACGGCTACAGAAATAGGTACAGAGCTATTTTTAAGCCCGCGCTCTGTTGAAGGCATCAGGCAACGCATTATTGAAAAGGTTGGTGTGCGTAACACGGCCGGCCTGGTGATGTTTGCCGTTAAAAATGGTGTGATATAACACCTTCTGTTATTCCAATAATTTTCATCACAAAATACATTTAGGCGGTTATGCTCCTGTAACCGCTTTAATTTACCTGCGTTTTTGCCGCATTTTCCGAAGTATTAATCTAGTAATCCTATAGTTTTTAAAGTTTAATCCTATCCAAAACAGGCTATTTCAGGCTAAAAAAGACAACTATCTGCAAAACAGGCCATTGCTTACAACTTATAATACTACGTGAAAATACCCGATATCACGAATAAGTATTTCTACTGTGGCAAAACGCGCCGCCGCTCCCGTACTTTATGTTGTGCAATGAAGCTTCAAAGAAGGCACAAAAATTAAATTATTTACATCTAATCAAAAAAAACAACAAAATGGCAAAGTTAAGTTTAACCCAGGCAGAATTAGCTGCCCTTGACGCATTAATCGCTGAATTAAAAGGCGAAAACAAAACAGTAGAAGCAGAAGTTGGTTCAGCTGCATTTATCGCTGCTATAGCCAGAACAGCTGTTGCAGCTACTAAAGTAGCTGTTAAAGCAACTCCGGTTGTTGCTGATGTTGCCCAGGTAGCTACAGCTATTATTGGCGCTAATGCAGCTAACGACGAAGTTAGCAAATCACTGGATGCTCATGCAAAAGAAGGTTTATCATTAGATAAGCTAATTGAGCTTCGTAAAAAATTCAACTAATTAAAACCTATAAAGGAGAGCATCGGCCAATGCTCTCCTTTCTTTTTTAATCATTAAATAAATAACATTATGATGGCAAAATTAGATGCAGCTGTTATCTATGAAACCATAGTAACAGTTTTCCTGGCCTTTTGGTTTTTGATAACCATCGTTTGCCAGTTTAGAGATAGCGTATTATCAAACTTTTTTAAACATAAGGTAGATATATTCGGTTTGATCCCCTTATGGACATTTTTTGCCCCGCATCCTGGTAAAAGGGATTATCACCTGCTGTATCGTGATAAAATTACCGAAGATAGCTATAGTGAATGGCACGAGATCGACATCACCGAAGAACGCAGCTTTTGGTCGTGGTTATGGAACCCCGAAAAGCGCGACAAAAAAATATTATCAGATGTAGTGCAAAGCCTGGTAACCATGATACCGCTTTACCGCAAAGAAGAGCTGGGCCTTAACCTGCTCATGTTTTCGATGCCCTATATCATTGTATTACACGCTGTAAGTCAGCGTCAAAAAGAGTCAAATGAAGTTTCCCGTCAGTTTATGCTGGCCGAAACATCGGGCTACCAAAAAGAAACAGATCCCGCCCTGGTATTACTATCCGTTTTTCACCAAATATAAAACTGCCATGATATCATTTAACAATACCACACAGCTTATACTCCTTATCCTGAGCGTTGGCGTATTCATATCGGCCCTGGAGTATATTAAAAAAATTCAGGTGTTTTCATCAAATGGTTTGCTCTCGTGGAACGTGATGCAGCTCAGATGGACACAACAAGAGCAAAAACCAATATTAAAACCGCTTTCCAAATTATTTAACGAACGCGGACTGGCAACCTTATTTATTATCCGTTGCCTGCTCCTCATCTCCCTTTTATTTTACCCGCTGCAATCAACCATGGGTTGGGTACTACTAAGCTTGTTGGGGTTAAGCTTGCTGATGAGTTCGCTGATCACCTATTACGGCAGCGACGGATCTGACCAGATGACCATTCTAATTGTTATTACTCTGGTTGCATGCAATTTGCCGGGCCTCGGTACACCCAAACTTGCCGAAATTGGCTTGTGGTTTATCGGCCTGCAAGCCTGCCTGTCATACACCGTAGCGGGTATTGCCAAACTGGTATCGGCCGAGTGGCGCGCCGGAACAGCCGTTAAGGACGTATTTTCGACAAAAACCTATGGCTCCAAGAAAGCTACCCTATTTCTTCAAAAGTATCCGGCGGCTAATGGCTTTCTGTGCGGGAACGTGATGATCATGGAAACCTTATTTCCGCTGTGCTTGTTTTTACCCTGGCAGTATGCGATGATCTTCCTGATATGGGGTTTTACATTCCATTTCCTTACCGCGCTTATTATGGGTCTTAATTCCTTTTTCTGGGCATTTATGGCTACTTATCCGGCGCTTTACTTTATTAATCATCAAATGCCATGGCACCTGTTTTAGATAACCGTAAGGATATCATTCTGTTTGATGGGGTGTGCAATTTCTGCAACAGCTATATCAACTATGTAATAGCCCATGATAAGGCCGACAGGTTTGCATTTGCCCCCTTACAGAGCTATACGGCGGTACGCATGGCGGCCAGGTTTGGGATTGATTTCCAGGAATTGAACAGCGTTGTGGTGATCCATGGCGATGAGGTTTATACCGAAGCCGCCGCCGTGATCCATATTATTAAAAAACTGAGTAGCATTTGGCTGCCGCTGGCCTACCTGGCCCAACTGGTACCCACATCCATCGGCAACCGGATCTACCGGTCATTCGCGCAGAAACGGTACAATTTGTTTGGGCAGTCGGCAACCTGTATGGTGCCTACTGCACAGGTAAAACATAAATTTTTAAGCTAGATACACCTATTATTTAAATCATCAACCACCATTAAAATTCATTTAAGTATGAAAGATCAAAACGCCAGTGTGCAATCAGATGCATATGAGTATGCATGGAAATTTTTAAAAGTAGCAATTGAATTTCATAAAGATCCTAAAAACGCAGATATATTGAGTCCTACACAGAATCAATATACAAACTTCCCGGCAGGGTATAAATTAGTAGCAAACATCGTGATGAACGATACTATATATGCCAATTTACCCATTCCAGCTTATTATGGTTTTATAGCTGCTGAAACTGCTAACAGTAAGAACATTGTTGTTGCTATCCGTGGAACTCAAACCAATCTGGAATGGGACATCGATGCCAAAACCGCGCTTGTAGATTTGCAACCTGAAAACCCAAAGGCAGGCAAAGTAGAAAAGGGCTTTTTAAAACTATACAACAGTCTCCAACTTTGGGCTCCGGGAACGAATGTTGAGACTAATCTGGGGAACCTAGGATACAATAATATAACCATGATTGGCCACAGCTTGGGATCGGGCATAGTAACTTTATATGGCGCGCACCTGGCTGCAGTTAAAAAAAGCAATGTAATTATTCATACCCTGGCTTCGCCACACGTCGGCAATAAGGATTTTGTTGATTATTACAGCTCTGTTGTCAAAGACAGCAACAGTCATCGCTTTTACAACATACTGGATAAAGTTCCTAACCAGCCTCAAGATAAAGATCAAAATTATAAGCACGTTCCGGGAGGCTATCCGCTTAAGCCTGATTTCCATGTAAACAATACCGACAAATGCAACCATTCGTTTGATACCTATTTGTATCTGCTGGAGGGCAATTCTAAAACAGCCATATTGGATCTGGAATGTCGTGCTTAATAAGATCTACATAAATTAAAAACAACACATGATAAGCTGACAGATCTGCTTTGCACGCGGTGGCAAATTATACCACCACGCGCATGGCAGAACTGCACAATAAGAAAATCACTTCTATCAAAAAAATTAAACCATGAAAAATCAAAACCTTAGCGCTACCATACCACCAAGCGCGCTCCAGTATGGCTTTTTTGTAAAAGCAGCCATTGACGTTTATACCCTTTATCCAACGGTACTAAGCCCTACCCAGGATCAATACCCAAGCTTTCCGAGTGGGTACACCTTATTAGCCAACATCCAGATGAACGATTTTTTCGGGACCGATAAAACCACCGTTTATTTTGGTTTTATAGCCGTTGATAATGCCAACCCAACAAGCATCGTTGTTGCCATCCGCGGAACAAAAAGCATCATGGAATGGTGGGATGATTTCCAGGTTTTACCAACACCCTGCCCATTTGCACCCAACTCGGGTAAAGTAGAAAGTGGCTTTTTAGAGCTTTATAGCAGCCTCCAGGTTTCTACTCCGGGAAGTACAGGCAACACCATTGCCCTGAGGGAAACCGTACTTACAGGCCTAAATAGCGAATTTGACCTGGGTAAATACAAACAGGTAACCATGGTTGGTCATAGCCTGGGATCGAGCCTGGCAACTTTATATGGTGTAGACATGGCTGCCAAAAACCCAGACAAGGCAGTATCCATTTACACCTTCGCCTCGCCATGTGTTGGTGATCAGGATTTTGTTAATTATTACAATACCATCATTCACGAAAGCTACCGAATTTACAACGAACCGGATATCGTTCCTAAATCGTTGTTATTACTGGGCTATAGCCACGTTCCAGTAGGTATCGAGGTAAACTCTCTGCTATTTCCATGGATAAAACAAACCATAGGCTGCTTCCATTCATTGGGCACCTATTTATTCCTGGTGGGTGGCCAGGCAAGCCTTGTAGGTGCTCCATGCACAGTTACTGCACCATAACAACTACATTAATAATGTAACAGCACAAAAATTTCAACCATGAAAAATCAAAAATTTGGCGTTATGCCCCCATCCGCTTTGGATTATGGGTATTTTGTAAAGGCCGCTTATGACGTTTACAATGCTTTGCCTGATGTATTGAGCCCTACCCAGGATCAGTATCCTGAATTCCCGAGCGGCTATCGTTTGCTTTTCAACATCCAGATGAGCAATTTCTTCGGACCTGTCTTAAAGCCGGTTTATTTTGGATTTGCCGCTATCAACCTGTCAAACCCCTCCAGCATTGTTATTGCCATACGCGGTACTATAGGCTGGATGGAATGGTGGGACAACCTGCATGCCTATCCGGTGCCATGCCCGTTTGCACCTAACTCAGGTAATGTTGTAGCAGGCTTTTTAGATCTGTATAACAGTTTGCAGATCCTGATACCCGGGGCCTCGTCATCTGAAAAAGCCATCGCCTTGAGCGAAACCGTGGTTCCGGGTTTGAAAAGCGTATTTAACCTGGACAATTATACCCAGGTAACCGTAGCCGGACACAGCCTTGGAGCAAGCCTGGCAACTTTATATGGGTTACATATGGCAGCTGCTAATAACAAACGGTCGGTTGCTATTTATACCTACGCGTCGCCATGTACCGGCAATGCCGATTTTGTAAAATATTACAATACCGTTATTTCTGAAAGCTACCGTATTTATAACGAGCCCGACGTGGTGCCTAAAATTTTGCTATGGCTGGGATATAGTGCCGTACCTGTAGGTTTCGAGCTCAATTCTTTGCTCGATCCGAACGTAAAACAATCTATAGGGTGCTACCATTACCTCACCACTTATCTATACCTGTTAGGCGCGCCGGCCAATATTCTGGGTACCTGCGCAACAACCTAAGCCCTTAATTTATCTATATATAATACCTACCCGTGAAAAGCAAAAGCCCGTAAATGGAAACATTTATGGGCTTTGTTATTAACACACAATTCATGATGGCTTAAACCTGAGTTTGCAGTGTAATGCTATTATTAGATCAAAAAGATGCGTATCTCCTTCCCCAAAAAAATGTTCCAGCATTTTTATACCTGTCCGCTTGATCTGTTGGAAGAAGAACTATCCCGTTCATCTATCCGGATGAAGTTGCAGGAAGGCCCTAAAACCGACCAGGACCGCGCACTGTATCAAAACGAGCTTGACCGCCTGAGCGTGCTGAAATACATCAACCAGTTACGTAAAGGCAAGCTAAGCCGTGAAGACTTTGGCCAGAAGGTGGAATTGGCTGATAACCCAGCGTAAAAGATTCCAAAATTTCCAAACACTTCCGTTTTATACAATTCCGTCGGTTTTATTCTTCATTTATTTGTATTGCTTATTTAAAAGTTAACTGAATGTAATAAGACATGTATTTAACAGTCAAACAGTTATTTTGCTTAACTTTATAATAGATTGTTTGGGACAGATAAATCATCCTTCGGGATATATTGCATAAACAATAGATGATATTTAAAGAATTTGCACCGGCCGAGCGGCTTAAGCCATATATTAAATGCTTGTATTTTTACGAGTCGGATTCGGCTGTGAACTATGACGATATCGTATTCCCAAGCGGTAATACTGAAATAATTTTTAACCTGGGGCAAGGCCATTGGCAGGCCAAAAAGGATGGCGCTTTTTATACCACCCCTCCTATTGAGCTCTGGGGACAGATCACCAAACCATTATCCATCAAATCAATTGGCCAAAATACCATGATGGGTGTACGCTTCTATCCCCACTCGGCCGCTTATTTTTTTAATGAAAGCGTTGCCGAATTTAACAACGAGGTTGTTGATGCCACCGACCTGATGGGAGCCTCCTTAAAAACCCTTTATGCCCGCCTGCTCGACCTTAACGATCTGGACAAAAGATTAGCTCTAATAGAAGAGTATTTATGGAGCAGATTGGTTCTGTTTGAAAAAAAGCACAGCAAGATCAACTTCATTGGCCAAATTGTGCATAGTTTATATAAAGGCAATTCCGGCAACGAAAAAATAGAGGATATCTCCTATCGTAACAATATATCGGCACGTTACCTCAATATGTTGTTTTCGCAATACACCGGGCTGCCGCCTAAATTATTCTGCAAAATAAACCGCTTTCAGCACAGCCTGAACCTGGTGAATAACAACGGACAAAACCTAACCAATATAGCCTATGAGTCGGGGTATTTTGACCAGTCGCACTTTATAAGGGAATTTAAATCGTTCACGGGTATAACACCCAATTCTTTTGCCGCGCAGGCATCGCCTATTAACCAGGTACTGGCTGGTAATTAATATTCATTTGCTATTTGATAGTCGGGCTTCCCATCCACAAGAAAGGTATGGTAAACTCGTGCAATGACAGAATTAAGTTTAAAAGCATGGGATATGCGCGATTCTCTCCATTTGGAAAGAGTAGAGCGGGGTTTTATACAGGCTATCTGACGAATATCTATTCCGTTCCCACTGCATGACGTCATTATTTAGGAATACTCCGTAGGAGTAAAAGCTTTGTAGCAAACAAATAATAAGCATTTAACATGCCGTAGGTATGCAACCTGAGTATAGTACCTACGGCACTGAGTGTGAATTGGCTTTTTCCTACAAAGCTTTAACCCCGATAGGGTTTGCAAAATCGCTTGCTTAATAACATTATCCCTTTCCAGTGAAGGAACGGCACAATCAATATCTTTCAATTTAATGGTTTCTGAAGTTCATTCTAAAAAGCATTCATTGCCGATTTGTACAATTTCCGGGGCTCAGCACCTCATAATTTTGTATCAAACAACAATTAAAAAATCAACAAAAATGAAATTAGCAAAAAACCCAGAAGAAGTGCACGCTACATTGGCGAACGCTTTTAACACCGGAGATGTAAACACTGTATTAAGTATGTATGATGTTAGCGGCATTATTGTACCTGAACCAGGCAAACCTGTTTCGGGAAAACAAAACTTTGAAGAAGCCATCAAAGGCATATTATCCATTAAAGGTACAATGGATATCAAAACCGTTTACTGCATCCAAACCGGCGATACGGCTTTGGGCCGCTCTGAATGGAGCATTACCGATAATGGCGAGGTTAAAATAAGCGCCAAAGGAATTGAAGTAATGAAACAACAAGCTGACGGCAGCTGGAAAATTTTATTCGACCATGCCTTCGGCGCCGAAACTGATCTTGTAGCCTGATATCAGCAGCAATTACAAAAAAGGCCGGCAAATTTGCCGGCCTTTTTTGTTTTAATGATAGCACTTCCGATTTGTACAATTTCCGGATAGCCAGCTACCCTAAATTTGTATCAACAACAATAAAATAAGATCATGAAAAATAAATTTGAAGCCTTTGTAGCCCTTCATCAGCAAGCAGAACCGCTATTAATAGGCAACGCCTGGAATGTACAAAGTGCCAGGGTATTTGAGCAAAAAAATTTTAAAGCGATAGCCACATCCAGTTTATCTGTAGCAGAAACTTTGGGTTATGAGGACGGGCAGGATATGCCTTTTGAGGATTACCTGTTTGTAGCGAAACATATCGCGGCATCGGTATCACTACCTTTCTCTGTCGACCTGGAAGGCGGTTATGGTGATACTCCGGAGCAGATAGCCGGTAATATCATTCAGTTATACAATTCGGGTGTATCGGGTATCAATATCGAGGACTCGGTGGTGGTTAAGGGACAAAGAAGTATTGAGAAAGCGGAAATCTTTGCCGAAAAACTCAGGCAGATATGCGCGCTGTTACATGCCGAAAACATAAAGATGTTTATCAATGTCCGGTCCGATTCATTTCTGCTCGGTTTGTCCAATGCTTTAGAAGATGCGCTAAACCGGATAAGCCAATATCAAAATACGGGCGTGCATGGTTTATTTTTCCCCTGCGTAAGCCAGGTATCCGACATGCAAAAGCTTACCCAAAGCTCAAAGCTGCCCATTAATGTGATGTGCGTGCCGGGTCTGCCCAATTTTAAGCAGTTACAAAGCGCCGGTGTAAAAAGGATAAGCATAGGGCCATTTTTGAACAAAGCGATATATCAAAAAATGGGCACTGGCATTGATCAAATGGTTGAGGAAGGTAGTTTTGACAGCCTTTTTTAACCAATGCTTAAAAGCTGGTAAGTCCCGCCAAACCCTCCCCAAGGGAGAGTAATAGCCCATCATTGGCGGTTATTCTCAAACGGGTGTTATACTGATCTCCGTCGAAGCATGGTGGGCAGGCCTTTGTGCTCTACCCTTCGACGGAGCAGGGTGACAGCCCCCTTTTGGGGTTATTTTGTTAAAAAAGTGGGTTTACATGGTTTACACTTTTCATGGTTAACATTGATTTATACAATTGATTATCAACTAAATATGAAAAAAATACAATCAATTTGTGTAAACCCACTTTTTTACTCATTTAAGTACCCCTCGCGTACTGTTTAATTCATATAGTATATGGATAAGCACAATAGCATAAAATACCCCACATCTGATTGTGCAAACTGGCCTTTCAGATTTTTGAGCGCGGCAACCAAATGGTTTTTTACCGTGTTCCTGGATATCTGCAGGCGCTCAGCTATCTGCTCATAGGAAAGCCCCTCTTCCCTGCTCAGCCTAAAAACTAATTGTTGCTGTGGAGGTAAATTATTCAACGCCGATGCTGCAAATTCCTGTAAACTATTTAGTGTGATCTGCTCTTCGGCTTCATTATGCAATTCGGTTATAGATGCCCACAAACGTTCCAGGCCCTCTTTTGACGCGGCTGTTTTTTTGATAGAGTTAAGCGTTAACCGGCGACCAATGGTAAACAGGTAAGGGCCTATAGGATACTCTTCTTTTAACTTTTCGCGGTTTATCCAAAGACTTAAAAACGATTCCTGCACCATCTCTTCACTTTGCTCTTTACTTTTTAAAAACCGGTAAGTAAAATTATAAAGCCGTTTACCATATATGTTGTACAATTCGCGAAAAGCTGCCTGATCTGAGTTTTTCAGACGGCTTACATAGTTCGCGGCAGGGGTCTCCAATAGCTTCACAAAATCGGGTTGATGGGTCTACGATAAATCAAATCTAAAAAATATTAGCAATAAACTATATATAATAAAAACGGCTTTTTAAGCTAATGTAAAACGTTTTTTCTTTATGCCATGAATTTAGGGATACCTGCAATAAATAAAAAAATATTTTTTTGAAATCGCACTAGTCCTTAAGCAATCTCTGGTTGTATTACGCCATATATTACCCCTCTGATATTAGCTAATACTATGAATAATAAAAGCATCAATAACCTGCTTAAACAATACCTCAATAACACCATCACTAAAGATGACCTGGAGCAGCTGATGCATTACATTTCTCAGGCATCAACAGATGATGACCTTTCGCGATCAATGAAAGAACAATGGGAATTGGACGAAAACAGTTACCCGTTTGATGATCTGCAAAATGAACTTCTCTATCAAAAAATAGTGGCCGATCCCCGGTTTAGCGGTGATGGGTCTACTACTCCTAAGCCTGTTTTTCCATTCAGGCGGTTTATTTCCATAGCCGCCGGTTTATTACTTTTTTTAGGGATAGGCTTTGCTGGCTACCGTTATTTAAAGCCCGCCGCTCACCCACAAGAGATAGCTTACGAAGAGAAAATAGTCCCCTTCGGTCAAAAGATACAGATACAACTGGCTGACGGTACCGTTGTTTGGATCAACTCGGGCAGCAAACTAAGATTCCCAGCAAAATTTACCGGGGAAAAAAGAGAACTGTACCTGGACGGCGAAGCTTATTTTGATGTAGCGCATGACCCATCAAGGCCTTTTATTATTCATACGGGCAAAGTGGCCACGCAGGTATTGGGCACCGCCTTTGATATTAAAGCTTA
Source organism: Mucilaginibacter sp. 22184 (assembly GCF_052045695.1). NCBI lineage: Bacteria > Pseudomonadati > Bacteroidota > Sphingobacteriia > Sphingobacteriales > Sphingobacteriaceae > Mucilaginibacter > Mucilaginibacter sp. 22184. Next base: position 86,956 of record NZ_JBQEPI010000004.1, read on the forward strand.
CGGATCAAATGAATTTGATGTAACAGTAGCACGCGGCAAAGTAAGCGTAGGGCTTATAGATCAGCAATTAGGCGTATTAACCGCCCAGGAGGGTTTAAGTTATAACAGCATCAGTAAACTATCAAAAAAATACCCGGTAACGCTCTCTAAATTAAGATGGATGTTCGGCGATCTCATTTTTGATAATATGAAGATGAGCGATGCCGTGGAAACCCTGCAGAGATGGTATGATGTTAAAATAACATTGACCGATCCGCAGATCCGCTCGCGCCGGTTTAGCGCCTCGTTTTTAAAACACGAACATATAGGCCAGGTGTTAGACGTGCTGAGCGCAATAGCGCATTTTACCTATAAGCAGCAAGGGAAAAACTTTATTATCCAAAAACAACAATAATCCAATAATTAACCATACCCCATTAACCTAAATAGCAGAAAAGCATGAAAAAAACCTAACTCCCACCAAGCCGCCGCTTACCAATGGCGCACTTTTATAAAAAAACCGCTGTGGCGCCAACCACAACGGCTTTTAGTTGATAGCAGAGCTGATATCTCTGCTTATCTGATTGAGTTTAAACAAGTTTGTGAACCGCTTAAATCAAAGTAAAATTATGAAATTTTTACTGTTAAAATTTTTTTCTCCTCCCCAAAGGGATTCTTTATCAATCTCAATTTTCCTAAATGTCATGAGGTATACCACCGTAACCTTAACTGTTTTGACTATTTGCTGCAGCACATTGCTGGCCAGTGAAATAAAAGGGCAAACTATAAGGGATATTAATGTTAACCTGGGTGTTAACAATAACAACCTGGAATACGCGATAAAGCAAATTGAAAAGCAAACAGATTTTCGGTTTGCCTTTAAGCGTAGTGAAATGAAAGATTATAAGCACATCGTACTATCTAAGGCAACCCGCACGGTAGAAGAAACGCTTTTGTTATTACTTAGCCGTACCGACTTGATGTACAAGCAATGGAATAACTACATCTTATTGGTACCTAAACCGGCACCGGTCAGCAAACTACCAGGAGCCAAGGCTCCGGTAGTGGCCGATGATATTACGGTAAGAGGAAAGGTAACCGATAAGACAACCGGCGAACCACTTATCGGTGTATCTATCCGGGTAAAAGGCGGTACTCTGGGCGTGGTGACGGATGCCAGTGGTTCTTATAGTATTTTAGTACCTGATAATGGTATACTGGTAGCCTCCTATATTGGTTATCAAACTGCAGAAGTTCCTGTTAATAAAGGCCGTCTGCTCAACATATCGCTACAACCCGCAGCCAATAACCTCAATGAGATCGTAGTAGTAGGTTATGGCTCGCAAAAGAAAGGCGAGATCACATCGGCCACAGCCCATACCGATACAGCCGATTTCAGGCAGAGCGGTTCGCGCAACGCGCTTGATCTGATACAAGGTAAAGTTGCAGGCTTACAAATTACCCGTACAGGCGGCTCAAACCCTAACTCAGGTGTGGCCATACAATTGCGGGGTGTGGTAACCGTAACCGGCGATTCGGGTCCGCTGATTGTAATTGATGGTATACCAGGCGGTAACCTTGATCTTTTACAACAGGACGATATTGAATCAATAGACGTATTGAAAGACGGATCTGGTGCCGCCATTTATGGTACAAGCGCCAATGCAGGTGTAATTTTGGTAACTACCAAAAAAGGAAAAGCAGGTCCGCCACAATATGCTTATTCCAACTACTTCAGAAGGGAGTACCTGTCTAAGCGCCCAGATTTTTTAACCGCGGCCGAATTTAGGGATAAGATCAATTCGAAACAGCTTGATGCTACCGATTATGGTCATACCTCCGATTTTTTTAACGACCTGGTACATAAAAATAACCTGTCGCAAAATCACAACTTTTCGTTGATGGGCGGAACCGACAAGACCAGCTATCGTGCCAGTCTCAATTATCGTAACCTGGAGGGCTTTGCCAAACAAAATGATCGCAGGGAATACACCCTTCGTTTAAATGTTAACCAAAAAGGCCTTAAAGACCGTTTAACTACACAAATAAACCTGGTTACCAACTTTAACAATGCCAATTTATTGGGCGGCGGCGGTTGGGAAGATCAGTTGAGCAAAAACCCTACACTATCTAACTATAATCCCGACGGCAGCTTTTATTTTGAAAACACCAGTACCAACCAGCTTGCCCGTTTAATGCAGGAAACCAATAAGCGTAAACAGCAAACTACCGCTGCCGACGCCAAAATGGATCTGCAGATTATTGATGGCTTAAAAGCTTCAATTTTTGGTTCGGTACAACGCGACAGCTATATTGATGGCGCCTACCGCGATCTGAAAAGTGAGTTTTCCATTGAGAATGATGTTTATAAAAATGGAGGTTATGCATCAAGGGCAACTGCTTTAAACCAGAACTTTGCAGTTGAGCCTACCATTCAGTATAACCGTACGTTTGCGCATGACCAAACCCTTACCGCCATATTTGGTTATAGTTACCGCTATAATGTTAGCGAAGGTCTTAACGCCAATAACTATGGTTTTGTAAACGACATTTTTGAAGAAAACAACCTCGGCGCCGGTAACCAACTATCTGCCGGTAAAGCAGGCATGGGCAGCTATAAGAACGATAATAAACTGATTGCCTTTTTTGGCAGGGTAAACTATTCGTTTCAAGATAAATACCTGGCTCAATTTATATTACGTAAAGAAGGCTCATCCAGATTTGGCGCCAACCACAAATGGGGTTATTTCCCGGCTGCTTCTGCCGGTTGGGCGGTTACGCGGGAGGATTTCATGAAGAATGTAAACTTCGTTAATTACCTTAAACTAAGGGTTGGTTATGGTATTACCGGTAACTCGGGCTTTAGTAATTATGCCTCACTGGTTACGCTTGGTACAGGTGGTATCTATCGCTTCCCCGATGGTGAATATCGCCAAACCTATGGCCCAGACCGTAACCCTAACCCCGATTTGCGTTATGAGAAAAAGAAAGAGCTGAACATCGGTGCCGACTTTACTATTTTTAACAACCGTATTACCGGTGCTATAGATGTGTACAACCGTAAAACACAGGATCTGCTGGATACCTATGTAACACCACAGCCTCCGTTCATCCGTTCAAGTATCTATGCCAACGTGGGTACCATATCGGCCAAGGGTATTGAGTTATCATTAAGTTTTGCTGCCATCAAAAACAAAAACTTTAAATGGAACATGGACTTAGCCGCCAGCACTACCAAAAATACGCTGGATTCCTATTCTAATTCTATTTACAAACAGGAGTATAAAACCTTTGGCGACATAGGTGGCTTTGGAGCTCTGGGTGATGCTATCCGTACATACGAAGGAGGTAAGCTTGGCGAATTCTGGGGTAAACGCTTCGCCGGCTTTGATGCTGATGGTAAATGGCTGTTTTACAAACGCGACGGCTCAAAAGTACATAACGACCAGATCAATAACTCCTTTGATCGTAACGTTACGGATTATGCGCCTATTGGTAATGCCATACCCAAATATTACGCATCATGGACCAATACTTTTAATTACAAAGGCTTTGACCTGAGGGTGTTTTTAAGGGGCAAGTTTGACTACGACATCCTGAATACTACCGCTATATCCTACGGTAACAAGGTAAGCAAAAGCAACCTGTTAAGAACTGCCTTTACCAAGTATTCCCAAATCAATGATACCTATATGTACTCTGATTACTACCTGGAAAGCGGATCATTTGTAAAGCTTGACGAGGTAACGTTTGGTTATACTTTTAAGTTAAAAACCAATTACATACGTAATCTGCGTGTTTATGTATCCGGGCAAAACCTGGCTACCATGACCAAATACACCGGTAACGACCCAGATTTTATTGCTGATACCGGCTTAGGCCCAGGTATTGACGGCCGTGGCCCGTACCCAAGCACCCGTACTTTTTTACTTGGATTAAATGTTGGTTTCTAATCTGTATAACATGAAAAAATTAAATTATCTGATAAAATACAGTTTGCTGATAACTGTATTGATATGCGGGAATGCTTGTACGAAGCTTGATGAAAAAGCTTATGACACCCTGCTCACAAACAACTTTTATAATAATAAGAACGAAGTTCTTTCGGCTGTTTTGCGGCCATACACCCATGCCAATGCCTGGGTTACCCCATCGGGCCAGGATGGCTGGTGGCGCCCCAGCGAACTCTCGGCCGATCAGCTTGCCTGGCCAACTAAAGGCCGCCACGGCGAAGATGGCGGTAAGTGGAAAAGGCTGCACTACCATACCTGGACCAATGACGAAGGTGGAATAAACAACGCCTGGTCATTAATGTACTGGGGCATGGGCCTGTGTAATGACCCAATCGAGAACATTACTAAATTAGACCTGAACCGATTGGGCATCACTCAAGCAGAAAAAGATGCTTATATAGCCGAACTAAAACTGCTCCGTGCTTTTCACTACTTAAAACTGATGGACCTGTTTGGCAACATACCTATTGTAACCCAGGTAGGTATACCTGCAAAACCCCCAACCGCAGCGCGCAAAGATGTTTTTGCCTTTGTTGAAAAAGAGATCAAAGACAATATTGATAAAGCACCCAAACTTTCGCGCGATATGCTTGGCCGGATGACACAGGCCGGTGGATATGCCATGCTGGTAGAATTATACCTCAATGCCGAAAAATGGTCGGGCACACCCAGATGGGACGATTGTATAGCTGCCGCTAATAAATTGATCAATGGCGAAGCCGGCGGTCAGAATGGCGCCATGGCCCTTGACCCAAATATCAATGATCAATTTAAACCTACAAATGATCAGTCGAAAGAGGTTATTTTTTCTATCACGTATGAATTCCAGAAGGCTAATTTCCAACCCTCGTGGACAGGTGAGTTTTATCACTTCCAGCAGCAATTCATCTACGGTGGCAGCCGTAACGGTAACGACGGTGTTGTTTTAATACCTGGTGTATATACCACATTTGATGATAAGGACCTCCGGAAAAAAGGATGGTTGCTACAAGGCCCAATGCTCCGTTTTGACAACAATCAACCGGTAATAGCAACGGGTGGTAATGAGTATGATGGTCAGCCCCTTGTATTTGTAGATAATATACGTAAAAACAAAGTTGCCGCGCAAAACGGCACCGATCCTAACGCTTTACCATCTACCATGAGCGAAGGTGAAGAAAACAGTGGTGTACGGTTCAATAAATATAAACTGGGTAACCAGGTAGCCGGTTTTGGTGGTATAGCGCCAGATCCTAACTATAACAACACCGACTGGAACATTTACCGCTTAACCTGGATATACTTTGCCAAAGCCGAAGCTATTATGCGTAAAAATGGCGGTGCAGCCACAGCCGAAGCCGTGCAATTGATCAATGATTGTAAAAAACGGGCTTATAACCCTGCCGACTGGGCAGCCGTTGCTTACACACCCACTACTTTAACGCTTAACGAGCTACTGGCAGAAAGAGGCAGGGAGTTTATTTTTGAAGGTTTCCGCAGGGATGACCTGATCCGCTTTGGTAAGTTTATCACTGCAAGCTGGTGGGATCATCAGCCCAGCAATTCCAACAAAGAGTTGTTCCCTATACCACAACAACAAAGAGCGCTTAATTCGGCGCTGACACAAAACCCGGGTTATTAATAAAACCTCCATAAAAAAAGCGCGATCGGTAATCGATCGCGCTTTTTTTATGGATATACCTTTCTTACTTAGTTAAAACTTATATGCCAGGCTTAAAGTAAAATTTCTTTGCGCTTGCGGGGTTATTGAGTATGTGCCAACATAATACTGTTTGTTGGTAATGTTGTTTAAGTTAAACGTAACCCTATAGCTATCGGCGGTATAAAATAAACTGGTGTTGATCAGTACATAACTTGGCAGGTAAAATATACCGGTTACACTGTTATCTATTGTTTTTTGTTCGCTGGCATAGTTACCGCCAACACCAAAACCAAAGTTTTTTAAATTCCCCCTGGTAAATTTGTAGGTAGCCCAAAAATTGGCCATATCCGGAGCACCCTGGCCGCCTGGAGTTCTGCCGGGTTGATTATAAAAATCATCGGCAAAACCTTTTACTATTTTGATGGAGTTGTGGCTGTACGCCGCTATAAGATTTAATCCAGGGGCCGGATTAGCATTCACATCCAATTCAAAACCTTTACTGCTTACTGTACCACCTTGCAGGTAAGCATTTGGATTATCCGGATTGGGATATACCCTGTCAGAAACCCGGATATCATAGTATGACGCGATAACATTTAACTTATCTGAAAGCAGGTTGGTTTTTACACCAGCCTCCCACTGGTTAGCATGTTCTGGTTTAAATGATTGCGTACCGTTTGGATCCCCATCTTTAGTGTAACTGGCTCTCGGATCTACATTGACAAACGCGTTCATATAGTTGGCAAAAATCGAAACCTTATCCATAACCGGCTGATAAACCAATCCAAATTTTGGCGACAGATATGTTTGATTGTAGTTTGTAGTGTTGTCGCCGCCGGCACTCTTTGATACATAATGATCAACCCTTAAACTGGCCATACCAGCTAAAGCGGGTGTAAAATTAATTACGTCCGAAACATAAGCGCTGTAGGCACTATTGGTAACATTGGTTCTGCTCCCGGGCTTGGTTGCCAAAATATTATCAACCAGGGCTTGGGACAGATATACAGGAGGTATGGTATCCGTTTTCCCAGGAACAGGGTATGCCACTTCGCCGCTTTGCGGTGTTACATGCCTCACTAAAGCGTATCCCGATCCATTACTAATGGCATTACGACTAAAATAATCTAAGCCGATCAGTAAACGGTTCCGCATGTTGCCTACCTTGAAATCACCATTAAAGTTTTGCTGCACATCGGTTGTACTGGTGGTTTGCTGGTCTTTATGAAAGGTTTGCCCAAAATACTGATCAGTTGGTACCGCGTCCTCATAAATATAGTTGTAGTAACCATTTGATTTTACCGTTGAGCGCGAAAGCACCGTTTGTGATGTCCACTGATTGGATATTTTATATAGCATTTGCGCCTGTAAATTAAACCTGGGGTTTTTCATCGTCAGATCATTGCTCATGAATGATTCGTTGTAATTCAGGTTTAAATCCTTCACATTTTTAAAAGGCAATGGGCTATACCTGTCCGATGGATAAAAAATCGGTGCTACAGCCCTTTCTTCCTGAAATATCTCTGTCAGCACATGAAAGGAAAGCTTATCATTCACTTCATACACCAATGACGGCGCAATAAAAAAAGATTTTTGAAAGCCCGCGTTCTGAAAATTATTCTGGTCGGTATATGCCGTATTTACCCGCAATGCTATTTTTTCTGTTTTGCTCAATGGGGTGTTCACATCCGCGCTTACCCGGTTTAGGCCAAAGCTGCCCAAGTTATAGGTAATCTCGCCACCGGTTGTAAAATAGGGCTTTTTGGTGATGGTATTGATCAAACCACCATAGTTTAAATACGCCCCGCCGAACAAAGTACCCGACGGACCTTTGATCACTTGTACCTCTTCCACATCGGCCAAATCAAGATCGCCGTTGGTTATGCCAGGTAAACCATTGATTAATACTGCCTGGGCTTGAAAACCGCGTATCGCAAAAAAGGTAGCACCATCACCACCCCTGCCTGTTGATCCCCAGGTTTTCATAACTCCCGGTACATTCCGCAACGCGTCATCATAAGAGGTAATGCCCTGTTGTTTTATAATTTCTGACGAAACCGAGTTATAAACCTGCGGGTTCTCCAGGTTCTTTAAGGGCATTTTGGCCACAATAGCGTTTACCTTATTTGTTTTTTTTGTTGAAATTACAATCTCCTGCAACTGGGTGGAGTTTTCTTTCAAAATGAAGTTAACAATTAGAGTTTCACCTGACCGTGTCTCAATTGTTTGTTCCTTTTTCTCCAATCCTACAAAAGATGCCACTACCGTATATGATCCCGGTGTTACCCGTTTAATCTGGTAACGTCCGTTTCCATCGGTTAAAGTTGCTTTGTTAGTACCTTTTATAGCTATGCTCACCAGGTCGGCTGGTTTTCCGTCGGCTGTTTTCACAGAGCCGGTAATGGTTGCCGTCTGTGCTAATAAGGTTAGCGAAGGCAGCAGGAGCAAGATTAAAGAATAAGTAAGTTTTTTTATCATAGTTGGTGTTATTGATATGTGGCAAAAGTATCGTTTAAATCGCTCCCAAACAATATTGCTTATGTCGGTTCTGTACCAGAATTTGGGATTCATTTTTTAGTGTATCGGCATACTTCTTACAGATGATATTTTTTGCGTATAAGGTTAGTTTTCACCTATATAATAAAATACATTTTTAATAAATTAGGCCGTCTTTTAATACCAAAAACCAAACCGTTAAACCTATGAAATATGGCAAATTAGGCAATACAGGCCTTATTGTATCGAAACTATCTTTTGGAGCTATGACTTTCGGCGACGATCCCTCGATCTCATCCATCTATAAAGTTAATGAGCAAACCGCGCAGGAAATGGTTGATAAGGCACTAAATGCTGGTATCAACTTTTTTGATACCGCTGACGGCTACGCCGGCGGACAATCAGAAATTATGCTGGGAAAAGTGCTCGCCGCACACCGTAAAAATGTGATTATTGCCACTAAAGCCGGTTTCAGAACCGGCGATCCCATCACTCAGGCCGGCTTATCCAAAAGGCATCTTTTGTTTTCATGCGAAAAAAGCTTAAAGCAGCTAAACACCGACTATATCGACCTTTATATTTTGCATAAGGAAGATCCCTTTACCCCATTAGAAGAAACCCTCGAAGCGCTTAACAGCCTGGTTGTGGCCGGTAAAGTAAGGTACGTTGGTTTCTCTAACTGGTCGGCCTGGCGATCGGCCCTGGCTTACCAGATGCAAAAAGATAATGGATGGGAGCCTTTTTGCAATGGCCAAATGAATTACTCCTTAGTAGGGCGTGATGTGGAGCATGATATTGTTCCGTTTATGGAATACGCTAAGATAGGGATGACGGTTTGGAGCCCGCTTGCCAGTGGCTTTTTAAGCGGTAAATACACCCGTGAAAATTTGAAAGACCCCGAAAACCGCCTTTCAGGGTTCGACCTGCTGCCATTTGATAAGGAATTTGGCTTTAAAGTAGTAGATGCCCTAAAAGTTATTGCCGCTGAACACCAGGCCAGTGTAGCCCAGGTGGCACTGGCCTGGCTGCTAACCAAGCCAGTTGTATCAAGCATCATCGTGGGCGCCAGTAAAATGCATCAATTGGAAGATAACCTGCAGGCTATTGACCTGGAACTTAAACAAGCGGAAATAGATTTATTGAATGACCTAACAAAACCAACAATTATGTATCCTCATTGGTTTAATCAACAATTGATAGATCCTAAACACCAGGAAATATTCGCGCGGCATTAATTTTTAATTGCCGGATATTGCCTGCTTTGATCAAATATTGAATGTTAGTTTGTAATTTAGAGATTATGAAAAATCCACCAGTTTTAAACCACAAGGGAATTTTCCGTTTTATACGGGTACAGATCATTTTGTCATTGTTCGTTTTTTTGGCGATCAGTGCTTCAGCTGCTTCATTAAAAAAAGCTGCTGATCCGGCAGTCATCGGGCGATGGGACATAACGATAGACAAAGCGGGTAAAAGTCTGCCGTCATGGTTGGAGGTGCAAAAATCCGGCACACACATCCTCATTGGCCGTTTTACCTATGCTTTTGGAAGCGCCAGACCTATATCAGAAATTAAACCGCATGATGGTAAGTACAGCTTCTCTATTCCACCTCAATGGGAAGAAGGAAACCGGAATATGGACTTTGAATTTGAGCTCAAGGGCGAGGAATTAGTAGGCACCATGGTGTATACCGATGGGGTAACCTATCATTTTACCGGGGTACGGGCGCCATCATTAATAAGAGCCAAAGACCCTGTTTGGGGTACACCCATCAAATTGTTTAATGGTAAGGATACCAAAGGCTGGCACACCGATGGCAAAAACCAGTGGACTGTAGAGTCGGGCATTTTGCGCAGCCTGCACTCCGGCGCCAACCTCATCACCGATAAAACTTTTAACGATTTTAAATTGCATATCGAATTCCGCTACCAAAAAGGCAGCAACAGCGGTGTTTACCTGAGGGGCAGATACGAAGTGCAGGTGATGGATGTTAAAACCGGCGAACCTGAACCTATAAACAACCAGTTCAGCGCTATTTACGGCTTCCTGCCCCCAAACAAAATGATGGCGAAGGACGCGGGACAATGGCAATCATACGATATTACACTGGTAGGCAGGTTGGTTACTATAGTAGCTAACGGCACCACCGTTATAAGCAGACAGGAGATCCCAGGCATTACTGGCGGGGCCATCAACAGTAAAGAAGGCGAACCAGGCCCTATTTTGATCCAGGGAGATCACGGACCGATAGATTACCGGAACATTGTGATCACACCTGCAAAATAAAGCTGGTGATGATTCTAAATAAAACAAAAAGGCCTGAGCACTCACTCAGGCCTTTTTGTTTTAAAGCGCCATTCTACTTTAAACATGGCTATTAATTCATGGCATAGTTAACCGGTTTAACGTAGGTAGCAGGATATACTTTCCGGAACATGGTATAAGTTACCGTTACCATAATAAACGCGATAATGGCATCTACGGCACTGGCCAGCCCCAGCACACTTACCTTGGAGGCAAAAGCGAAGATGATATCGAAGTAAACACCCGCGAACACCCACTCTTTTAACCGGAGCAGTTTACCGGGTATTAAAAGAACAGCAATACCTATTACTTTGGCAACACCTAATATGTAAATAAAGTGAGGCGGGTAACCCAATTTTAAGGTAATGTCCCAAACGAGCTTGTTGGTAGTGAGCTCACAAATTCCGCTTGTGCCAAACCATAAAGAGGTAAGCGCGGTTCCTATCCAATAGATTGTTTTTGTTGTTTTAGTTGTCATGATTTCTTGTTTTTAATTTGTTTGTTGATTCAAAAATGGGCTTTACTTACTGTATAACAGAGTAGTTTTAAAGCGAACCGGACAAAACGCACGACGGGAAAGACATTTTAATTAGTAAACTATAAATTAAGCCCCGTACCAATAGCTGGCACGGGGCTTAATTTATAGATATGGGATACGCTTTTTATTTAATCGCTCCCGTAAGGGTAATAACAGAACGTGCCGGGATAGTTATTTTTGAACCATCAATTTTACGGGCTTTAAGTTCATCCGCCTGCGACGTTAGGTACGAGGTAGTAAACCGAACCTGAGTATTGAACCCCGTAATTACTTCATCAGTATTAGGGTTGATGATAACAGCAACTATATTTTTTCCATCCTTAAAAGCCGAAACAAGCAGAGGTTTACTTGTGATAGATGAAATTGTCGCATCAACTCTTACTGCGCCTGGTTTGATGAACCGGCTATAGTTCCCCATGGCCCAAAGCATTTTGCTGGTGTAAAAATTACCATCGGTTTTGTTTTTATCTATGTAAATAAGACCATCTTTATAATCATAGGCAGAAATGGCCGTCCACCATTGCCATGCCGAAGCATTAGCCACCGTAAGATCGGTATGGATCACCGAAGCCAGGTACAGCGCTGCGTCTATACCGAGATCGCGTTTGTTGCCATCCATCTCACCCGCGTTATCACCCAAAATACAATACTCCGATTGCCAGTAATCAAGCCCTTTTATGGCGGCTACACTATCGGCCAGGGTCTTACGCGCCTTCACAGCCGTTGCCATTGGCGATGTGGTAAAATAACTATGTGCCGCTATGGTTTTGCTAACCCCTGGCAGATCGCCAATGTAATTTGCCGATCCGGGCTTAAAAAAGTCATTTACTTGACTACCCTTCCCTGGTTTATCGCCTCTGGTAAATAAATAATTAATGCTCCCGGCTTCGCCTACAAGAATTTTTGAATCGATTTTTTCGGTCATAAACACTTTATTGATAGATTTTATGACCCCGGCAATTTCCTTGTTGTTATAAGGGCATCCCTCCTGCCCGCCATCACTCCAATCCCATTGGGGTTCGTTGATAGGGCTTATATAATCAAATTTAACGTTACTCACCTGCTCCACGCCTTTCACTACCCTTGACAGGTAGGCAGCGAAATTGTCATATTGATCGGCCGCAATATTTACTTTACCACCGCTGGCATAAGCCCTTTTATTTATGGTAAACTGCACTGGCGGACTATTCGTAAAACCCAAAAACTGCTTTACACCGCGTTTTTTCGCTGCTTTTAAAAACCACACCTGCCCGGCCTGATTTTGCCAATTGTAGCTACCGTCGGTATTTAAAAATGATTCGGCCCGGCGCCACTCATCTTTAATACCACTCTCTTCGCCCTGTTGGGCGCTGCCTGCACCTATATTGAAGCGCCACAGTGATAAACCGATTCCTTTGGGCGAGCCATCGGCACCAATATCATGGCTAAAAAGCAGGTCGGCTATTTTGTTTCGCTTAGCATCGGGCCAGTTACTCACAAACTGGCATGACCAGGCATCAGATGCACCAAAATTGCTGATAGTTTGGTAGGTTTTCGTAAAATCAATGTCAATGGTAGCCTCTTTATGCTGACCATTGGCCATCGAAATATTAAGCGCTAAGGCAATACCTGCCAGAAGGATTTTTTTTATTGTAGATATCATCATTATTCAGATCAACAATAAAGCAGGACCATCCGATCCTGCTTTATTATAATTTATTGTTGTACGATTTGCCATTGCTGGTTGTTGCCGCCGCCCCATGTCCATTGGATGATGCCCGCACCATTGGCAGTTGAAGCACCATTAACATCAAGCGCCAAACCACTGTTACGGTTGATAGCTTTATAAATGCCATCGCTGGTGGCGGTAAGCTGCCATTGCTGGTTGTTACCGCCGTTCCATGGCCATTGGATAATACCCGCACCGTTGGCAGTTGAACTCATATTAACATCGAGCGCTTGCCCACTATTGCGGTTAGTAATTTTATAATATCCGCCTCCATTATCAGCAATTTGCCACTGCTGATTGTTACCACCATTTTGCGGCCATTGTATAATACCTGCGCCATTTGCGGTTGAACCGCCGTTAACATCAAGCGCCTGCCCGCTGTTGAGGTTCAGGAAGCGATAATAGGCTCCAGTATAAAAGGTATCGGTACCTCCAGCGCCAACACCCCAGGCATATTTTAAACGGCTTAAGCCCGACGCATTGGTGGTTGATACGGTTGGACTGGCAGCACTGCCTCCTAATTGCTGTATGGCATAGCCATCGCCGTTACGGATGCCTGGCCAGTAAACACCGCCCATACCCAACGCCCTGATCACATTGGTTAGCCCCTGTATGTAGGCTATATCCACACTGCCGCCAATAGCACCGGTGTAACTGATGCCGCTGTTCATGGTATCGCCAAACTCCGTAAATACCGCACGGCTTCCATAGCTTCCAATATTGGCTTTAGCCCTGTTTTCCCATTGCGCCGCTGTGGTAAGTCCGCCGCTACTAAAAAAGGTATAATCGTGGATAGATAATAAGCAACCCGAGAACCGGCTGTCGGCACCCACCCCGGTAATATCCTGTGAATAAGAGGTTCCGCTGATGAGGATCCGGCCTTGTGGTATAGATGGATAATTGCTTAGCCATTGCGCGCAAATGGTTGTCCAATCGGCCAGTGAATAACCATGCGGCTCATTAAATATCTCGAAGTATACATGTGAGTTACTACCGTATTTGTTCACAATGGTTTGCCACATGGACCAAAATTGGGTAGTGTTATCGATTTTGCCGTCTTCGGATGATTTGGCTTCCCAGTAACCCAGTATCACGTTCATTCCTTTACTCAGGGCCTTATCAATAACACCGGTATAGGAGTTCCACCAGGTTTGTGAAACGGTGGAGTAATTTACGGGCAACCGAACAGTATTGGCGCCTGTATTGGTTTGGATGCCTGATAATACCGCATCAGCTTTGCTGGATACAGTAGCATAACTATCGGCCGAAGTGAGTCCACTTAACACCAGTATGCCATCGCTAAAGTTATCGCCATCGGCCGCCCAGTTAACGCCCTTGAGCGCGCTTGCCGGTGTGGCATTAACTTTTATTGTTTTTGTGTTTACTTCATCCGGAGATGATGATCCTTTTACTGCGGTGATATCCTTTTTACATCCTGCCATCAAACAACACCCCGCTAATAATAAAATGCTTTGGTTTTTCATAATTTGGTATAGGTTAGTATGAGGTTAAAAAAAGGGGGACGAAAACATGTTTCCCTCCCCCCGAATAATTTTATCAGCTACCGGCACTTTGAGCTTGATTCAACCACCGGGAACTGAAAGTAAAAAGCTTACTGCTAATTAGTAATGCCTACTGTAAGGTTGTTCTGCGCGTTTATGGTGTAAACAGCCCCGTGACCATTGGCATTATTGATGAACGTTGGTGTGCTCCCGCCACCATCTAAACGATAATTGTAAGTACCCGGGCCGGTGGTATAAATGCCTACGGTATACTGTCCCGGAGTGATAGGGCCATAGCTACCGCTGGTTCCGGGGGCAACCGTGATGGTATGGGTGGTTGGACCGCTTAATTCAATAGTACACGTGTACGACGTTGTATTATAGTAATTAACACCGATAGTGAACGGGCGGCCCGCGGCATGTTTTTCAATTGTCATAGACTGAGAAAAGAAAAACGAAGAAAAACACAGGAAGAGAACGAACATTTTTGTTTTCATAATTGTATGGTTTTAATTGATTTGAAATGCGGTTTTAGAAGGAGGCCCAGTTGGGCCTCCATGATTGATATAGAGATTTGGGATTGTTAATTTGTGTAGCCGTCGTTTTGCTTTAACTGCCCGTTTGATGCTTGTATCTCGGCCAAAGGTATTGGCAACCAATAGTGCTGTGAATGAAAGGCCCGGCCGGTTAGCGCCACCTTTTGCGCATAGCTATAGCCGGAAGGATTGGCAGCATTGATACCCACCGCAACACCGTAAGCCGGAACATTTTCTGTTTGATCGGCAATTTGCCATCTACGCACATCGTAAAAGCGGTGTTCCTCAAAAGCAAGCTCAATCCGTCTTTCATTTCTAATGGCGGTACGCATATCATCTTTTGATAAACCAGATAGGGCTGGCATATTTACAGATGCGCGCTGCCTGATAGTGTTAATGGCCTGGTAAACGCTCGCGTCGGGCCCTGCGGCTTCATTTTGTGCCTCGGCATAGTTAAGCAGGATCTCGGCATACCTGAAATAGATCCATGGCTGTGCACCCGCCTCGCTCGAATTGGTGATGGAATAATTATCGTTCGCAAATTTCCTCAGGTAATAACCTGTTTTACTCGCGTTTTGAGGATTCGGTCCCTGGTTGCTGTCTTTACCGCCAGGCAAAAATACCTGCACAACATTGCCTCTGTAGGGCGCCCCGTTGTAAAGAATAGTGGCGTAAAACCGTGGATCGCGGTTAACGTATGGATTTTGTGAATCATAGCCTGATGTTGGATCAGTGATGGCTTTGCCATTACTCATGGGATAGGCATCTACCATATTTTGCAATGGTACATTACCACCGTAGCCACCATAGCTGTTAGGCCCATTATCCAACTCTATAGGCAAGTGGGCCGCTGTAACCGGGTAGAATAGCCTTTCAAATATAATTTCGTTACTATTAGGGGTTAAAAATAACTGGCCATAACCACCCTGGAACAAACTGTATTTGCCCAGATCCATAACCGCCTTAGCTGCCGCGGCGGCAGCCTGCCAGGAACCTGCATTATACAATGGGCTGGCGGCATAGAGCAATAGTCTTGATTTTAGTGCCAAAGCTGCTCCTTTTGTTGCCCTTCCTAAGGCCCATGATGTGCCGTTATCTACCGGAAGTCTCGAAGCGGCGTCGTCCAACTGAGTACTGGCATAAGTAATAGACTCCGTAATAGAAGCGCGGTTGAAAAGACTTGGGTCCTGCAGGTTATCTGTTAGCTCAGTTACCTTATCGCCCATTAATACAACACCGCCATAGTTACGGATGAGATCCTGGTACCTGAACGCCCTGATAAATTCAAGCTCGCCAATCAGTTTGTTTTTATGTCCGGCACTTAATGGTAAACCGTTTATTACACTCAAAGCATAATTACACTCCCGGATACTGCGGTAACTGCGTCCCCAGATCGTTCCGGCATCACCCAGGTTATTAGGAGCCAGCTGCCCCTGCTGGATCACCCAGGTGTTATCATTGTTGTTGTATATCGATTCGTCTGTTAATGAGCTCCAGAGCGCCCATTGAAAGCCACGACCAAAACCGGTATCATCATCTTCTTTATCCTGTAATTTAACACCGATATACCTGTTGATCACATAAGCTTCAAAAAGTGAGGTATCTGATAAAATAGAAGCGTTACTAATTCTATCTGTAGGCGGTGTGGACAGGAAATCTTTTTTACAGGATGTCATCAGTGCAACGCAAAGCGCCAGGCAGCCTGTTATATATTTTATACTTTTCATAATGCTGGATATTAAAATTTAATGTTTGCGCCCAGGTTAATTATC
Source organism: Mucilaginibacter sp. 22184 (assembly GCF_052045695.1). Classification (NCBI taxonomy): domain Bacteria; kingdom Pseudomonadati; phylum Bacteroidota; class Sphingobacteriia; order Sphingobacteriales; family Sphingobacteriaceae; genus Mucilaginibacter; species Mucilaginibacter sp. 22184. The sequence goes on from NZ_JBQEPI010000004.1 coordinate 103,447, forward strand.
TTTTGTTGCGGATAGAACTGGCCACTGCCATACTGAGCACCGCCGAATTGGCCACTGCCATTGGTTCCTTCAGGGTCGTAATCTTTCACTTTGGTAAACGTTAACAGGTTGAAACCGCTTACGAAAACCCTAACGCCCTTAATATGAAGCCTTGATAATGCTTGCGATGACAGTGTATAACCCAGCTGAACATTTTTCAGCCTCAAAAATGAAGCATCGTTAAGCCAGAAGGTATTGTTATAGGAACCACCGCTTACCGCGTTTGAAGCCCTGTCTGATACTTTGGGATATGATCCGTTTGGATTGCTTGGGCTCCAGGCGTTATTGGCCCATGAACTGTAAAAATTACCGATAACCCCTGATTCGGGCAGTACATACTGGCTTACCTGGGCCTGCCCTGCGAATAAAACCGACAGGTCGAAGTTTTTGTACCCGGCATTAAAACTAAAACCATAAACTATTTGCGGGATATTGCCATATTTTGAGCGCTCCTGGTCAGCAGCCGTTATTTGCCCATCATGGTTAACATCGGCATAAATAAGGTCGCCTACTTGCGCGCCGGCCACATGTGGCGTATTATCCAATTGCGCCTGGTTTCTGAAAATACCAGTTGCCTGGTATAACAAATAGGTGTTTAAAGGATTACCTGTTTGACGCTGGTAAGGTAATATGCCGGCGGCCTCGTCAATATAAATGATCTTGCTTTTGGCATAGGTAAAGTTGCCAGATACACCCCAGGAGAATGTTCCCGGGTGATTATAACCCAATGTTGCCTCGAAACCGGCGCTGTTAACCTTGCCAATATTTTCTGCAGGCACCAATGGATTGCCATCAGATGGGTTCACTATGCCGGAAGTGCCGGGAAGAGAGCCGTTACGGTAGGCCAGGATATCCGACCGCACCTGGCGGAAATAGATGGCCTCCAGTGTAAAGTTCTTTAAGAATACGGCGTTGATACCAATGTCTGTCTTTTTGGCCTTTTCCCAGGTAATATTAGGGTTTGCAAGTTTAGTTTGATCGATACCGGGTTGTGGTGACGCGCCTGAGCCATTATCCAAAACCACCGCATTATTAAAGGCGTAATTATCGATATACTGGTAAGGAGCGATATTATCATCACCCAAAACACCGTAAGAAGCTCTGATCTTCAGATCGTCGATAAACTTAACTTTGTCCTGAAACCAGCGCTCTTTGGATATGCGGTAACCGGCAGATATAGATGGAAAATATCCCCATTGGTGACCCGGCGCAAAAAGCGATGAGCCATCCGCACGAAACTGAGCCTCTACCAAATATTTTTCGTCATAGTTATAGGCCAGCCTGCTGATCACACTACGGCGGTTATAGTTGTAGTTACCGTTGTTATCGCTGCTGCTGCCGCCATTGGTAGCATCGCTGGGGGCGCTGCCGCCTTGCGAAAGCTCAGGTGTAGTAGCCGTTGGAAAATTGTTCCGTTGGGCCCAGAAGAAATTGTAGGTGTTTTTGCTTTGTTCATAAGCAACAAAAGCATTGATATTATTTTTACCTAACTGCCTTACAAAGTTTAGCTTAATATTGGATGTAATAAGCGACTGATTAAGCTGCGACTCATACAAATAGGGACGACCGTTTGAGCCACCCTGCGTGCTTGGCGTGTAAATATTGGTAGCGCTGTTATAGGTATAAACCGTGTACGGTGTATTAAATGTTTTGTTAAACACACCTGTTTTATCGGCCGAGAAGAAACCATCAAGCGAAAGCCCTTGTACGCCCGGGATATCATAACTTGCTTTAAGGATACCATTAAAAGTTTGCGTAGGGTTATTGATGGTACCGCCAATGCTTGTTGGCGTAAGGGCCGGGTTGGTATTATCGAAACCTGAGGTAGGCAAACCGTTGGGATAAAAAGCGGCAACGGTTGGATATCCCCGGTAAATACCCCGGAAATTATTAGCGGCCGAGGTAGTTGGAAATTGGCGGTCTTCCTCTCTGCCCTGTAAAGATAGTCCTACTTTAAACCCCTTGGCAACCGTAGCATCAATGTTCGATCTGAAGTTATATTGATTGTACTTTGCAGCACCATTTTTATAAAGGCCGCCTTGTGAGGTGATGCCAACAGAAGTGTAATATTTAATATCCTCGGAACCACCTGCAACCGTTACGTTCTGTTGGTTCTGCAACGCATAATTCTTTAATGTTAGTTTTTCCCAGTCGGTGTTTGGGTAATTAAGCGGGTCTGAACCATCTTTGAATTTCTGGATCTGAGCCGCGCTGTAAACCTGGTTAAAACCGCCGGTCGGGCTATCATAATAACTGATGTCATTCAATATCTGCGCGTATGTTGGCGCGTCGGCCAGTTTAGGTAAACGTGTTGGCGAGCTGAACCCTTCATTAAAGTTATAGGAGATGGCAGCCTTACCTGTTTTACCATGTTTGGTTGTTATTAAAATAACACCGTTTGCCGCGCGATTACCGTACACCGCCGCGGACGCATCCTTCAATACCGAAACGCTTTCTATATCATTTGGATCAAGACGCTCCAGGCCACCTATCTGGCCGGGGATACCATCCACAACAATCAGCACCGAATTGCTGCCGGTTGTAGCCAGGCCCCTGATCGAGATGTTTGAACCATCATACCCCGGTTCACCAGATCCGTTGCTGGCAATAACGCCAGGTACACGACCCGCGAATGAACTTGAAACGTTAGGCTGAGGACTTTTAACCAGGTCACCTCCCTTTACCACGGAGATTGAGCCGGTGAGGGTTGCTTTTTTCTGCGTACCATAACCTACAACCACTACCTCATTCAATGATTTTGAATCGGCCTGTAGCTGTACATTGATGGTGGTTTGTCCGTTTAGGGGAACTTCATGAGTAGCATAACCGATATAGGTAAACACCAGCGTTCCAGATGAAGCATCGGGAACACTAAGCGAAAACTTACCATTAATATCCGTAACAACACCTGTTGATGTTCCTTTTAAGGTAACGCTTACACCGGGTAACGTTTCGCCTTTTTCGTCGGTAACCTTACCGCTTATTTTTACATCCTGTGCGTGGAGCACCTTGCCGCTGTTGGCAAAAGCCACCGAAGGTGCCTGGCAGATGATAAAACAGGTAATTGCCATACTTACCATGAACAGGAAAAAGCGGGGTGATCTTTTCCAATGAGGGGAATCCTTTACATGTAAATTTAGTTCCATATATTTTTAATTGGGGTTTAATAGGTTTAAACTTTACAGCGTAAAGGACACAGCTACGGGCAAACGGTTAAAGCTGGTGAATTGCCTTTCCAGCATCCGCGTCAGATCAGTGCCATGTACAGAAGTTCGGTTTAAACCATGGTTATTGGTAAGGCTAAAATGCGGGTAAATTACCCCAGGAAGTGAGGGGCAAATTCGGATTTAAAACGGGATAGAATCATCAAAAAAGGCCGTAGGAAGTATTTTTAGGCCTTTTTGCTGAGGGGGTAAACTCATATCATCAACTATTTGTGGACATATTTTCAATCCCCGCAGGGACTAAAAAAGTGGGTTTACATGGTTTACACTTTTTAGGATTTACATCTACATAATTAATTGATAATCAATAAATTAAATAAAAAAATCTATCAAAAAGTGGGTTTACATGTAAACCCACTTTTTGGTCTCCTGAAAGGTACATTGAGTTTGCTCCCGATCCAGTTTTATACCTCATGGTCCTCTGCGAGAGATCCTGAGGGGACAGGAAACCCCATCGGGGTTAAATAAAGCTTTGTAGAAAAAGATCTGACCTTAAAGCTAGTGCAATAGGTACTGCACTCAGGTTGCATACCTACGGCATGCTAATGTCTATATTTTTGCTCACTACAAAGCTTTCACTCCTACGGAGTAACCTTAGATCCCCAGGGTCTCCTGGAAGGGACCCTGGGGGGACCGGAAACCTCACCGGGGTTAAAGCTTTGTAGAAAAATCCCGATTCAAATCCAGTGCCGTAGGTACTGCACTCAGGTTGCATACCTACGGCATGCTAATGTCTATATTTTTGTTCACTACAAAGCTTTTACTCCTACGGAGTAACCTTAAACAATGACATTGGGGACGGCTTAAATAGTGGCTTTGAGCAAACTCATTTGTCAATTATCCTTAACCATATCGCGGTTAACGTTATAGTTATTATGGAAAGGCTTGCGATATTTTTTTACGTATTCGGAAGGGTTGATACCGAAAAGCTTATTGAATTGTTCCCTGAAATATTTAAGGTCGTTTATACCAACCATTGAGGCGGTTTCATATACCGTGCTATCCGTAGTTAACAGGATCTCGGCCGCCCTCCTTAACCTGATAAAACGGATAAACCCGTTGGCCGATTGGCCCGAAATGGATTTGATCCGTTTATACAAATTGGAATGACTCATACCGATCTCCGAAGCCAGGGTCTTTATACTAAACTCAGGATCGGTTAAATGCTGCTCTACAATTTTGAGGCATTTTTCCAGGAACTCTTTGTACTCAGGCGAGATCTTTAAATCGTTTGATTTGTTGAGCGTGATCTCGTTATAAAAATACTTTTGCAGGTTGTTCCTGCTTTTCAGGATGCCGTTGACACGGGCTACCAGTATCTCTTTTTCAAAAGGTTTGCTGATGTAATCATCGGCCCCGCCTTCAATGCCTTTGAGTTTAATTTCGGGTGATGAACTGGCCGTTAGCAATATCACCGGGATATGATTTAACAGCGGATCTTCCTTGATACGACTGCATAGTTCAATGCCGCTTAATCCCTGCATCATCACATCACTGATCACAATATCGGGCACCAGTTGGCAAACCAATTCAAGTCCCGTGGTGCCATTATCCGCTTCAAATAGTTCAAACTCCCCGGCAAATATCTGTTTAAGGTAAACGCGGATCTGCTCATTGTCATCTATCAGCAGCATCGTTTTGGTATCTGAACTTAAAGCTTCAGAATTTTTGGTGGTGGCTACTATTTCGTCCCTGCCCAATTCACCCTTGTTTTCTATCAGCTCATCTAAAAACACGGAAGTTTCGGCTACATCCTCAAAAACAAATTGTTCGCCAAAATGATCCCTTCCTTTTAATAATGAAACATGGAACAAAGTACCTTGCCCCGGCTGGCTCGTATAGTTGATATTACCTTTATGGCTTTCAATAAATACCTTAACCAGATAAAGCCCTATGCCAAAGCCACCAGCCAGCGGTGCCGCGTTTTGCAACTGGTAAAACTTGTTGAATAGCTGATCGCCCACATCGCCGGCTATCCCGCAACCGCTATCTTTTATCCGGATACTGATCTGGGCATCATTATCGGTTATCGTGCAGCTTACCAGGCCATGTTCCGGGGTAAATTTTAAAGCGTTTGATATCAGGTTAAATAAGGCTATCTCCAATTTTTCCCTATCGGCAAATATCTCGATAGTTTCTTTTTCGCTCGAAAAATCAAATTGTATATGTTTGGTACGGGCCTGGTGGTTAAAACAAAGGAACACCTCACGGCAAAGCGCCACTATGTTCAATCTTACTATTTTAAGCTTATCCGTATCACTTTCGGCTTTTCTAAAAAGCAATAACTGATCAACCAGGCTCAGCAAGCGGCGCGCGTTACGGTAAACGATGTGCAAATTACCGGGGTCACTGCCCTCCCCTCCTTTGCCAAACAACATATCCTTAACCGGGTTAATAATCAGCGTTAACGGAGTACGAAACTCATGCGAAATATTGGTAAAAAAAGAAAGCTTGCGTTCATTAAGCTCCTTATCCTTTTCGGCGGATAGCTGGGCAACCTTTATTTCGTATTTAAGTTTGGTTTGCCTGGCTTTGTACAGCAGGTAGTAATAAATGATCAATCCTGCAATGGCGATATAGATCAAATAAGCCCACCATGTTTTATACCAAGGCGGCATGATCCTGATTTGGATGACAGCGCAATTTTTAAACCATATCCCATCCTGGTTAGCGGCTTTTACCTTAAAGGTATAGTCACCAGGTTCCAGGTACCGGTAAGTCGCCAGGCGTTGGTTGCCTACATAATTCCATGATTTATCGAGCCCTTCCAGTTTATAGGCAAAATTACCTTTTTGCGGATAGGTATAATTTAGCGAGGCATATTGAATAGAAAACACCGACTGATCTGGCTGTAAGGTAATCTGCCGGATTTCGCTGATGGCCTCGGGTAATACTGTACGATTTCCATCCAAAGCGCCAACTTCAACCTGTTTACCAAAAATTTGCAACCCGGTGATCATCACTTTGGGCTGATAATTACTTTGTGTTACTTTTTCAGGGTCAAAAAAGTTGAGGCCTTCTGTACCCCCAAAATACAGCAACCCGTTACTGGAATCGCGCAAAACCGATCCGGCATTAAATTGTCCTGCCTGCAAACCATCGGACTGGTCGTAGTTTACTATTTTGTTGGTGAGGATATTAATGTTCGAAATCCCTTTATTGGTGCTTAACCATAAGGAGTTATTGTCAGATGCTTTGATGGCCGATACGGTGTTGTTCGCCAGACCATTGGTTTCGTTAAATTTCTTAAAAATGGCTTTTTTAAGATCGTAGCAGATCAGGCCATCGCCCTCGGTTCCTAACCATAAATGGTGTTGATTATCAGCATAAATTGAAAAAATTACCTGGCTGGGTAAATTATTCTTTTCATCGGCTGTTTTAAAGTACCGGCTAAACCTGTTTTGTTTAAGGTCATAAAAATCCAGCCCTCCGCCGTAAGTACCTATCCATAAATTCCCGTTTTCATCTTCGGCAATGGAGCGTACGTCATATGAGGTAAGCCCGCTATTGGCCGGGGTATAATTGGTGAACGTTTTTGACGTGGCATCAAACAAACCTAAACCACCGCCATTTGTCCCAACCCATAAATTTTTGTGGCTATCCTGAAAGATCACCCTCACATCATTACCACCTAAACTTTTTTTATTATTCGGATCGTGCGCGTAATTGATGAAGGAATCTGTATTTTTTTGATACAGAAAAAGTCCCTTTGCATAGGTACCCAACCAGGTGTTCCCGTTTTTATCGCTGTAGCCATATAAAATAGCATTATCGGTAATGCTCCCGGGTTTACCGTCGGCTTTATATTGTTTGATCAGGTTGCCGTTTGAATTGGTTTTAAATATGCCTTCGCCATCGGTACCGAACCATAAAAATCCATCCTTATCCTGGCACATCCCATAAAATCTTATCAAACTTTCGCCGCTGGGTTCAATGCGTTTCCGGGTAATTTTGGAGAATTTATCCTTGATATTGCTCACCATATAAATACCATCACCGTAAGTACCCACCCAGGTATTTTTGTCTTTATCTATATAAAGCGCCTGCACAGAACGATGTGTAAGATAATAGCCATCATCGCCGGTTACCGGTTGCAGTAAAAAGCTTGCCGTATTATAATTGGGGTTGCTACCGAGGTTAATTTTATACAAGCCACCGTCCTGTAAGCCAACAAGCAATTGCTTATCGCTATCCTCAATAACCGAAATGTACCGCTTACTTTTTATACCGGGCTGATTGGTTTGCAGTAAAGTAAATTGATTTGATTGCCTGTTATAGTATAAAAGCCCGTTCCCGGTAGCTATCCAGATGTTGTGGAAATGGTCTTCAAAAATGTCATTGATGCGTGCGGTAGGGAGATTTTTTGTTGAGGGGATAGAGATACTTGTGTTGGTGATTATGCCATTTTTGTGGCTAAATATGTTGATACCACTTTCCTGTGTACCTACCCATAGCAGGCCCTTTGAATCTTCAAACAAACTGATAACCCGGTTACTTGATAGCCTGGGTAAATTGGTTTGCGTATAGTTAACAAACTTGACCGATTTAATATTAAAGTAGGAAAAACCTAAACCATAGGAGGTTACCCATAAATTACCACCGCGACTTTGTATAATATTACCAATATCGTTTTTAACTGTGCGGTTTGAAGTTAATCTGTAATGGCTAAATTTCTCGGTACGGGTATCCAGTTTACTGAGCCCATTGCGCGACGATACCCAAATGTTTCCATGCACATCGCAAAAAACCTTCTGAACATAGTTACTGGCCAAACTTGCAGAGTCACCCTGCCGCGATTTAAAAACTTTAAATGTAGCTCCGTCAAAACGGTTAAGCCCATCGTTTGTGGCAAACCACATAAAGCCCTTATCGTCCTGGGTAATGCTGTTTACAATACCAAAAGAAAGACCACTTTTTAAAGAATAGTTGAGGATCTTATTTTTTATGGGCGATTGGGCATAGCCCAGGGAAACGGCTAAAAAAAGAAAAAAACAAAGGGGGTATTTTTTTTCCATGAAAATAATTTCAGGTTAGCAAACATTATAATTGGGGATTAAAGCTAATTATTAATTGTTTAAAATACAATAATTATCAAAACATCTGTAATTTAAATACAAATGAGTGAAACCATATCATGTTTGTGATTGCCTGTAAAAAGATAATGGGAATAAGCAGAAGCACCTATTCCCATTATCTTTTTAGTTTCCTGTTATTTAAAGTTCGCCGCTTTTTTGAACCGGTGCGGCATCCTGCGATTCGTTGTCAACTTTCTCTGGGATGCTGATCACCCGATAGCTGGTTTGGTTATCATGTACTACCTCCTCCAGGTAAATATCATCGGGTGTTACCCAATATTTTTTACCTTTTAAATTCACTTTATGAGCGCCTGCCGGCAGCTGATCGGTGATATCGCCAACTGAAGGCATTTGCGTATTGGTTGAGTCGGCTGTAGTTGTTGTATTCTGATCGGTATTCAACACGCCATCTTTCCCGGCTACAACATAGGTGGTTTTACCGTCATCCTTAGTTATTTGCTGATAGTATACGCCATTGTATTCATAATACTGTATACCATTTATGGCAATAGATTGGGCACCTTCTGGTAACGACGGCACTTCGGCGCCTACAGGAGGAGCGGCAACCTCATAACCGCCATTGGCACCTGGCTGGTAAAATGTACCGCCATAGTAATAATATTGATTGGGTCCCCAGAAAAATGGATAGTAACCAAATGGCAGGACATTCACAAAAAGCCCGACATTGGCATATACATGCGGACGATAATACCCCCGGAAACCTGCATGAACGACTGGGCTCCGGTAACCGAAACCACCACCAAAATGGGCACGGCCAAACCCGCCTCTAAAACCACCAAAATGCCCACCCCGTTGAGCCTGGGCGGTAGTTGCCACACCAAATACCAATAAACCTGCCAGTGACAGATTTATAAAGGACCTATTTAACGCTTTCATGACACTATTAATTAAAAATTGTATGAACCTAAAATTGCTTTCCCTCTCCTTAAAAAGCTATTATTTAGATGTGCAAACACCTTTTAAGTTTAAAGCCGAAATGTTAAAATTTGTTAATTTTTTAGAACAAAGCCAGTATTACAACCCACAAAAAAAGCACCTTTTACCAGGTGCTTTTTTTAATTAAATATTAGCAAGAAATTTTACTTTTTTGGAGTGATTACCACCCATTTATTGGTGGTATTATCTGGGGCTTCCAGTACTACTTTATAAAAATCAGAAGGCAGATCTTTTACATTCAGCAGCGCGTGCCGTTGTGCTATGGGATATTCGCCCATGAGCTTGTAATTATCCAAACCACCGGTTTTGAAGTTGTTGGTAGGCGTAACATAAACCTTAACATTTCCTTTGGTATCCAATGCTTTCCAGGATACATCGATGCTGTTTTGAAAGTAATTTAATTTAACATCACTTACGGAAACGGCTCCGATCAAAGGCGTACCGTCAACTTCCCTGCCTGCATCTCCGGTTAGTTTCACATTCATGAACCTCGCTAAAGTAGGCATAATATCTACAATGCCCGGATCGGCAACATTGGCGTACTGATTTAGATTAGGGTAATTAGTCACCAACCAAGTATTGCGCTGACGATCTGACTGCCCGCCGTGGCCCCTGCCGTTGGCTTCGCTTCTGCCATGATCGGTGGTGATGATCAGCAGCCAGTCTTCGTTAAATTTTTTCTTGCGATAATTGATAGCCTCATAAACTTTTCCAACCTGCGCATCCATCATCTTTACCGCATCATAAAATTCCGGACTGTCGCCATGCGCATGGCCCATATCATCGGTGTATTCCAGGTAGATCCAGGACAGATCAGGCGCCACAGTTTTTATGCTGTTGCTGGCCTGAGCCACCACTTCCTCGTCAATGCGGTGCATATAGTCGCCTTTGTGCTTAAAATGAACCGTATCTAACTCAAAACCATCAGCTTTATAATCCATCTTAAGATTGCCGGTTTGTTTTAAGCCTTCGCCTATCAATTTGGTGCGGTTGTCTGTCCAGCTGGAATATACCCCAATTTTTTTCGCGGGATACTGCTCTTTAAAAAGCCTAAAAATAGTTTGATAATTATAATTCGGATCCTTGATATCGTTATCAGGTACGTTGTGCTTGTTAAGCCAGGTTCCGGTTAACAGACTATTGTAACCCACTGCCGAAATGGTAGGCGTTTCGTTATAAGTCCCTTTGTCACCACCCACATGTATCCGGAGGTATTTGCCATCTTTGATCACATTTTTGAGGTTCGGCAGATCCAGTTTTTCAATAACATCAGCCGGTATGCCATCTGCAATAATATATACCGCCTTTTTAACCTTTTGGGCATGTGCCGAAAGGGTTAGTGCCGAACACAGTATCAGCAATGTTTTTTTCATATTAACGATCATTTGCAATAGTTTTTAATTTTCTAAGATAATATAATCAGGTTACCTGGATATTATGGTTGTATGATCCAGGTTGTTGCATTGATGTCATCCCCACCTGGGAACTGCCGTTTAATGGCATCGTTTACGTTTTGCTGATTTAATTGCAACTCTGTTTGCGGATACAGGAAACGCTTAGGTACCCGTTTGTTGTTCAATACACCATCGCCAGAAACATCAAACGTTGGGAAACTGGTACGGCGGTTTTCAAAAAATGGCTGCCAGCCGCTGTTCATAAATGAAGCGATATACTTTTGAGTGATGATCTTTTGAATATCATCCGTCCCACTCAATTGCACCGCAGCCTGGGCAAGGTAACTGTTAATACCTGCCTGATCGATGCCATAAAAGGTCATGGAGGCCTGGATACCTTTCTGATAGTAATCGTTTGCGCTTCCGCTTATCCAACCCCGGGCAGCAGCTTCTGCTAAAATAAATTGCAGCTCTCCGTAACCCATGGCTATACTTGGCTCGTTGGTTGGATTGCTGTAAAAACGGGGATTGATCCTGGATATCTCACCGCTTACCTGTCTTTTCGCATTCACATCTACCGGGTCGCTGCCTTTGATGCCGCCGTAAGCTGTAAAGTCGTTATCTGCCGCGGAGGAATGATTTGGGGCCTTTTGAGCAAAGCTAAACAAGCGTGGATCTTTCAGTTGTTTAAGCATATCAACAAAAGTTTCTTCCATATAGTAAGCAGTCTGGATACTATTGTCATTATAATAAGGATAACGGTCATTGTCCAGGTCATAAAACTTTAACTGCGCGTTATCGGCATTACTACCAAAAATTGGGTATTGCGCGGGATTGTTTACAATATCGGCAAAGCGTTGTTTAAAGTTATAAGCGGAGTTATTTGCCTTAATAGAAAGACTCATCAGTACCCTCAGCGATAAAGTATTGATAGCTTTTTTCCACTGCTGCATATTGCCGCCATAAATGATATCACCCTGAACAGATGGAGTGCCCGAGGTGATAAGCCCATTGGCCGCTTTCAGATCATCAAGGATAGCCAGGTAAATACTTTCCTGCTTATCATATACAGGAGTGGTTTGATTTTGCTCTCCCTGTAAAGCCTGGCTGTAAGGAATGTCACCAAAATTTTGGGTCAGCTGCAGGAAATACCAGGCCCTGAAAAATTTGCTGATGGGTAAATACTCGGGCTTGTTGATCGTAGTTGCCGATTGCTCCATTTTTATGACCTGGCGAAGGTTGTTGTAATTAGAAAAATCGCCGCGGGTCCAGCCATAGTATTGATAATTGGAGGCCGATTCGGTAACCGCCATCTGCCTTATAGCTAAGGCAACGCTAAGACTGGTTGACTGAAACGCGCTTTGTTCAACGGTGTTTAAAAGTAAATCAGGTGTAGCGGTTGTTGATTTATTGGGGTCTGTTTGAAACTCGCTAAACTTTTTACATCCTGGGGCACCTAAGGCCACGAAGGCCAGCAGTGCGAAAAATATCTTTTTCATCAATTTTCTGGTTAAAATTTAATGTTAGCATTAAAACCTATGGTGCGGGTTGACGGGGTTTGCAGGTTATCAACACCAGTGTCCGGATCTACGTTCGGAATTTTGGCAAACAGGAACAGGTTTCGGCCAACGGCAGATAGATTAAGTCCTTTGATAAATGATTTCTGAAGCCATTTGCCGGGTACCTGCCAGGTTAAACTGATCTCGCGGATCTTTAAAAATGTTTGCGAATAATAGTTGTAGTTGGTATTGGCCGAATTGCTGGTGTTGGTCATGTAATCGATATAGTTGACCGCCTTGGTATTTGGCGCAAATTTGCGGGTGTCGCTGGTAATGTTACCATTTGAATCATAGGTAACCGATCCGGAAGTTACTACCACACCTTGCCCTACATAAGTAGCCTTGCCTGCATTGGCTTCATCACGATAGTGGTTGAGTGTACCCATATTGGTACCGCCCCACCACATTTTCTGGTTAGTGGTTGAATACATTAAGCCGCCAACGCGTCCGTCAACCAATACTTTAAAGCTGAACTGCTTGTAAGTAAAGCTGTTCTCTATACCGTAGGTAAAATCCGGATCACCGTAACCTACGGATCTCGGGAAAGTGTCATCTAACGGGAAACCGTTGCTGCCATAAATAACATTGCCGCTTGGGTCTTTTTGATACACGCTGGTATAAATCTTATCTACACGGTCACCAACTTTCAGGTTATTCAAGGTTGGCGCGTTATTGTATATACCGGTTAAATAACGATGATAGGTGCTGAAGTTAGCAGCGATGTCCCAACGAAAGCCAGGAATTTTTACCGGCGTGGCCGTTAAAACGAGCTCTAAACCTTTGCGTTTGTACGTGTTTCCGTTAACCAGTTGTGAGCTAAAACCGCTGGTGTTGGAAATGGGGATAGAGAAAATATTGTTAAAATCGCTGGTTTGGTAATAGGTGGCTTCCAATCCTATGCGGTTGTTAAAGAACTTGGTATCGATACCAACTTCCCAGCTGTTAGAAGTTTGGGGGTGCAGATTCGCGTTCAATATAGATGAACCATAGGAAAGAGAAGGAATATTATTCCAGGTATAGCCTTTTGAATAGGTTGGCAAATAGCTGTAAGTATAAGCGTTGTCATTCAACGTCGCACTTGAAACCTGCGACCATGACCCACGCGCTTTTAACAGACTGAACCAATCAGGCAGTTTGGTTAATTGCGAAATCACTACTGATGATCCGAATGAAGGATAAAAGAAGCTGTTGTTTTGAGTAGGTAAGGTCGAAATAATATCATTACGGCCGGTTGCGGTTAAGTAAATAGCATTTAGATATTCCAGATCCAAAACACCGTAAACGCTGCTGGTGCGCCGCTCTTCCAGGGCATTTGTGGCAGTAACCGGATTGGTTGAGTTACTTAAATTATAAAAACCGGGTATAGTTAAACCATCCGTTGCCGAACTACCATATTTATCATTACGATAATAATTAGAACCACCTACCTGCGCATGTAATTTGAATTTTTCTGAAAAGGTATGGTTAAAGTCGGCTATCAGATCTGATGTGATATCAAAGAAATTATCGTTCGAAACCGTAAAGTTACCCCTTGATTTATTACCATAACCAATATAGCTTTTAGGTTCGTCGTACGTCCTGTTCAGTCCGTAGGAGTTCATCCCGTTTCTGAACTGTATACTAAAGTCAGGGCTGATCTTATAATTCAGGTTCAATGATCCAAAAGTGCTGTTCTTATCATAACCCCTTAAGTATTCATAAGCCTGGAAATAAGGGTTATTGTAATAAGAGTTATTATAGTTGCGCTGTTGCAAGCCTACCTGTCCCGGAGCCCAATAATTGCGCAGATCCTTAACACTAACATCGGCACCGGTCCACAAGATCAGGTTGTATAAATAGTTTGTAGGGCCGTAACCAACCTCGGGGAAGTTTTTGGTATACTGCTTATTAAAGGTTATACGGGCGTCTGCGGTAAGATTATCAGACAAGTTATAGTTGCCCGACAGATTGAAGGATGTATTATTCAAATCCGTATTAGGCACAATACCAACCTGGTAAACATTTGATACCGAGGCACGGAAAGCCCCTTTGTCTGAACTTTTGGTGATACTGATATTATTTGATGAAATAACGCCAGTTCTGAAAAAGTCCTGGACATTATCTTTACCCCTAGATACCCATGGTGTAGGGATTCTTTTACCCGTTTGCGGATCGATAGGGCTATCATATTGCGGTAATTCAACAAACCCACTTTTGGTTGATGGATCTTTCTGATCCAGTTTGGGCCCCCAGATCCAGCCGCCGCCTTCAGGGCCACCGCCAGAACCATCTACGTAGCTGTATTGACCTTTAAAACCATCACCATATTCGGTTTGCACCTTTGGTATTCTGATAAAGCTAGGTTGCAGCTCTGTAGATGAATTGATCTCCACACTCAGGTCTTTACCTTTACCCCGCTTGGTTGTGATCATGATGGCGCCGTTTTGACCGATAGAACCATACAGAGCAGACGCGTTGGCCCCCTTCAATACAGTCATATTTTCGATATCATCGGCATTAACTTTCCAGATATCTGCCGATTGATCCGGAATACCATCAATTACGATCAATGGCTGACGGCCACGAAGAGTAATGGTAGGGCTCTGGAACAGATCTGTAGAGCTTTGAACGGTTAAACCTGCAACGCGGCCTGTTAAATTGGAGAAAACGTTAGGCTCACGTGCTTTCACCAAATCTTCGCCTTTTACCTCCTGAACAGCATAGCCAAGTTTTGCTTTCTCCTTTTTAACACCGAGTGCCGTAACAACTACTTCTGATAAACCTTTGGCATCATCTTCAAGCGTTATCTGATATTTCTTGCTATCTGTTACGGTTACTTCCTGGGTTTTGAAGCCCATAAATTTTAAAATCAGGATATCGCCAGGTTTTGCCTTAAGTGAAAAATCGCCCTCCTGGTTGGTTGTAGTACCGGTGTTGGTTCCTTTTACCAGGATAGACACACCCGGAAGAGGCAGATTTTTTTGATCGGTAACATGCCCCCTTATAATTTCAGCAGGCACTGATATCGAGGGGCTTAAATTAAATACCTGTTGATTCCCAACAGCATCTTTGCGCAGTGGATTACCGCGTCTGGGTAATGATGCAGGGGCATTATTCGCGCTGGCCGTAGTAGCACAAATGGCTACTGTGGCTACGCCAATAGCAAATGTTTTGTAAATCCATGATATTTCAAAACGTGGGTCAATTTTTTTTTGCATAAATTGGCAATTCGTTAATTAAATGTTCTACTGTTTAATGGCGATTCTTTTAACCGGCATCTCGCACATGCCGGTTAATATTTTACCCCGATTACCTGGAATGGGGTAAAGTATTTGCTCTGTTGCTTTCTTTTCTTTTTATAACTGTGTTTAACTTTTTACTCTTTGTTTGGCAGCCATGTGTTCTCAATACCTTCAGATGAGGTTTGTTACACTTTTATTTTCGCAGACCTACAATCAACAACATATACTTACTGATTATCAGCCGCATGACGTCTACCTCGTTTTCTCCATTTATCGTTATACATCCCATAAAGTGCGATAAGGGCCCAGGCAATGTTGATGAAAGCAGCAGGATAAGAATGATCAACGTATGTATTTATGCCCAGCAGGATGCCGCCTAACAGATTAGAGATATGAAAAGCGTAGGATGAAAGCCTCCATTTTTTGATGACAAGCAAATAATAGGATACCAGGAACAGTAACGTCCCCAGCCATCCCATGCCCTGGTAGATCATATTGATATCACCGAAGCACATTGTCTAACAGATTCTTTTGTAAAATTTATTCATACGCCTTTTTTAGAAAACGATCAAAATAACTCATCGTATGTTAAGCTTTCGTAAATATAAAATTAAATAAACTGAACATTCAGTAAATTTATTTTTACAATTATATTTTTGTGCTTTTATGGTAAGTTTGACGAACATATGGGCAGAAAAAGTTTAAAAGAAGATCAGCAAAAGAGAATAATCGAAGCCTTTTATCAAATCGCGAAAAACGAAGGGATTGAAAACACTTCATTTGGTAAAGTGGCAAAAGAGTTGGATATGCATCCGAGCCTGGTAGTACATTATTTCTCCACCAAAGAGGAGATGCTAATTGGCCTGATTGACTTTATTATCAGCAGTTACGAAAAAATATATATCCCTGAGAATGAAAGCATTGATCCGTTAAACCGGCTGATTGAAGTTTTAAATAACATTTTCTCAAGAAAATGGGATAGTTATATTGACGACAGTATTTTTTACAATTGTTTCGCGCTGATATTCAGAAACCCCCTGATCAAGTTTAAATTTAAAGAAATGCATCTCCTGCTAAGAGAATGGCTTAAAAATCTAATTCAGGAGTGCATGGACAAGAAACTGATAGACTGCGCAGAAGCAGAACTTGCTTCGGATTTAATTTTTGTGATCTCCGATGGGGCCTATTATTTTTTAAGCATGATTAATGATCAGGCTGATTACGAAAAACATGCAAAAAGATATAAAATTGAAGCGTTTAAAATATTAGGCCTGAATTCTCAACTTATTTTATGATTTACTTAACGTTTAGATCATAAATAAGCTTACTTGCCGATACAAAACTTACTGAATATATTATCCAGCAGATCATCCGTAGTAACGGCGCCGGTTATTTCACCGAGATAATGAAGGGCCTGCTTGATGTCCATCGACAGGAAATCTGAGGTGATGCTGCCGTCGATGCCACCTAATACCCGAATCAGCGCATCTTCTGTTTTTTGCAAAGCCTCTAAATGGCGGATGTTGGTTACCAGGGTTTCATCACCACTGAGCTGATCTTTGATTGCTGTGCCGTAGATGTTATTTTTCAGGTCATCTATATGCAGTTTTTCTTTGGCCGAGATAAAGATGGTCTGCAGATCTGGAAGACCGGAAGTCAGGAAAAATTCCTGGATGCTTTCCGACTTTTCCTTTCCTTCTAACTGTATCAAATCCATTTTATTGGCAACCAACAGCATGGCTATACCAGGGCTTTGCAAGCTTTCCAGGTCATTTTTTAGTTCTTCAAGCGTAATCTGATCCGCATCAAAAACATAAATGAGCAGGGCGCTTTGGCTTATTTTTTCCATGGTACGCTGTACCCCTATCTGCTCAATAGCATCGGTAGCCTCGCGGATACCGGCTGTATCTATCAGCCTGAAATTGATACCTTGTATGTTCAATACTTCTTCAATAGTATCGCGGGTGGTACCTGGTATGTGGCTCACAATGGCCCTTTCCTCGTTCAGCAGGGCATTGAGCAGGGTTGATTTCCCCGCGTTCGGCCTGCCGGCTATTACCGTGTTAACACCCTGTTTTATGGCATTTCCCAACTCGAACGACTGGATCAGCCTGCCTATAATGCGGGTAATATCCACAATCAGCTGTTTGAGCTGATCGCGGTTGGCAAACTCTACGTCCTCCTCGGCAAAGTCAAGTTCCAGCTCGATGAGCGAGGCAAAATTTACCAGCTGCTCGCGCAGGCCTTGCAGTTGATTGCTAAATCCGCCGCGCAATTGCTGTAGCGCTACCTGCTGTGAGGCTTTGGAATTGGAAGCGATCAGATCGGCTACAGCTTCGGCCTGCGAAAGATCGAGCTGACCATTCAGGAACGCCCTTAGGGTAAATTCGCCGGGTTTGGCACTCCGTGCACCTCTTTTGATGAACAGCTTGATAATACTCTCCACAATATATCCCGAGGCATGACAGCTGATCTCCACCACATTTTCGCGGGTATAGGATCTGGGTGCCACAAACAGCGATACCAGCACCTCATCCAGCATCAGGTCGCCATCCATGATATGACCAAAATGGATAGTGTGCGAGGCCTGTTTGGTCAGGTCCTTGCCTTTCCATACGCTGTTGGCTATGTTGATAGCATCCAGGCCCGAAAGGCGGATCACCGCGATTGCCCCTATCCCGTTTGGCGTAGCCAGCGCTACTATAGTATCTTGTAAATTGTCCATGGCGAATAGTCGATGGTCCATGGAAATTATCAGCAGCCACAGACCAGGGCACAAATTTAACACAAATAAATCGCACCCGATCGACGGGCCTGCTATCGGCCTCAAGCTTTTACCTTTTAATGGCTAAAAAACTTTTTAAACCTTAATTTTTAACACTTTTTGCTCAAAAACGGGTTAAAAACTGCCATTTTTTTTTCAAAAACATCGATTTTAACATTTTTTAACAAATTTCAGCATGATTTTTAACGCGCTTTTAAAACTTTAAAAAGTATTAAATATTTGATTGTCAAATAACTAAATCAAAACAGAGCATTTTTTGATCTGTTTTTCTCCTTAACAAAACAGCCCGGCTCTCTTATTTGGAGAGCCGGGCTGTTCGCTTGTTATAAAGATACGAAATTACCGTGAGAGTGGCAAATGAAATGTTCATGGTTCATAGATGATAGTTCATAGTAAAAATACTCCATAGGTTAGTAATCACAGTCGATGGCTGATAGACCATGGTTCAGCGTAATTATTTTTTACCATGAACTATGAACCATCATCTATGAACTATCAACTACGCCGTAAAACCCCTACCTTCGCAGCCATTATGGTAACTTTTTTTGAAGCTTCGCTCGATACTATTTCGGTGCATCATGTTGGCAACCAGTCGCAGGAAGAGATGTACGCCCTCTCTGATCAGCCCCTGGAACTTAAGGATGATATTATCCCCAACCTGCTAATGCAGTATTTTTTAAAACCATTTGAAAAAGCCAACGAAGTATACCACCTCATGCACAGCAGCGGTAACCTTTCATTGAACGAGATCCACCACTTTGCCTCACAGGCTTTTGAGGACCGGGAAAAGTTTCATGAAGCATCCGAGCAGATAGCCAAACACCTGTACAAAACCACCACCCATCCCAACATTAAAGGTGGCGAGCTGTACGTGGTTTACTTTAACGATGTACAAATTGAGGGCAACCCGCTTGATGCCATCGGTATTTTTAAATCGGAAAATAAGGAAACCTACCTTAAAGTTTACCCCGATAAAGGTGGCTTCCAGGTTGATTATGAGCAGGATGCCATCAACATCAACAAGCTGGATAAAGGAGTGCTCATCTTCAATATCGAAAAGGAAAATGGCTATAAAGTAGTGGTGGTTGATAAAACCAATGGCGGACAGGACGCTGCCGTATTCTGGAAAGACAACTTCCTGCAGCTCCGCATCCGTAACGATAGCTTTAACCAAACCAACAATACCCTGGGCATCTACAAAAACTTTGTAACCGAAAAACTCGACGAGCAGTTTGAAATGAGCAAGGCCGATAAGATCGATTTGCTGAACCGATCCATGAAGTATTTTAAGGAGAAGGATGAGTTTAATATGGACGAATTCTCGAACGAAGTAATCGGTAACCCCGAAGCCATCGAATCGTTCAAAAGCTTCAAGAACCAGTACGAGCAGGAGTTTGACAGCCCCATTGCCGATAACTTTGTGATATCAGACAATGCCGTAAAAAAGCAGGCCCGCGTTTATAAAAGCGTGCTCAAACTGGATAAAAACTTCCACATTTATATTCATGGCGATAAGGAATTGATTGAAAAAGGTTTCGATGATGGCCGCGCCATGAACTATTATAAAGTTTATTTTAAGGAAGAAGCGTAAGATTTCAATTATTGATTTAGTGAGTTAGTGATTCCTTTACTTGCGCTCGTTTGCAACGAGTGCAAGATTGAATTAGCCGGAATTGAGGTTTTTAAGTAAGATAGATCAGTTTCTATACCATCCGGTAAGGAATTTTCCAAACCCCATCGGGGTTAAAGCTTTGTAGAAAAATTTCAATTGCAATTCAGTGCCGTAGGTACTGTACTCAGGTTGCATACCTACGGCATGCTCGATATCTATTTTTTGTTTTCTACAAAACTTTTACTCCTACGGAGTAGCCTTTAGAATCGAATAATCCAGATCTTTTATATCGAAGTCATGCCAAACTTGTTGCGGCATCCCATGAGCAAGGTTTACAGCATGGTGGTTAACTCACCATATGGGATCCTGATACAAGTTCAGGATGACAGATACCTCATCCCGGAAGTCATGCCGAACTTGTTTCGGCGTCCCATCAACAAGGTGTACAGCCTGTTCTCTCAGGATGACATTGCGTTAACAAGGCAAATAGTTATTTGCTGTAAATTGCGCGTCAATAATTTAAAAGATCATGGCAAACGAAAAACCGGAGTTTTGGGAAGCGGCCTTTGGCGAAAAACAAGAGATGTGGGGTTTTGAACCTGCAAAATCGGCTGTATTGACCAAGGATCTTTTTGTAAGCGAATCGGTAAAAAACATACTGATCCCAGGCATCGGTTATGGCCGCAATGCACAGGTTTTCAGAGAAAACGGCATCACGGTAACCGGGATCGAGATCTCCCAAACAGCTATTGACATGGCCCGGAAGCATTACGGAACGGATATGGTGATCTACCATGGTTCTGTAACCGACATGCCCTTTGATGATCACCGGTACGACGGTATATTTTGCTACGCCCTTATACATTTGCTTGACAGCGGCGAACGCGAAAAATTGATCAGCGATTGCTATAGTCAACTGTCGGCAGGTGGCTATATGGTATTTAGCGCAATCTCCAAAGAAGCCAACACCTACGGCCAGGGCAAATTCATCAGCCAGGATCGTTACGAGATATTTGCCGACATGAAAATGTTCTTTTACGACCGGGAAAGTATCCAGGCCGAGTTTGGCCAGGCCGGATTATTCGAGATCACGGAGATCAGCGAGAGCCAGCCATTCTTTTTAATCAAGTGTAAAAAGGGGGAATAAGTTAAGGTGATTGTGCCTATGCTTTTCAGTTCCCTCCCCACGGGAGGGGCGCGACGGATTTGCGTGATGGCAGGGAGGGGTTTATGTACCAGGTGAGTTTAGTTTCATAAAGTATCGGGCGATGAAACCTCTTCCCCCCTTCCCGAGGGAAGAAATCGCACTATTTCTCCGGCTTTTGATCTTTGGTAAATGAAAGACTTACGAAGTTTTTGAAACTGCGTAAGTCTTTTTATATCCGCTCAGGTCATGCCGAACTCGTTTCGGCATCCCATAAGCAAGATGTACAGTATCTTGGTTAGCCTGTCCTGTGAGATCCTGAAACAAGTTCAGGATGACATTTTTTAATTCCACCAAGGGAGGGAAATAATATCACAAAAGGGGTCACCCTGAGCTCCGTCGAAGGGTTGAGCGCAGAGGCCTCCCCACATGCTTCGACGGGGCTCAGCATGACAGCCTTACTTACACGTCATCACAAACACACATAAGCATCAGCTCACTTCCAACACACCGTTACTGTAACTAACCGACTCTACCCTTTTCAGGTGCACATTACTCACCGGTTTTACTACCAGCGGTATTTTTTCTATCCGGGTTTCGCTCGTATCCAAACCAAAAGCTTTGGCTTCTGACTGGGCCAGTTTTTTGATGGCGAAATAACTATTGAGGATAAATGCCTCCGAAGTGCTGAACAAGTTATTGTACGACAGGAATTTCTCCATGATCACAAACCTGAAATCGGCAGCTATTTTGTATTTGTTCAATGATTCGTACTGACTGGTAATGTCAATTTCCTTACGTTGCACCATGTCCTCCACTACATTTCTGAACAACACGTTCACTCTTGGCTGTATCCGGAAACCTAAGCGGAATTCGATGCGGATTACTTTACCGGGCTCTATCTGGTCAACGCTGTATTCCATGGTATAGGGTTCGTCGGTGCGTTCAATGTGCACAAACCAATAGGTATCAGCACGTTTGGGCCGGCGGCTCATGATGGAGTAAATGATCTTTTCTTCTATCTGCTTACCATTGTTGGCTTTGGTAAGATAGATGAGGTGCGTAGCGTATTTGTTTACCGTAGTATCGGCGCTCAGCGCATTGAGCAAGGGCAGTTTTTCTTTAATGTCGATAAAATTCAGGAAGCGGTTATTGATCTTACGGGCCTTAAACCAAACATACATGGTAAATATCAAACCAATTTCAAAACCTACGAAGAACAACCGGTGTATAATTTTCACGGCGTTGGCCACAAAAAACGAGAATTCCACCGTTAAAAACACGCACAATATCATGGTGACTATCCATACCGGCCAATGTTTTACGTAGCGCATAAAGTAGTACATCAGTATAGTGGTACTGAGCATGGCAATAGTGATGCTGAAACCATAGGCGGCCGTCATGGCGGCAGATGTTTTAAAGTACAGCGATACCAGGATACAGCCCACGCACAGGATCCAGTTGATGCTGGGGATATAAATTTGTCCGCGTATGTTGGATGGGTATTTGATGGTGATGCGCGGCCAGAAGTTCATACTTACCGCTTCACTGATCAAGGTGAATGAACCGCTGATCAAAGCCTGACTGGCAATAATGGTAGCCATAGTAGCCAGCGCCACGCCGGGAATCAGGAACTGGTGTGGTACGATCTCGAAGAAAGGATTAACACCGGTAAAATCTTTACCGGGCGCTTGCGCTAAGACCCAGGCACCCTGACCCAAATAATTTAAAACCAGGGTTGTTTTTACAAAAATCCAGCTTACCTGTATGTTTTTACGACCGCAATGGCCCAGGTCTGAATAGAGCGCTTCGGCACCGGTGGTACACAAAAATACCGCGCCCAGCAGCCAGAAACCTTTGGGATGATCCATAAGCAGGCGCGCACCGTAATATGGGTTTAAAGCTTTAAATATAGATGGATGGTGTATTACCTGCATGGTGCCCAAAACGCCCAGCATCACAAACCAAAGCAGCATAATAGGCCCAAATGCCGAGCCTACCACCTTGGTACCAAACTGCTGAAAAAAGAAGAGCAGGATAATAATACTGATCACGATGATCAAAATAAGGTTATTACCCGGCACAATAACGTTTGAGAAAGCAGGCACCAGGTTAAGCCCTTCAATAGCCGATGTTACGGATATGGGCGGAGTGATGATACCATCGGCCAGCAAGGTACCCGCGCCTACAATAGCAGGGATGGCCAGCCATTTGCCATAGCGCCTTACTAACGCATACAGAGAAAATATACCGCCCTCGCCTTTGTTATCGGCCTGCAGGGTGATTACGATATACTTAAAAGTGGTTTGAAGGGTAAGTGTCCAGAAGATACAGGATATAGAGCCCAATACCAATGCCATATTCACCTTGCCGCCCTCTACCAGTAAGGTTTGGAAAACATACAACGGCGAAGTACCTATATCGCCAAAAATAATACCCAGGGTAACTATCAGACCCGCGAAAGAGAGTTGCTTAACGTGCGAATTCATTCAATGAGATAAAAAAAGAGGGGTTGGATATGATACCTGCGAACGCTGCCGGGGAGATGGTTGCCAATTTTTTATTCTTAGGATCGGCAGCTAAAGAAAATAACAGCATCATACATTAATTTGATTGATAATTCACCTTAGCCAAAATGCGTGCCGGGAGGTGTTTTATTTTGATAAAGATTTATATAACAGATACATAGTCAAAAACGCACAATTTTAACCTCCATTTAAAACCTATCATTTTGATAGGTTTTATCATTTTGAGAGGGTAATTAGGAAGGTGTTTTTTGTAGAATCTTAGCAATTTTCCTCTCTCTACGTCATTGCGAGCGTAGCGTGGCAATCCCCAATTAGCAAAGCCGCCCTGCATAGTTAGGGATTGCCACGCTACGCTCGCAATGACGCGCGGAAGTTAATTGGAGGATATGCAAAATATGACGCAAAAACAGTCTAAAACTGCACACCCCAGCGTTCTTCGATCCCTAATCCAAACAGGGCGAAATCATATTTTACGGGATCTGTAGGGTCAAATTCACGCAGGCGGGCGGTGAGTTCGAGGGCGGTTTGCCAGTCGGTTTGTTTGCGGGTGATGAGCAGGAGCTTGCGGGCTACACGGTCTACATGCAAATCAAGCGGACAAATGAGATCGGCCGGTTTAATACGGTTCCAGATACCAAAATCAACACCGCTATTGTCCTGGCGCACCATCCAGCGTAAAAACATATTTAAACGCTTGCAGGTTGATTTTTGCGAAGGCGACGACACATGTTTTTTGGTACGGTGCGGGTAATCGGGCAGGGAAAAGAAATAGGAACGAAAGTGGTTAAGGGCTGTTTCAGCATCAATATCTCCATTTCTGTCATCCTGAGCGATAGCGAAGGATCTATCAGCAGACAGATTCTTCGTTTCACTCAGAATAACAAACTCTTTTATAGCTGGTGGCAAAAACGCATCCTCCAATGATTCAAACCTTTCGTAATGATACCTGAAAAAGGCGATGAAATACAGGGTATCGATATCGTTAAAGGTACGATGCTTAAAGCTGAGCAGCTTTTTGAGGTCGACTTCCTCATGGTTGGTGATAAAATCATAAGGGGCACCATCCATGAGGGCGATGAGCTCCTTACATTTTTTGATGATGGTAACACGCTGCCCCCAGGATAAAGTAGCGGCCCAAAAACTCATGATCTCGATGTCCTGCTTGCGACTGAACATATGCGGGATGGATATCGGGTCGTTCTCAATAAAACCGGGCTGGTTATATTGGGCTACTTTGGCGTCGAGGAAGGCTTTTGTATTTTCGATCATAATTTAGTATCAAGTAGCGAGTATCAAGTATCAAGTACAGAACCTTTGATTGTATATTCAAAAATCTTGATACTTGATACTAACTACTTGCTACTAAGAAAGCGCTTGTTTCAAATCGTCCAGCAGATCTTCGATATCCTCAACCCCTACGCTCAGGCGTAGCAGGTTGTCAACTACACCGGCTTTTTCACGTTCGGCTTTGGGGATGGAGCCGTGGGTCATGCTTACGGGGTGATTGATCAGCGATTCTACACCACCTAATGACTCGGCCAGTGAAAATACTTTGAATGACGATGCGATCCGGAAGGTTTCCTTAAGATCAGCTCCCTTAAGTACGATAGAAATCATACCGCCAAAATCCTTCATCTGCTTTTTGGCGATACTGTGATTGGGATGATCTGTAAAGCCTGGCCAGTATATTTTTTCGACCTTGGGATGCGTTTTCAGGAATTCGGCTATCTGACGGCCGTTCTCGCAATGGGCCTTCATGCGCAGGTGCAGGGTTTTGATGCCCCTCAGCACCAGGAAGCTATCCATTGGGCCCGGGGTAGCACCACAGGCGTTGTAAATGAACCATAGTTTTTTGTACAGTTCCTCGTCGTTCAGCATCAGGGCGCCCATCACCACATCGGAGTGACCGCCGATGTATTTGGTTACGGAATGCATCACCACATCGGCACCCAGGTCGATTGGATTTTGCAGGTATGGCGAAGCAAAGGTATTATCCACTACAAAAAGCAGACTTTTCTCTTTGGCTATCTTACCTATCGCCTCAATATCCACAATTTGCATGGTGGGATTGGTAGGCGTTTCTATCCAGATGAGTTTGGTTTTATCGTTGGTATATTCGCGGATGATCTCAGGGTTCGACAGGTCCAAGAAATGGAACTTAATACCGTAATTAGCAAATATCTTGGTGAAGATCCGGTACGAACCGCCGTACAAGTCGTTCCCGGTGATCACTTCATCACCCGGGGCCAATAGTTTCATCACCGCATCGGTAGCACCCATGCCGCTTGAAAAAGCGAGTCCGAATTTGGCGTTTTCCAATGCCGCCAAACAATCCTCCAGTGCCTTACGGGTTGGGTTGGTACCGCGCGAGTACTCATAGCCCTTATTATCACCCGGCGATTTTTGCCAATAGGTTGATGTCTGGTATATCGGCGTCATGATAGCGCCGGTAGTTGGATCGGGCTCCTGCCCTGCGTGTATAGCTTTTGTTGCGAATTTCATAGTAAGTGCGTTAGCACGGTCCATAGTCGATAGTCAATGGACCATAGTAAAAAATAAATCACTCATAGCTATGGACTATCGACCATTGACTATGGACTTCCTCACCTAATACGCCCTTGCAAACAGTACCCGCTGTGTCGACGGTTTGCCGGTGAGGATACATTTGCCCGCTTCCTG
Source organism: Mucilaginibacter sp. 22184 (assembly GCF_052045695.1). Lineage (NCBI taxonomy): Bacteria > Pseudomonadati > Bacteroidota > Sphingobacteriia > Sphingobacteriales > Sphingobacteriaceae > Mucilaginibacter > Mucilaginibacter sp. 22184. Next base: position 129,664 of record NZ_JBQEPI010000004.1, read on the forward strand.
TTTGTTATCCAAAGGTATGCAACGGATTGTCGCCTTAGTTTCCTCTTTTATCTTTTGTTCGGTTTCTGATGTGCCATCCCAGTGCGCGCTCAGGAAACCTGGCTGCTCATCCAGCATACGTTTAAACTCGTCCCAGGTATCCACTTCGATAGTATTTTCGGCCCGGAAATCGAACGCTTTTTTGTAGATGTTGTTCTGGATCTCTTCCAGCAGGCTTTCTATTTTCTGGGCCAAACCTTCCTGCGTAGTGGTTTCCTTGGTTTTGGTATCCCTGCGGGCCAGCTCAACAGTACCGTTCTGCATATCGCGGCTGCCGATGGCTACGCGCAAAGGCACGCCTTTCAGTTCGTATTCGGCAAATTTGGCTCCCGGACGGTGGGTATCGCGTTTATCAAATTTCACGGAAATACCTTTCGCTTTCAGCTCCTTGGTCAGGCCTGCTACGTAAGCGGCAATATTGTCCAGCTCTTCGTCGTGCTTGTAAATAGGCACAACTACTACTTGTATAGGCGCCAGTTTTGGTGGCAATACTAATCCGGCATCATCGGAGTGCGCCATGATCAGCGCGCCGATCAAACGGGTGGATACACCCCATGAAGTAGCCCAAACAAAATCCTGAACATTCTCTTTATTCGTAAATTTCACATCAAAAGCCTTGGCAAAGTTTTGCCCCAGGAAGTGTGATGTACCTGCCTGCAGGGCTTTACCATCCTGCATCAGGGCCTCAATACAATAGGTATCCAAAGCACCTGCAAAACGCTCATTGGCAGTTTTACGGCCTTTTACTACCGGCAGCGCCATCCAGTTTTCGGCAAAATCGGCATATACGTTCAGCATTTGCTCGGTTTCGGCAATGGCTTCTTCTGATGTAGCGTGGGCGGTGTGGCCTTCCTGCCATAAAAACTCGCTGGTACGCAGAAATAAACGGGTACGCATTTCCCAGCGCATCACGTTGGCCCATTGGTTTACCAGGATAGGCAGGTCGCGGTATGATTGTATCCAGCCCTTATATGTGTTCCAGATAATGGTTTCGGATGTGGGGCGGATGATCAGTTCTTCTTCAAGCTTAGCTTCTTCATCAACAATGATATTACCTGCACCATCGTTTTTTAAACGGTAATGAGTAACCACGGCGCATTCCTTGGCAAAACCATCCACGTGGCTGGCCTCTTTACTAAAAAATGATTTGGGTATCAGCAGCGGGAAATAGGCATTCACATGCCCGGTATCTTTAAACATCTGATCCAGTATGGCTTGTATCTTTTCCCATATCGAATACCCGTACGGCTTAATGATCATGCAGCCTCTAACCGGCGAATATTCGGCCATGTCAGATTTTATAATCAGGTCATTAAACCATTGCGAATAATCTTCGTCTTTACTAATAACACCTTTGCTCATATTGATTGGAATATATAATTTTTGACTTGTGCGAATATTGTATATTGCGCCAAATTTATAAATTAAAAAGTTATTTGAACTCGAACTTTTCACATACCTGCATATGAAACGGAACATTGCTATAGGAATTTTTCTGATCGGCGCCATGGCGTTGAGTTCCTGCTCCACCACAACCAAGCTTGTCAATCCGGAAACCAGTGATGATGTTTATTTTTCAAATGCAAAGGCGGGCGATGAACCTACTTATGCCGCGGCTGATAATTACAACCCCAACGTACAGCAAAACCAGGAATACCTGGATGACAACGATGATTATTTTTATTACGATGATTACGCGTCGCGCATTAACCGTTTCAACTACTTCTCTCCTTTTAGCTTTTATGACAATTTATACTACGGTTACAGCGATCCATATTATAACAATGGCTTTAATTTAGGCTTTAACTATGGCCCCTGGGGCTATGGCTACTCTCCTTACGGCTATGGTGGCTGGGGATTGGGTTATGGTTACAGTGGATGGGGTTATGGATATGGTGGCGGATACTGGGGCGGATATGGTGGCTATTACGGTGGCGGATATCCCGGCGGTTACTGGAGCAGCGGTTACTTTACCTCTGGCAGACCACGGCCTAACCGCGGACCAGGCATTCCATTTGGCAGTGGAGGAGGTGGGCGTGGTCCAATTGGCGTGCCCGGCAACGGCTTACCAGGCCGCACACAACCGGGCAGCGGCATAGGCTATATACCTGGCGGTCGCGGCACCAATAACAACTATTCGCGACCGGTCCGTACAGATGCCCGTCCATCGCGCCCGGGCTATCAACAAACCAATGCCGATAATGCCCGACCAGTACAGCAACCACAGTATCAACCGCAGGTTGATCGTTCCTCTTCGGCTCCTTCCAACAACTCTGGAGGTGGCTCCAGAAGTTCAGGCGGCGGTGGTGGTGGCGGTGGCGGCAGACCAAGCAGACCATAAATTTTATCAACCTGAAATTCCATGAAACGATCATGAGTATCGCTTTTAAAAAATGTACAATTGCTCATAATCATTTCATCACCCAAAAAAACCGATCACACCGATGAAAATAAAATACTTACTTAGTGTAATCGCTATAGTAGCTATTACCAAAAATAGTTTTGCGCAATACTCCCAGGACGTAGTCCGCTATTCAACCTTTCAAAATGGCTCTACATCACGTATCAAAGCCATTGGTAATGCCGGTACGGCTATAGGCGGCGATTTGAGCTCTATTAGCGGCAACCCCGCCGGTTTGGGCTTTTTCACCCACTCAGAATTTAGCATAACGCCCGAATTTAATGGTTCAAAAGTAAAATCCAATTATTTTGGGCAAGCCAATAATGCCAGCAAAAGCAGCGGCAATTTAAGCAATGCATCCATTGTGTATTATCAGCAACTTAACCGCCCAAAAGGGAGTGATAAAAGCAAGGGCTGGCTCAGCATCAATTATGGCGCAGGCTACAGCCGCACCAATAACTTTTATGAAAACATGGTTTACAACGGAAAAAACGCGGCCAACTCCATATCCGATTATTATGCAGGTACGGCCAATAACCATCCGGATGACCCACTCGCGCAAGCGGCCTATAGTGATCGTTTAATCGATAAGTTTGCCACCCCTCAGGGCTTTGATTTCGGCAGTACCATTAATGTCCCCGTAAACCAAACAGGCACCATTTCGCGGGTAGGCGGTCAATCGGAGTTTAATTTAGCTATGGGGGCCAATTACAGCAATAAATTATACCTGGGTGTGAGTGTGGCTATAACCGACCTCAGATATGATTATTCCCGTCAGTTTATTGAGGATGGCACCGCATCTATAATACCCAATGGGGGCGTTAATGGTGTTACAACCCCTTTCAGGTCTAACTACAGACAAAATCAGTCAACCAGGGGTTCGGGTGCTAACATTAAGCTGGGGATTATTTACAAACCCGTTGAAGCCGTACGTTTAGGTTTCACCTTCACCTCTCCTACCTTTTACAGTATCAACGATGTAACTACCGAAGGATTGGCCACTTCCATTAATGGAAGACCAAACCAGCCTTATAATTCAGGTAATTATGAACTAAACTACAATATGCGTACACCGCTTAAATTAACAGGCGGGGCCGCTTTTTTTATTGGCAAATATGGTTTTATCAGTGGTGATATAGACTATGTTGATTATAAAACGGCCCATATCAGTAGTATCCCAGATGCTGGCTATAGCAACATCCCTGACATAACAGACATTAAAGCTAACTATCGCTCTGCCGTTAACGTACGTGTGGGTGCCGAAGCCCGTGTAACCAGTATGTTTTATTTACGTGGTGGATACAGCCAGCAAGGTAGCCCGTTTAAAAATAATACCAGTGCAACAGATGTAAGCAGTGATATCAAAACGGTTAGCGGTGGTATAGGCATAAGATTTGGCCAATACTATGTGGATGCCACTTACGCACACGTTACCGGTTCCGAAGCTTTTTCACCGTATCTGATCAATAATGGCAACCCGACGGCTAATTTTAAAAAGACAAATGATAACGGCTTTTTGACTTTAGGATATCGGTTTTAATAAACATCCACAATGACCACCTATAGAATAATCGGTATAGTATTGATTGTTATAGCAATAGGGATGTTTTTTCTTGAGGCCTCCCTGTTTGCATATCAAGGCCCACCACTAAATCCAATTGTAAGTAAAATGGGAGAATATTCTTTCTTTTGGTGGTTGCCTACACTGATTGTGGGCCGAGGTCTGACCTTTGGCTCAAAAAAGAAGGATAGGTGATATGTAGCCAGTGATCGGTGTTATCGCCGTATCACTTTCCTACACTTATTCCGGCTATGAGATAAATGGTGCGGTGATAGCACCGACTATAAGCTTAATAGATTGATCATTTCAAATGTCCAAACTTACTTATTCTGTAGGTAAGGCTCAGCAGTACAAATTGGCTTAGATAGCTTGTTTTATTATTAACTATGCTATTATCTATAATACTTTGACTTATTTTATTCCCCTGGTTCAATATATCAGATGCTTGTAGTCTTAGCATCAGTTTTTGTTTTAAGAAAAAACAGGAGGCCGTCGCGTCAACAATAAATGGATTGTTTGCGCCAATATTAGTATATCCATGAATGAGGCTTTTACTTGCTGCAAGATTTAAGGTCACATTTTTAAAAAAGGTAACATTTTCATTTAGTGCAAACACCCATCTGGTCACGGTAGTAGTTAATCCTTCACCTATTATATAATGATTAAAACTTGCTGTATAATTAACAGATGCTTCGGTGTCGGTATGTTTAAGGGTATTAGTTATTTTAATAGTTTGTGAAAAATTACGGGAAAAATTAAACGCTTTGTTGTTGTCGGCATAAACTACCTGGCGGGCAAAGTTGGCATTTCCGTAAAAGCTGGTTTTTAAAGCAGCAGCAGAAATTTTTATTGGCATGGAATATCCATAACTGGCGTTGAGCTGGTATTCTCCACTGGCATTTAAAAAATGGGTTTCCCGCCTTAATAAATTCAAGGAATCCGTAATAATTAGCGAGTTGCTGACTATTTTGTTTTGGATAACTGATGCCGATAACGCTGCATTAATTATGCGACGAGAATGATTACCCCAATGCTGAAAGTTAAATTCTAATCGATTATTAAATGAGGTTTTTAGATTAGGGTTTCCAATAGTAATATTTTGTATATCCCGGATATCCGGCACAGGGTTCAATTCTTCAATTGAAGGAGCCTGGCTGTTACCAGAGTAGTTCGCTTCCCAGGTTGTGCTTGTACTGGGGTTGTAACTCAAAGTAAAAACTGGTGAGAAATTATATATAGCTTGTTTAATCTTATTTTCACTTCCTGGAGAAAAAGTCGATAACGAGTTCTTTTGTCCACTTATACCTTGCGTCAAGCTAAACTTCTGTCCGGTAAAACGGTAATTTATACTTATTTTTTGAGTTTGGGTTGTGTTCTCGAGATGTTGATTAAGTGAATCAAGCCCTAATCTCAAGAGAGATGGATATACATCGGTTAGCTGGATTGTTTTTTGTTTGTTTGTTGAAACCTCATAATCGAGATCAAGGCTGCTTCTGGATGTTAATGGTTGCACAAAAGATACAGTTAAGTCTGTTGCGTTAACCTTTAAAAATCTATTAGTTAAGGTATTAAATATGGAGTCGTTTTTAAGGCTGTCAACCGTATCATACTCTTTGATATTTCTGTTTACTTGCTCTGCGTTATTGTTGTTATTAGATTTATACTGAAAATTAATCATAATTAACGGCCCCCGTTTACTCAATTTTCTGCCTATTGTGGCATCAATATTTTGCATGGGGTTTTCACTTTTACTGTAACTACTTGAGACTAATTTTTGATTAATTAGGCCAGTTTGCAGAGAATTGGATGTAAAATTATCATTAGAGTTACTTTTAGACAAACTTAGGTTTAGTTTAATATATGTTTTTTTGTCTCGTTGATATTTTGAGTTAAGGTTAAATGAATGGGTATTATTTTCTGCAAATGAAGTGCTGTTAATATCATTTTTTATAGTACCCAAAGAATTTATAGTTTCTGAAAATGTACTGTTTTGGGCACTTGATTTGGAAACGTTTAAATTATAAAAAGCGCCAATTTTTAAATATTTACTAATATGATCGCTATAATTCAAACTAGCTTGATTTGAGTTATTTGAGCCAAGCACGTTTGATGCCGTCCTTAAATTTATTGAGCTTGAAATTTGTTTTGATTCTTTCCAATAATTGCCAATTGCATTTGTAGCTACCTGTTTGCCCGGCCCTCGACTGGCAGTTATATTTCCAAATATTCCATTATTTTTACCTGGTTGGGTTACCAAATTTAATAATTTATAAGACGGGCCTTTTTTAATACCTAAGAAAGCACCATCATCTCCAAAATCATTAATAATTTGAACTTTAGAAAATATGCCGGCGGGTAACTGCTTTATAAGTTCCCTGGTGTTTCCTGAAAAAAAATCCTCCCCATTTACACAGAGTTTATATATGACCTTCCCCCCTGAAGACAAATAACCATTTCTATCTATCTCTAAGCCAGGTAGTTTTTTAAGAAGATCTTCCATCAAATCATCATCATTTACCTCAAAAGAAGAAATGTTATACTCGATAGTGTCCCTTTTTAATACAACGGGGGGAGCCTTTTCTTTGATGACCACCTCTGCCAGCTGTTTCTCATCGGCGTTTAATTTAATTGGCTCTAAACTAAGTAATTGGGTATGATTTTCTATTAAAAACACAGCATTAAACCCTACAAACCCGACGTGGCTTATTTTTAATTGAAAACTACTATAAGAATTAGTCCTTTTAAAAATAAAACCGCCTTTTTCATCACTCCTGGTTTTTAAGGTATCAGAACCAATGATCAAAGCAATATTAGCATCACTTATTGGAGATGCCTTAGAATCTATTATAACCCCTTCTATCCTATACGTATTTTGGGCATACGCTGAATTTAATAACATGCATAGCGCAATCAATAAAACTACTTTGCAATACATATCATCAGTCACAATCAAAAAAAACACCACTGGCCAAAGCCGGTGGTGTTTTTTTTGATTCTTTCAGTGGTATTTTATTAATTTTTGTCTACATTGATATACGACACTTTCCCATCTAAACCATTATGCTCGTGATAGGTAACCTTTACATATTCATCTTCAAATGACTTCTGATAGCTGTTTATTTGATAAAAGTCTGTAGGAGGGATCGCTTTTTTTACAAGAATTTCAATCCAATCATCATCTGTTTGAGCAGAAGGGTTGTCATAAAATGTTATCAACCGCCCCGCAAACATGCCACTTATTTTCAGTGACCTGGTTTCGTCATTTGCCGGAGCCTTCGTATTTTCATATTCCAGGCCGTCATTTCCATGCACAATGAGGTGTAAGAACAGGTCACCCTCACTATATCGGAATCTTCCTTTAGCAGTTGCGTTATAAGGCAGCACGATGTCTCCATTGTCAACGATATCTCCTTGTGCAAAGTTCTCCTCATACAATATAATTTCAAGACCTTTATTTGTAGGATTACCATTTGGAATAAACTGACCGCGGATTAACGAAGCCGGGTCCGGGACATGTCTGCCGATGTCTCCTCCTCCTCCTCCTCCGGAACCTGGGTCGCCGCCTCGGGGTGGTGGAGTGTCGGTTCGAGGTGGTCTGGTTTGTGCGTTTGAGGCAGGTGCTAAACATAAATACAGCAGAGCTGCTAAAGTAAGTGTAAGTAATTTTTTGTACATGCGGATTATGATAAGTATAACTACAAAATTAGTTGGCAAATATAGAAAAACACTGCAATCTTGCAACATATATAATATATTTTTTATATATAATATATATTTTTTTATTTGAGAGGCATTTATAAACAATCGCTGTCAGTTTACACGCTGATTGGTGTTATCATCATACCAATTTCTACAGTTATTCTGGCTATAATATCATGGTGCGGTGATAACGCCTACCATAATCTGACTGATAAAAAAAGACGCATGTGATGCGTCTCTACAATACAAAACGTAGAGACGCATCACATGCGTCTTCTGCTAATAATACATTTATTTATTATATCCCAGACACATCAGTTATCTGGTCGGTTTTTACCAGTTTCCGTACGTCGAACCCTTTATTGGCAGCGCGTACCACCAGCTCATTATAAGTTTGCTCATCCAGCGTGGGCCGGCGGCTCAATATCCATAAACTACTGCGGTTGGGATTACCAACTACAGCATAGCTGTAATCTTTGGCCAGATCAATGATCCAGTATTTGCCCCTGAAAGGCCAAAAGAACTCTACGTCAAGTTTGGCGTTAGTACGATCGGTTACAAAGGCCCTTCCTTCTTTTACTTTCAGGTCGCCATCCTGGATACAACGGTTTTTGACGATGAGTGAACCGTTCTCGGCCAGTCCATACGTTGCCGATGTGCACATACAACCTTTTTCAAAAGCTTTTGGGAAGGCAGCTATTTCAAACCAGGTGCCTAAATATTTTTTTAGTTCTACGTATTTAACAGTTTCTAAAGGCTTACACCTGGCTTGCAGGGCCAACGCGGTTAAACCTAAAACCACAGATGTTGCTAAAATCTCTTTTTTCATACAACAACAACGATTATAGCCCTCAAAAAGTTTAATTCAAAAACGCATATTTAGTACAATTTCCTGCTTTAAATATTTAATTACCTTTACGCCAATTCATTAAAACGAAACTCCCGGACAAGCCATGGTGCAGAAGATGAACATCAGTATTTTAGGTTGCGGCTGGTATGGCCAGGCGCTGGCAAAGGCCCTGATCAATGTAAGCCATGCGGTGAAAGGTTCTACCACATCCCAACAAAAAATGGCAGCCCTGGCTGCTGATGGTATTGCCCCCTACCTGGTGAGCTTTTTACCCGGTGATGAACATTATGACGATTCATTTTTTACCTCCGATGTACTTTTTATCTGTATCCCCCCCAAAAGCAGGAGCGGCGAAGGACCCGGGTTTATTGATAAGGTACGGGGAATTATCAAGGCCATCAAAAAGCATAGTGTAAAAAAGGTGGTATTCATCAGTTCAACGGCGGTGTATGCTGATATAAACGCGGAGGTTGATGAGTTAAGTGATCCGCAACCCAATATAGAAGCAGGCAGGATATTACTACAAGCAGAAGATCTGTTCAGAGCCGAAAACACATTTAAAACCACAATTATCCGCTTTGCGGGATTGATCGGACCTGGGCGTGACCCAGGCAGGTTCTTTGCCGGTAAAAAAGATATTGCCAATGGCAGGGCACCGGTTAACCTTATTCACCTGGATGATTGTATCGGTTTGAGTATGGCTATACTTGACCGGCAGGCGTTTGGCTATTTGTTCAACGGCTGTTCTCCTCATCATCCGGCCAAGTCTGTGTTTTATACTAAAGCAGCTGTTAATTCGGGATTGGAAAAACCGGAATTTATTGATGAATTGAAGGAGTGGAAGATAGTGAAGAGTGTGCAGGTGGAGGAAGTTTTGGGATATCGGTATAAGATGAAGATTGATTAATATTTTGTAGAGACGCATAATTGCGTCTCCAGCCATGCATTTTCACAAACCATATTGGGATTGTCCTATAAGAGACGCAAATATGCGTCTCTTATAGGAAGATCATATCTTCGGTTTATCACCCATCACAAAAACCAACCTTCCGCCTTTTAAAATATCAAAGTGCCTGATATAATTTTTCAGATAAGGTTTACCATTCAGGCTGATGCTTTGCACGTATTTATTGGCCTTTGATAGCCCTTTGGCTTCGATAACAAAACTTTTGCCGTTAGTTACGCTAATGTTTACCCTGCTCAGTTGCGGCGCACCAAAAACGTAGCGGCCATCAGCAGGATTAACGGGATAAAAACCGAGGGCCGTAAAAATATACCAGGCCGACATTTGGCCGCAGTCATCATTGCCCGAAAGGCCATCGGGTTTGTTCTGGTAAAACTGATCGGCTATCTGGCGTACCAGGCGCTGGGTTTTATACGCTTGCCCGGCAAGCGCATACAGGTAGGCTACGTGATGATTGGGCTCATTACCATGGGCATACTGCCCTATCAAGCCGGTAACATCCAGCGTGGAACCTTTGCCAAATACTTTGGAGCTCATGCTGAACAACGAATCGAGCTTAGCGGTAAAAGGTTTATTCCCTCCCATCAGTTTGATCAACACAGGAATATCCTGCTGTACCGACCATACATATTGCCAGGCATTGCCCTCGGTATAATCGCCGCCGATAGCCAGCTGACCGCTATCCAGGTTGGCAAAGGGACGCACCCAATCGCCATTAGCTAAACGGCCCCGCATCAGGTTGGTCGATTTGTCAAACAGGTTCATATAATATTTTGATCGCTTGTTGAAATAATTATAATCGTCTGTTTTATGCAGGGATTTGGCCAGTTGCGCGGCGCACCAATCGTCATAAGCGGCTTCCAGCGTGCGGGAAACGGCCTCGCGTTTTACCGAGTCTGAAGGCAGGTAGCCGTAACGCGTATACGTATCCCAGTTATATTTAGGGTTTTTATGATTGGTAAGCGAAACTTTAATAGCGGCAAATGCCTGCTCCCGGTCAAATCCTTTAATGCCTTTTAGCGCGGCATCTACTATGGCGGGCACCGCGTGATTACCGATCATGGCATAGCTTTCCTTGCCCCATAAAGTCCACACGGGTAACAGTTTGGCGGTGGTGAAATGCTGCAGCATGGTCTCGATGATCTGCCCGTCTTTATCCGGACACATCAAAGTATAATATGGCTGCGCGGCCCGGTAAGTATCCCATAGCGAAAGGGTGGAGTAATATACCTTATCTGCCGATTGATGAACTTCACCATCCGCACCACGGTATCGCCCATCTGCATCGGCGATATTGTTAGGTTGGATGAGGGCGTGATAAATGCTGGTATAAAAGGCTGTTTTTTGAGCTCCGGTGCCTTCGGCTTTCATCCGGTTGAAATAGCTTTCCCAAACTTTGGAGGCCTCGGCTTTAACCTGGTCAAAAGTTTTGTTCAGTGTTTCGGCAGCCATGTTTTTGCGGGCACCATCGATGCTTACGCCCGATATGACCACTTTAACTTCGATGGTCTCGCCGGGTTGGGTATCAAAGTTGACTATCAAACGGCGATGATCCTCATCAATAAAATGCGAACCGGTAAAAGCCTTGCTAAACTGCGCGGTGAAATAAACCTTCTTCTCCACCCATTGGCTGCTGAAGGCATAACCGCTGACAGTCGTTTTTGAATCGATAGAGATGCTTCCTTCAGATACATGCTCTTTTAATTCCTCGGCGTTCTCTACCAGGCCACTCTGCATATCGATAAGCAGATGCGATTGCCCGGCTTTGTTAAAGGTGTAGCGGTGCAGGCCGGTGTGCGCGGAGGCAGTGAGTTGCACCTTGATGTCGTGATCATCCAGCTCCACTTCATAATAACCCGGCGAAGCTTTTTCCTTACGGTGTGAAAACCTGCTGACGAATTGTTGTGGCTCCTTTCCCTGGAATGGGAAGAACAGCACATCGCCCAGATCAACTCCGCCTGTGCCGCTTAAATGGGTATGAGCAAAGCCGGTGATGGTGCTATCTTCATAACGGTAACCCGACGAATAATGCCAGCCGAAGTTGCCGGTTTCCGGGCTCAGCTGCACCATACCAAACGGCACCGTAGCCCCTGGAAAGGTATGCCCTGTAGCGGAAGTGCCAATAAACGGATCAACATACTGGCTATAGCCCTGGGCATGAGCTGCAGCTATGATCAGGAATGCCACTACAGTTAAACTCCATTTTTTCTGCATCATACTGGTATGATCTATAAATGAAACAGGTACACCGCCGGATCAAGCAATTTACCGCCGGCATCTTTCAACGAAAATAAGGTTTGTTTGCTGTTAGCCTCAGTGGCGGTGTAATATCCGCTAAACTCATAAAAACCTTTTTTAAGATGGAGCACAGCTTTCTGCGGTTCTACATACCTGTTCTTTTCACCCCTGATCACCGGTTCATTATCCAGGTATAGGGTTGGACTTACCTCAAAGCCCGATGTCAGTTCGTAATCGCCCTCCGCATCAATCTTAATCATACCGCTGAATTTAACACAGGTGATGTCCCCATCAGTTACCGGCATTATCATGGGTGTGCCCGTTGTTATCACCATCATGCTAACCGGTGGAACCGCCTCCAGTTTGGCGTAGTTGATCTCTTTGGCTTTGAAAATCTTATAGCCCAAACCTGGTTTCAACTCTGCTGTATAAACTTCCCGGGACTTAATTTTCACATGTTTAATAATCGCACTTTGAAATATGTGCTGGGCGTTCAGGTTCCAGGTGGTAAAAGTTTTGAGCTGGATACTATCCTTAAGCGGAACATCAATATTTACAGGAAACGCCACGGGCCTGGCTGTGCTATCAGGCATTTTACCGTTGAGCGAGTATCGCACCTGCGCACCTGACAAAGGGTACTGCAGTGTTTGTTTAAATCGCTCGGCATTGGTAAAAACATGATCGACGCCAACAATATCGGGCAGGCGCGCGTTGAGGTTCCATAGTTTAAAATAAGGATACTGTTGTTTCATTTTGTACTCAAAACGGTCGATATTCTTATTCTCTTTGATGCTCCAGGCCAGTTCGGCGACGGCCAGCGCACGGGGGAACACCATGTATTCCAGGTGCGGGGCATTGGGTATCTTTTCAGTCCAGATGTTCCCTTGGGCTCCTAAAATATAAGCGGCTTCGGCGGGTGTCAGCTGGCTCGACTGCGGTTCATAGTTGTACACCATTTGCCAGGTAACCGGCGGGTTCCAGCCTATGGGTTCCAGTTGTTCATTGGCCTGTGGCGCGTCGAAATACATATAGGGCAGTGGCGTCATGATCACATGGTGATGCATACGGGCCGCTTCAATACCACCCTCTTCGCCCCGCCAGCTCATTACTGTTGCCGATTCGGCCAGGCCGCCCTGCAATATTTCGTCCCAGCCTACCAGCTTTTTGTTTTTGGAGATCAGGAATTTTTCAATGCGTTTAATAAAATAGCTTTGCACTTCCTTCTCATTCTTCAAACCTTCTTTCCGCATCAGGGCAACGGCTGTGGGGCTTTTGAGCCAATCGACCATCTCGGCTTCATCGCCACCAATGTGCACATACTGATTAGGGAATAGCGCGATCACCTCGGTCAACACATCTTCCATAAACTTAAAGGTATACTCGCTGGGGTCGAGCATGCGCACACGGTGTTTGGCGCCTGTGGAATCTTTACAACCCAACTCGGGATAAGCAAATATGGCTGCCTCACTATGACCCGGCATTTCAATCTCGGGCAAAATGGTCACAAACCGGTCCTGCGCATATTTGAGCACATCGCGGATCTCGGCTTTGGTATAAAAGCCATCGTTACCGCCATCAACCAGGTTATCCAGTTTCCGGAATTTCCCTTCTTTAGCATAGTAGGCTATTTTGGCGCCCATTTCGGTCAGTTTCGGGTATTTATCTATCTGGATGCGCCAACCTTCATCATCGGTTAAATGCCAGTGTAATACATTCAGCTTATAATGCGCCATAACATCGATGTATTTCTTCACCTCATCCACCGTAAAAAAATGGCGGCATACATCCAGGCTTAAACCACGCCACTGAAAACGAGGTTCATCGCTAATAGCACAAACGGGTATCTGCAAAGGCTTGATGCTAACCTGTGGCAGCAATTGGATAAGTGATTGCACCCCATAAAATATCCCGGCTCCTTTACCCGATACGGTTATTTTACCTGCGGTAACACTCAGCGCATACGCCCCGTCTGCTCCTTTCAGGTTACTGCTGATCAATCTTATACCCGTTGATGGGGGGATCTGGGCGTAAACCTTCAGCGCTAACTGTAGTTTATAATATTGTGCCAGGTAGCCTTGCAGGTATTTACCTATCGCGGCGCTTTCTTTGTCAACTCCGATAACAGCTTTTCTGTTCAACACAAAATCGCCTTTTTGCGTTGTTAAATGCAGCGGTTGCGGAATGACATGTATTTGAGCAGTTGTTGTTTTTGTATTTAAACCCAAACAGGTAATTACTAAAAGCAGATATATTTTGCTGAAACGAATCATAAAAGGATGTAGGTTTAAATTTTAACCGTGATATTTTTCCTGTATAGGATCCAAACTGGTATAAAGATGATGATCACGGTAAAGATAGCCGAAATAAGCGAGGCATTCTCTGGCGAAAAATTGGGCGTAAGCAGGTGAAAATACATGTACGACCAGATATTGGTCTTATGGCCGTTATCCTTAACCGGGATAATAGATATAATAGCAGGGATAACATCGGCCAGCACATAAGCCGCTATAGCATTGCGCCCAAAAGCCAGGAATGGCGGCAGCAGTTTTTTATAACCCTTTACATCGATGAACCAATAAGACACGGAGAGAATAATGATGGCCAGCCCTGCGGTAAATAATACAAAGGAGCTTGTCCACAAAGATTTATTGATGGGGAAAAACGTGTTCCAGATCAATCCGGCTACGGCCAGTAAAGCTCCCACATTCGTCAACCGGAGTATTTGACTGCCGGTTTTTAGTTTATCGCTTTTGAGCCAGATACCAGTAAGCACACCGATTAAACAGGTGCCGATAGCTGGGATCGTACCCAATAAACCCTCCGGATCCCAGGTTTTGGATGCACCCCAGAGATGATTCGGGGTAAATACCAGTCTATCGACCCAGGCACCCAGGTTGGTTTCGGGGTTAAGGCTGGCAGGCCCGAAACCAGGCACAGGCACCAGTGTCATGAGCAGGTAATAGCCAACTAAACAAATGGCGGCAATAATTATCTGCGTACGGGTATTGGTTTTAATGTACAACACCGCGGTAATGCCAAAAACGATACCAATACGCTGCAGCACGCCGGGAAAACGCAAATGGCTGAACTGAAAATCGCCAATGAGCGGTAGGCAGATCCCCAGCAATACAATAATGACGGTACGGCGCAAGATGGACAGCATCAGCTTAGGATGTGCCGTAGTGTCGGTTTTTTTGGCCTGCATGGCATAAACAATGGATACGCCCACCATAAATAAAAAGAAGGGAAAAACCAGGTCGGTTGGGGTGCAGCCATTCCATTTGGAATGCTCCAGTGGCCAGTAAATATGGCTCCAGTCGCCGGGATCGTTTACCAGTATCATAGCCGCTACGGTAAATCCCCTGAAAAAATCGAGCGAAAGTAAGCGCGGGCGACTGATACTGGTGGCCTTATCGCCAACGATGGTGTTTGCCATATTTTTATTCTCTGTTGATCAACAACCTTAATTCACGTGCTTGCCAAAAGTTTTCAGCGTATATACAAAATGGTAGGTACCCGAGCCAATATTTAAATGCTCATCGTTACCTATTTTTTGGATTCCGGTAATTTCCTTTATGGTATTGATATCGAGGCCGCCTTCGGTGATCTGATCGGTTACGGATGGCAGCACGATCTCGGCAGTGGTATTGGGCGGCACAATTACGTCTAAGGTAAATATACCATTATCAATGCTCCATGCCGATTTTACTTTGCCATATAAAGTTTCCAGCTCGGCCTGGGCACTGGTCAGTTTGCCGCCCGGATGCGGCGAAATAATGATCTTATGAAAACCCGGTGAATTTTCGTCGGTATTGATACCTGCTATCACCCGGTACATCCAATCGCCAATGGCGCCATAAGCATAGTGGTTAAACGAGTTCATTTCCGGGTCTTCAAAACTGCCATCGGGCTTGATGCCGTCCCAGCGCTCCCAAATGGTGGTAGCGCCGTGTTTTACCGGGTACAGCCATGATGGGTACGACTCCTTCATCAGCAGGTCATAAGCGATATCGGTATGGCCAAAACGACTCAGTACATGGCAAATATAGGGTGTACCCAAAAAGCCAGTGGTGATATGTTCGTCATAATCCTGTATGTTGTTAACCAACCTTTTTGCCGCCGATTCCCTTAAATTCTCGGGCAGCAGATCAAAGCTCAGGGCCAGTACATAAGAAGTTTGCGTACCGGATATCATCCGGCCATTGGGTGTAACATACTCGCTTTGGAACGCTTTTTTGATATTGTACAGCAGTTGGGTGTATTTCTGCACGTCATCACCCCTTTGCAAAATTCTGGCCGCGTTGATCAATAACTGGGTCGAATAGGCGTAAAATGCCTGTGCTATCAGGTTTTTATCGGTAAGCGCGGCGCCATCAGCATAATTGGTTCCGGCGTAAAAGAGCCAGTCGCCAAAGTGGTTACCGGTATCCCAAAGATAATTGCGGCTATGCATCTGTATATAGCCTACCCAGGCTTTCATACTTTCATATTGTTGTTGCAGCACCTGCTTATCGCCATAGGCCAGGTAAATAGTCCAGGGTGCAATGGTGGCTACATCGCTCCAACCCGAAGCTGCCGACGAGACGCTATCCAACACATTGGGTATCACATAAGGCACAGCCCCATCTTTATGCTGATCGGCCGAAAGATCTTTTAGCCATTTGGTAAAAAAGCCGGCCACATCCATGTTGAAGGTGGCGGTACGAGCAAAGGCCTGTGCATCGCCGGTCCAGCCCATGCGTTCATCACGCTGCGGGCAGTCCGTTGGTACATCCACAAAGTTGCCTTTTTGCCCCCACTGTATGTTATGCTGCAGCTGATTAACTAATGGATTTGAAGTGGAGAACTTACCCGTTTGCGCCATATCGGAGTATACGGCATAGGCGGCCACGTTGGTAGAGTCAAGCGGACCATTATAGCCCACCACTTTCAGATACCGGAACCCCTGGAAAGTAAAATGCGGCTCGTAGCTTTCGGCGCTATCACTTTTAAATACGTAGGTGATCTCCTGTTTAGCGGTTCGCAGGTTTTTGGTGTAAAAATTTCCTTTCTGATCAAGCACCTCGGCATGAAAAAGGTGGATGGTATCGCCGGTTTTGGCTTTCAGCTTAAATTGCACCCAGCCTACCAGGTTTTGTCCAAAGTCGATCACTTTTTCGCCGGCAGGTGTGGTTAACACTTTGAGCGGCAAAAACTTCTCATGTTTTTTTACCGTTGGGCCGATGGTGGTGATGAGGTTACTTTTGATGCTTTCATCCGTTTTTACGGTATCCCAGGTGGCATCCTTATACAAAGGATCCGTCCATCCGTTCTTTTCCTTGCGGGCATCATACACTTCACCATCAAAAAATGAGGATGAGCGGATAGGGCCATAAGCCACCTTCCAGCTTTTGTCTGAGGTGATGGTTTCGCGTTTGCCGTTGGTATAAACTATCTCGAGCTGATAGAGCAGGGCCAGTTTTTTGCCGTAAACATTCTTTCTGCGATTGTAAGTATAGCCCCGGTACCAACCATCGCCAATGGTTACACCTGTGGCATTATCCCCCCTCCGGAGCAGCGAGGTAACATCATATACCTGGTATTGCAGGCGTTTGTTATAGCTTGTCCAACCGGGAGCAAAATAATCATTGCCCACCCGCTTACCGTTTATCTGCGCTTCAAATACGCCATGCGCGGTGATATATAAATGTGCAGCACGTATTTTATGATCAAGCTTAAATGCTTTTCGGAACATAGGGCTCGGGCCGCCGGTAGTATCAGACAGATAATTATCCTGGATCCATTTGGCCGACCAATCCTCCTGCTTCAGTAAACCCATTTTCCAGTAGTTCACCATGCTCCAGGGTGTTACCTGGTTTTTATTGTTCCATACCCGCACCTGCCAGTAGCACTTTTCGCGCGAGGTAAGCATCGGACCGCCATAATACACATGCGCCGACTCATCCGAAGGCACCTTGCCCGAGGTCCAGATGAGGTCTTTACCCTTGGTTAATGATACCGCATTGGTACCCACCCTTATCTCGTAATAAGTTTGTTGTATGTTACGGTCTTGTGTGATCAGTTTCCAGCTCATGCGTGGGTTGGCCGCGTCAACAGCTATGGGGTTAACCTTATACTCACATATTAAATTATCAACCCTGAAAGTCACAGGCGCATTTTGAACCTGTGCAAAGCCCTGGCGACAAATAAAAAATAATATAACGGTACTCAGGTATACTTTTTTGAGCAGGCCTGTTTGGGCTATGTAATTCATGCTACTAAATATAGCTTAAGAACGGTTTTTGTTTGTATATATCTCATATTTTTTAACCGTAAAAGTAAATATGATGTTACAGAGAGATTCAAGATAATAAGAGTCAGGAATCAAGACTTCGAAATCAGGAGTCAAGGATCAAGATACAAGAATCGGGACAAAAGCCCAAACCATCTTGTTATTTATTTTCCTGCCTGACTCTTGATTCTTATATCTTCACTACAATTTTCCATCTCTTGATTCCTGACTCTTATTATCTTGACTCTCTTTCTCAATGTCCCAGCTGCCCCTGGGTTAACGGATATTGGAAAAGCAGGCGAATATTGGTATATGCTACCGAATTAATATTCCAATACGGCTTTTTAATTTCCTTTTCCCGGGCACCATGGGCCGTCATCACCGCTACAGCCTTGCCGGTACGCAGGAGGTCAAACCAGCGGTGGTTTTCGAAACACAGCTCAATTTGCCTTTCATGCGCTACCGCCGTGCGAAAATCTTCCTGGCTGGCCACGTTTAATGTGGCATCGGCATTACCCGCGGTTTTATCTGGTAGGCCTGCCCGTTCCCTCACCAGGTTTAAATATCTGAAAGCATCACCTCCACCTGAAAAACCCTGTTCATTGAGGCATTCGGCCAGCATGAGGTAAACATCGGCATAGCGATAAACCGGGAAATTATTGCCGGTTATGCCTTTAACAGCGCCTACACTCTGGTATTTTTTAATATAAGGCATGGTGATACCATATTGATCAGATGTAAATGTTTCATCAACAGAGGCTGCCCGTCTTTTATCATCAGGCTCATAAGCATCCAACAGATCCTGTGTAGGGATATTCCAGCCGTTTTGCGCGCCATTATCCAGGGTGTGTCCGGTTACAGAATCATCATATACATCCCAGGGGGCAAACGTATCGATAAAATCACTCCCCAGCCCGTTTGGCCCTTCGATATATTGGATCTCAAATATCGATTCGGGGCCATTCTCTTTATTGATATCAAAATTATCGGCATAGTTGGCATTCAGGCTATACACATTGGAGCTAATAATACTGCGCAGTAAAGGTACTGCCAGATCAAATTTTTTCTGGGTCATGTATACCTCAGCCAGCAAGGTTTGGGCAGTGCCTTTGGTTACCCTGCCTTTATTACCCAAGCCCGCATAACTAAGTGGTAATTTAGCTATAGCGTCATTGGCATCGGCAATTATCTGGGTGTATATATCGGCGGCATGGGCTTTGGTTGCTACTTTATAAGCATCGCTTACCGATTGCTGTTCAGTTAATACCAGGGGCACATCGCCAAACATGCGCACCAGGTTAAAATAATTAAATGCACGTAAAAAACTAGCTTGCCCGCTTATAGTATCTGCCACGGCTGGAGGCAGCTTGGCAGCAGGCAAACGAGCCAGAATTACGTTACACCTACCTATTCCTGTAAAACTTGAGCTAAAAAAAGCACCAACCATATCATTATTATCCAACTCCCTGAATTCATCAATTTCTTCTTTATTAACACCTGACCTATCGTCGGGATCAAATTCATACGATGTATTATCAGATCGCATTTCGCCCATGGCCCAAAAAGAACCTGTGTACAAGCCTTGCAAAGGTGCATAAGCCCCGTTAACAGCCTGCGTAAACTGGGCCGGTGTTTTATAAAAATTAGTATTGTTTTCGTAATCGGTGGGTTGAAGGGAAAGGTAATCCTTTTTACAGCCGGCTACACCCGCAGCGGTAAGGATCAAAAAAAGATATATGTATTTTTTCATGTCTTCGGTTATTTGTTTATCCGTTTATCGGTTCATTAGTTCATTGGCTTACAGATCCTTACTCTTTGCTCCAAGAATCCTTATTCCTCACTAAAAGGTTACATTACAACCTATGGTATATACAGCAGAGATTGGGTAACCTGTAAAATTCACATTTGGCGAAAGTGACCTGTTACCATCCTGCCCTTCAATGCCTACTTCGGGGCTACCGCCTCTGTAACCGGTTATCAGGATAGCATTCTGCGCGCTGAAATAAACCCTGAAATTTTTGCTGAACTTAGTCTTGAAATTGTACCCCAGATCGATATTCTTAACCATGAGGTAAGAGTTGCTCTCGACCCAATAGGAAGGGTATTTATCACGGGCCAGATCTGTATTAACAACCGTGGTTGGCAAAAGCCCTGCACCCGGCTGCTGTTCGGATCGCCAGCGTTGCATAACAGATTGCTCTACATTAAATACGCCATCCAGGTTGGTGGTGAACTGCTTGTATACATCAAATATGTGCCCGCCCACTGAACCGGCCGAAATAATGTTCATATCAAAATTTCTGTATGACAGGTGATTGTTAAAACCGAAAGTAAATTTTGGCCAGGGATTACCGATAGTGGTTTGATCCTTACCGTCAATCACTCCGTCGCCATTTACATCCTTGTAGCGGATGGTGCCTACTGCTTGTCCGTCAAAATGCGGATATTTATCCAGCTCTGCCTGGTTTTGGAAAATGCCTTCAAAAATGTATCCGTAAAATTGTCCGAGCGGCAAGCCAACCTTAGTTATATTAGTTGGATTATCATTGGGCGGAGCATCATATATCTGCTGGGTTGGGCCCAGGCTCAATACCTTGTTACGGTTAAAGGATATATTCATATCGGTGCTCCAGTTAAATCCGCTGCCGATGATATTTTTAGTGGTTAAAGTAAACTCCCAGCCCCGGTTGCGCACGTTACCCACATTGGTTAGGGCATTATCATAACCGGAAGCTATAGGCAGCGGAATATATTGCAGCATGCGTTGTGTGTAACGGTTATAATATTCGGCTATTAAATAAATACGGCCTTTGATAAGGGAGATATCCATGCCAATATCCAGCTGGCGCGTGGTTTCCCATCCAAGCTGTTGATTTCCAAGAGATGTTATAGATTTTCCTGGAGCCAGCGACCCTCCAAACGTATAATTAGTGGATTCAATCGGAGGGAAAAAATCATAGTTACCTACATTGTTATTACCGGCAAGGCCATAACTGGCCGTAAATTTCAATTGATCAATAAACCCTGTTTTGGGAAAAAATGATTCATCAGAGACACGCCAGCCTCCGGATACGGATGGAAACGTACCCCATTGATGTCCTTGGGCAAACCGGCTCGAACCGTCGCGCCGGATAGACGCACTTAACAAGTACTTATCCTTATAGGCATAGTTTACACGGGCTATCAATGATAACAGGCGCCACGATTGATCGGTATTATTATCCGGCGGGGCGGTAATGGTAGTAGCAGCTCTGATCGACCGAACTACATCATCCGGAAAATCGGTACCAAAAACAAAGCGGTTGTGATCTGTTTCCTGTTGGATAGAGTAATCGCCAAATGCGGTTAATGTATGATTGCCCCATGTTTTTTTATAATTAATGGAGTTTTCATTTAGCCAGTTAAAAGAGTTTACCGAGGTAGAGGATGCAATAGCTTTTGCCTGAGTTCCATCGACATTATGGTTATTGAAGGCTCCCAGGAACGATGGCCGGAAATAATCCTGTGATTTGGTTTGATAATCAACACCAAAAGTCGACCTCAGGGTTAAACCCGGGATGATCCGCCACTCTGCATAGGTATTGGCAAGCCCTCTGAATTCGTTACGTTTATTGGTAGTATTCACCAGCTCACTTACCGGGTTGGCGTTCTGGAAGGTACCCGGCGAACCTACCACATTGGTATAGGAGCCATCGGGTTGTTTTACCGGAATAAGCGGACTTTCCAGGTAAGCCTGACTCAAAACGGCTGAAAGGAAGTGCCCATCTGTTTCCTGCAGATCCCTAAGGCTATAGGTAGGCGCGATGCTTAAGCCAACGGTTACGTTTTTGGCCACATCGGCATCTATAACTCCCTTTAAGGAGTATCTTTTAAATCCGGTATTCAATACCGTACCCCGCTGATCAAAATAGCCCAATGAAAACAGCGACCGTGCTTTTTCGGTACCATTAGCTATGGTAACATCATAATTTTGCATGGGCGCTACACGGGTAACCGCATCAAACCAATCGGTACCTTTGCCCAGCGATGCCGGATTTTTATATTCATCCGGTATCGGATTATTAGTACCATTGGCCTTGTTGGCATCTTCTATCGCTTCTGTACGCCATTGCGCGAATTGAGAAGCCGTCATCATTTTAAGTTTGCTTTTAGGCAATACGGTCTGGATGCCGGTAGATGTATTTACCGTAACTGTTGATTCGCCCTTCTTAGCCCTCTTAGTGGTGATCAGGATAACGCCATTCGCACCGCGCGAACCGTATATGGCTGTTGAAGCCGCGTCTTTTAGTACGCTGATGTTCTCGATATCATCGGGGTTAATGGTACTCAGCGGATTGGAATACTGATCAAAGCCCGGCGAGATCGGGAAGCCATCCACCACATACAGCGGATCATCACCCGCACCTACCGAACCCGCGCCCCGGATATTAACGGATACGCCACCACCCGGAGTACCGGTTACCTGGTTCACAGTTACACCGGCCAGCTGCCCGGCCAGTTTCAGATCGGCACTGGCAGCTTTGATCTCTTTGATATTACTCATTTTAACCGTCCCTACCGCTCCTGTTACATCTTTTCGTTCCTGGTTACCGTAGCCTACTACCACTACTTCATGCAGCTGGGTTTTATCTTCTTCCAGCACTATATCAATAGCGGTACGTTTATTTACAGGCTCTTCTTTAGTTCTGAAACCTACAAAGCTGAACACCAGCACGGCGTTATCATCAGCCTGTAAGCTAAATTTACCGTCGACACTGGTAGTGGCGCCAATGCTTGTTCCCTTTATCTTCACGTTAACACCCGGCAATGGCTGCCCTTGTGCATCCTTTACCTGACCTGTTATGGTTATGGGTTCTGAAGAATCCCCTATGAAATTTTTGGCCCTAAGCTGTAAACAGCCCATGATGATTAATAAACCCGTTAGTTTTAAAACTAAAAATAGCTTGGAGGTTGTTGTCCGGGGCGCATATAATACCCTACTCGTAAAGTTTAATTGCATACCTTGGTTGTGTTTGGTTAATGTTTCTGTTAATGAAATTCTGTCGAGCCGGTTTGGCTCATCTGCATCAAAAAGTGTTACCTACTTCACTTTTTGTAAACGACTGTTAAGTTGTCGTGATGGTGATTTTGTTGATGTTTGTCCATAGTTTTATATTTCGGTTTGGTTTGGTTTTGATAGTGATACAATACTGTTTTTAGAGCTCATCATATGAAATGATAAACTGCAAATACTTCACAATAAAGATTAATTTGAGCGGTCAGTCTGCAAATAACCTGTATAACAAACAGTTATAAGACCAACAAAATATATAGGAATTGGTTGTATTAAATTGAAATAAATTTAAGCTTAACTTAAACTATATTACATAACAAGCAAAGCTATTTGCTGTACAAAGGGGTTTTCAGTATTATTTATAAACAAAAAAGAGGTACTTTTCAGCACCTCCTTTGATTATTCTCATCTAAATTATTTACTCCAGTAGCTTATTAGCCAGATCAAGTTCTGCACCAGAGATGGTATGCTGCCGGCCCTTATAGATCTCTTTGGTAACATTGGCATTAAGCTTTTCAAGAAGGCTCACCGTCTCATTCACCCGACTTACGGGTACATGAGGATCAGGATCGCCGGTGGTGATCAATACGGTGGTTTGATCAAAATCGCCTTTATAGTTTTCATCGATCAACTTTTCACCTATCAATCCACCGGTGAAAGCTATTACACCACCATATTTACCGGCATTACGGGATACATACTCCAGCGTTAAACACGCCCCCTGCGAAAAACCGAGGAAATAGATATTTTCCTGTGCTATACCCTGCTGTTTAATATCCTCCACCAAACTGCTTATCACCTCCAGTGCCGAATCCAATGCAGGCTGATTATTACTCACCGGCGCCATAAAGCTATAGGGGTACCAGCTATGTTCGGTAGCCTGCGGCGCAAAAATGGCATAACCATCCAGTTGCAGGTGATCTTTTAAGGTGAGGATGCTCACTGCCGATGCACCGCGCCCATGCACCATGATCATGGCCTTTTTGGCCTCACCTGCAGGCAATCCCGCTGTAACTATCTGTTTACGATGCGTGTACATAATTTTATATTAATGAAGGTAACGATTTTTCCAGATCCTCGCGAATGTTCTCATACTGTGCAGGTAGTTTTAAACCGCTGCCCAATTGGTCTACCGGTTCATCAACCGAAAAACCAGGGTTATCGGTAGCCAGCTCGAACAATACACCACCCGGTTCGCGGAAATACAATGAGTAAAAATAATTCCTGTCGATCTTATCGGTTATGTGTAAACCCAGTGCGGCTATCTTTTCGCGGTATTGCATCAATATCTCCTCGTTTTTAACCCGGAATGCCACGTGGTGCACGGAGCCTCCTGCAACATGTCCTGCAACTTCTCCGGCTACTTCAACCAGGTCAACTATCGCCGCGTTATCTACCGCGTCGGTCACAAACCTAAAGCGGTTCACATGCTGCTCCAGTAATTTATAACCAAAAACATCAGTTAATATTTTAGCGGTAGCATCCATTTTATTGGTAGTGATGGTAATGTTGTGAAAACCACGGGTAGCATTTTCTGTTTTCACTTCTGCTGTTTCCCAGGGCAGCCTGTTATCGGCAGTTTTAGGTACTATGAGCTCCAGTTTTAAGCCGTCCGGATCCAATAAAGTGAGATATTGCTCGCCAAATTTTTCGGCCGGTTTGTTATATAGTACGTTGTTAGCATCCAATCTTTTCAACCAAAAATCCAAACTACCTTCGGGTACGCTGTAGCCAATTTCAGTTGCCTGACGTGCGCCTCTTCTACCCGCGGTAATGCCTTCCCATGGGAAAAAAGTAAGGATGGTTCCAGGTGTACCAAACTTATCGCCATAATACAGGTGATAGGTTTGCGGATCATCAAA
This sequence comes from Mucilaginibacter sp. 22184, assembly GCF_052045695.1. Lineage (NCBI taxonomy): Bacteria > Pseudomonadati > Bacteroidota > Sphingobacteriia > Sphingobacteriales > Sphingobacteriaceae > Mucilaginibacter > Mucilaginibacter sp. 22184. Next base: position 154,602 of record NZ_JBQEPI010000004.1, read on the forward strand.
GTTCACCGTTTTTTTAACCAACCTTAAACCCAAAACACGGGTATAAAAATCATAGTTCTTTTTGGCGTTGCCTGCAATAGCAGTTATGTGGTGAATGCCGTTTATTGTATTTTCCATTATCTTCCTTTCGTGATCAAAAATTAATAATTGTTTTAATTCATGATTCAAAGTTACCGCGTAAAATAGGGTTTACACTTGATGTAGGATAAGAAATGAAGGGGCTTGGGGATTTTGGGAGTAAGGGATAACCCACGCGTCATTGCGAGCGCAGCGTGGCAATCCCCGATTTGTAGAGCCGCTCTGTAAGTAGGGGATTGCCACGTCGTTCCTCCTCGCAATGACGCGGGGAGAAACCAGAGTTATAATTACCCCTCAGCCTTCGTACTAAACAGAAACACCGCCGATTCGCCCAGGATCACCTGGTCGCCTTCGCTCATGGGGTGACCGATCTGGGTGGAGTTCAGCTTGATCATTTTGCCGTCGGCAGCAATGTGAATTTTGGTTTTGTTGCGGGGAGGTACGCCGCCTTCATCGGCAAATATCATAAAGCATTCCGAGTCCTTATTCCACTCGATATGGGCATGCTGCCTGCTGATAAATCTATTACTTTCATCTTTGCTTTCGGCCGGGAAAACCAGTTTATTTAGCCGAAACGATCCGTTATCGGTTACCGCTTTTTTATCGCGACCGATGTTTATTTTATCGTCCGTAGCTTTGATCACGTACTCTCCCTGCTCGGCTTCTCCGTTCAATATCCGGATGTAGGCTACCGCCGATGAGGCATTGTGCATTACCTGCCGGCGGGTGTGCATCAGGAAAGCCGCGTCCAGATCGGGGATCGGGCTTGCTTCTGATGGCAGTTCATCCACAAATTCCACCTCAATTGTCCAGTCAGGTGGCAGGTCAAGCGCGTAATCATCGGCTATTTTTTGTACTTCGTTTCTGAACTTATCTTTATCGTGTACATAAACAGCGCCTTCATACAAGTGCTTATCTTCCGGACTTGCCGCTATATAAAGCAACAGCTCCTTGATGTGACCGCCTTCTCCACCTTCTACTTTTTGTAAAGACTCTTTGATAAAACGCAAAAGGGCATCGCGCAAACTTTTTACATCCCAGTCGCGTTTCTCACCCTTATTTCTGAATAATTTAAATGCCATTTTGGTAAAATTCTAAAACTCTAAAAACTAAACTCTAAATTCTAAGAACCCGTTTAAATTTTGATTTAAAACATTCTTACATAATTGCGTCTCTCTCAAGATGAGCCGCCTAAAAAACGTTTAATTATTTTAATATGTATTCGGGAGACGCAATGATGCGTCTCTACATTTAAAAACAATCAAACTTAAAAAGCCTCTTAAGAGAAAGCTTTTCCAAAAATTCTTGCTCCCTTATTGCTGCGTTGTGTCTCCCGGGAAATTTATTTCATCAGGAGCCTGTTTTACTTGTTCAGGAACCACCACTTTTTCAGGAGCAAAACTTTTCATATAACCCTTTTTCAATAACAGCGGGATGATGTGATTACCAGCCAACCGCACCGCGTCTGATGAGCCCCGGGTTGATTCGATACGGATACACACCACCATATTGCCGGTACCTTTGGCTTCGGGTGCGAAAAATACATACCAGCCATCGTTCACGCTTTTATTTTTTACAATACGCTCGGGCGTACCGCTTTTGCCGGCTACGGCTATATGCAATATAGGTACTTTTGGTGCACTTTGTGCTATCATGTATTGTTTCAGCAAAGCGGCATATTCGGGCTTTTCTGCCAGTTTAAAGGCTGGCTTTACCGCTATTGCCGTATCGTTGACCTTGAGCACAAAGCGATTGGGATGCAGCACGCCGTCATTGGCTACGCCCGATATGAGTCGGGCAACTGCCGCCGGTGTAGCGATCAATTCACCCTGTCCCCAGGCCATACCCGAGATACCTTTGGCCCTGGTTTTATGGATATTGTTAGGATCGTAACGCGGTTTGGTATTAAATTCGGTTTTGCGCCACAGGTTACGCCATTTTTCTTCCTGCTCATCATTTTCGGGTGGCTTATTATAATAATAACCGCCTACGCCATGCAAAAACATACCGGTTTTCATATACAGGTTACCCATATATTCTTCCAGGTGCTGCTGATTGGCCAGCTTGATAAAATATACGTTGTTTGATTTGGCAATGGCCCTGGCCATAGTAATCATGCCGGTTTCATCGGGCTCGATTCCTTTTGTCCGAATACGTTCTTCGGTACTTACATGGTACACCACATTGGCCGCATCAATACCCAACTTGTTAAATGCCGACATGGCCGTGAGCACTTTGGCCGTTGATCCCGGTTGCGAAGCATAGGTAAAACCCAGATCGGTAGTGGTCATCCAGGTAGCCAGTTTATTCTGATCACCCTGCGACATCGTCAGCTGATCCCAGTTATGTACAGGCGGCAATGGATACACCGCAGAAGTTAGCACATCGCCTGTACCAGCTTCCATTACTACTACAGAAACCCGGTTATCCTGCAACGAGGTATCGGCAGCTATGGCCTGTTGTATACCTGTTTGTAGCTCAGCATCTACCGTCAATTGTACATCCCGGTTCTTGTTTTTAAAGGCGGCTATCTCCGGACCGTTAATGTCGGCCAATAATAATGGGGCCAACGCACTGTAATCGCGTTTGCTAACCGTCATTTCCTTCATACCACGAGGCAGAAAGCGGTCTTCCTGGTAGCGGGATGCTTTGACATTGTAACTGGTAATGGGCATTTTAAAGCCGCGCAGCTCGGCAGCATGTTCATATTCGGCAAAATAGCCGTTGGTGCTGCCGTTAAATACGCCGGTGTTTTCGTCGCCCGTCCAGAAAAACATATTTTCCTCAAAAGGATAATACCGCTCCAAACGCTTATGCATAGCCGAATCCAGATCATAATGAGCGATCCCGGCATCGGCCAGTTTTTGTTTTTGCTTTTCTATCAGCTCGGGTTTGCTGGTAGCCAGGATCAGTCCGTTACGATCCAACAATGAGCCCGCCTGCAGCTTATTCATCAATATAGCGATACGCGGGTTATAGCTAAACATTCGTAAGCCGCTTTTATCGGCCACCAAAGCGGGTTTTACCACCCAGTGTTTGTTATCGGCGCTATAGCGCGATACATTTACCGTAAGCAATACTACCGCGGCTAAAGCTGCAGCCAAAGCGGGCACCAGGTTTTTGTCCTGCTGTTTGGTAATAAAACTCATTTGCACCTGCGTACCTTTTACTGAAGATACGGACAACAAAAAACCTGCCGCCACCATATTGATCACCAGTGATGAACCACCATAACTTTCAAAGGGCAGGGACACACCAGATAAAGGCAGCGCCCCTATCGATCCCCCGGCTATAAGGATAAATTGTACAAAGCTACAAACGCCAATACCCGCGCTAAGGTAAAATAACAGCGGCGTACCCGTTTGCCGCCCGATGATAATGGAGCGATGCAGATAAAGCAAGAACAGTATAAAGATGGCTGCCATACCTGCCCAGCCAAATTCCTCGCCGATGGATGGCAGAATCATATCAGTATGCGCCTCAGGGATAGTTTTGGCAAAACCCTGACCCACGCCTGTGCCGCTTAAGCCACCACTGGCCATGGCCCAAAGTCCGTTAGCAACCTGATCGCCGCCATATACTTCGTTGTTCCAGGGATCCTGCCAGATGGCTTTACGCTCTACTAACCGCTCAACCGGACCGGGGATCAATTTATCCAGCCCGGGTATTTTATCAATGGTTAAAAACGCGGTGATCACAATCAATGCCATAAATGCCGATTCGCTGAGCAAGCGGGGTTTTAAAAATGCCACGATACCCCATACGCCAAAAGTGATGGCCGCGCTGATCCAGACATTTTCAAAAAGCCAGGTGGCCAGTACAAACAGGATCACATAGGCGGCCATGTGCATAAAATCGCCTCGCGAAAAGGAGAACAGAATAATAAAGGTAAAACAAATCACCATAGCCGGCCCCAGATCGCCCAGTACTAAAAACAGCAATAAAGTGATCACCGTAGCGATAAGCGCAAAAGAGAAAAACGACCAGCGTTTACCCCAACTAGCATACTGACTGATGAATTTTTCATTAGCAGCAAAAAAGCCCGCCAGGAATATCATGATCAGGTATTTTACGATCTCGCTGGGCTGTACCCCTAACAGATTCACTTTCACCCCGCTGCCTTCGGGCCCGGTGCCAAATAAGATAGTACCAAATAACAGGACCATCGCTACCAAAGCCCATGGCCAGCCATTGGCCGCGCTGCGTGCTCCTTTAAAAAACAATAGTCTGTATAAAGTAGAATCGGCATTGAAACGGCGCAGGTTGAAGAATTGCATGATGCAGATACCACCAACGCCGATACCCAAATAGATTAAAGTGTCCTTAGCTAAAAAACGGTCGCGAAGAGGGTCTTGTAAACTCAACAGCGTGAGAATGGAAATGCCCGTGAGCAACATCACCAACGGCAATATCAACTGATCGGCCTGGGGGTAACGGCTGCTGAGCAACAGGTGTATGATCAGGAAACCAGCAAGAAAGCTACCTACTATGATCCAGTACCATTCATTAAACTCCTCGTGGGTACGAACAATGAAAGCACCTTCCTTTTTCAGGATATTAAAATCGCGGGTGGATAATAGTTTTATGGTATGCGGTGCCTGGCTGAAATTAAGCGTTTTATCCTTATCCAATTCCACTACACCCTGCGAGCGGCCGAATTCAAAACCGGGCTGTAATGGCAGTACTTCAAAGGCTTTACCGGTAGGCAGGTTTTTAAACGCATAATGACCTTCGGCATCGGTGCGAGCAAAGGCGGTTAATGATTGCAGCTGGCGTTTTTTATCCGCATTGATCACATAAACTTTTTTATAAGCGGCCGACGTCTGCGCGGTGGCTCCCCTGGCTATGGTTTCTTCATCAGTATAGATACTATCCTGCGGCAATATCATATTTAGCCTCACCAGTACACCGCCAATAGCTTGTTCTTTGTGGTGGATATTTCCTGATATGCTGTATTCGCCCAAACCCAGATCTGTTTGTGCCGGTAATTGCGGGGGATGAATACGCTCCTGCGTAAACCTAACGGAATCATCGCCGGTATAACCCAGTAAGGAACGGGATACCAGTACCCTTTTCTTGAAGGATTCGCCACCATTGGCAAAAGCATCATCGGCATTTACATAGTAACGGCGTTTGTTCAGCTCGCCTGCGTTATCAATTTCCTCACCAATATTTACTTTGGAAGCGATGGTTGATCTGATATAATCAACATCTTTGGGGTCGTCAAAATAGTACCCTTTTTGCAGCAGGGCGGCCACATTACGGGCGGTATTTGGTGTATTGAGGTTTACGATAGTACCATCCTGAAGCCGTTTATCTACATCCACAAACTTTTGTTGCAACACAAAATAAAGCTTGCCAAAAAGGGCGACGAGCATAATACCCGTCAGCAATAAAAACAGCCGCTCCATTCCCCTGCTCTTATCCATTGTTAGAATCAAGAGTCAAGAACCAAGAATCAAGAGTTGACATTTTGGAACCGGAATAAATAATTATTAATTGATCAGATATAAGCATATTTCTAAAAACCCTTTGGGCTTTAAATGTGTAAAGAAAGTCCTTTATCATACTATTATTTTGTCTTGATTCCTGATTCTTGACTCTTGCCTCTTACCAAACTGTCTATTTTAAACATGCCTCCAAACAACCTGCCCGAAACCTGTTTGCTGGCCGGGAAACTGTAGGATGTTTGTACCGGCGTTACACAGTTATTAAATACCACATGCTTTAATACCAGGGCATCATTGTGTGTAGTAATAGCTGTTTTAAAACCTTCAAAAGCTACGCTATCCAACACGATGAACTTACAGGTAGCCGCCAATGTAAGCGCTGGCCCATGGTATAGAGAGTCGCGTTTAAAAAGGATGGTTCCTTTTGCTTTGATGTACAAGCTGTCGCCATCAATATGCAGGCTGTCGGTTAAAACAATCGGTTGGGGATAATCAGCAGCGGATAATACCAGCGTTTTTCCTTTGAGCTTGTTAATAGTATCCTGCAGTTTAATTTCCTGGGCGTTTTTAACTTTAACGGGAACGAGCGGCACTTTTACAGTAGTTTGCTTCAGCTGGTAATTAAGCCAATATTGCCATAAGAAACCTGCTACTGCCAGGGCCAGCAATATGAAAAGCATGATCATACTGCCCCGGTTGCTTTTTCTCCTGACTGGTACAGTTGCCGGGCCGTCGGGTAGTTTTGGCTGCGCCAGCGGATCGACGATCTCGTCTGTAACCTTCGCGGTTGCAGCCGGACGGGTAGCGTTATGTTGCCTTGGTGCCTTGTCATTTTGAACAAGCACTACCGTCACATTATCTTTTCCGCCCTTACTGTTGGCGGCATCTATGAGCTTTTTGCCTTTTTCTTCAATTGCATTATTGTTGGTCAGAATGCCGGTAATGAGGTTTTTATCAACCAGATCAGTCAAACCATCGCTGCAAACCAGCAGGGTATCGCCGGGAAGAAAAGGCGAGTGTCCGGTCTCCACAAAATCCGGATCTTTGGAGATCTCGGGGTTAAAACCAAGGGCTTTATTAATTTCATTGCGTTTAGGGTGATCCATGGCCGCCTCTTCAGTCAGCCGCCCGGAATCTTCCAGGAAACCTACAAAAGAGTGATCTTTAGATATTTTGATGAGGGTATGATCGCGCAGCAGATACAAACGGGTATCACCTACGTGGGCATAATAAAACTGGTTGTTCTGTAAATCGATCACGGCCAGGGTAAGCACACAAGCCATGCTCTCCAGTTGCTTATCCGTCCGTTTTTTATCGTATATTTTTTGGTTGGCTATTACAATGGTATTTACCAATAACGGCACTACATCGCCAGCAATATAGGCCAGCTGCTCCAGGATACAATCTCGGGCTATATCGGCGGCTACCTCACCACCTACATAGCCACCTACGCCATCAATTACACAGGCGATAATAAAATTGCCATCACCGGACCTTTGGGCAATAAAAGTATCCTCATTATTATCCCGTTGCCGGCCAATATCTGTTATTCCGAAAAAATTATTTGCCATGGTTTTTACTGGAATTTTTGATGTCGATAAAATGGGCTATTAATAATAAAACGCCTATTGCCAAGAGCCCGAATGATAATATTTGCGACATTATACTTCGGGTTTAAATAAGTTAATGCCGACGATGCCGTTGAGCAATATTTTGGAATTGAAAGGAAGATCAACCCATTGCGGCACGTTCACGTCGCTGCGGGGCACTTCCTGTTCATTAATTAACGTAAGCTCGCCAAAGGAGGCCAGGTAAAATTTACCATCAGCCTTGTTGAGCCTGATGCGCAGGTGCGGGGTGTTCACCCAATCGCTGGGTACTTTGAATATGGCACGCTCTTCACGGGATTCGTCATTGCCTGATACCACAATGTCATCATCCATCACCAGGTACTCTACCTTACGGCCCACAAACTGTTTGTCGGGCATAATGGTATCCAGGCGCGCCAATATCTTATCACCGGGCCGGTCAAGTTCCTTTTCCTTATGGTTCAGATCGTAGGCGTAAGGCAGTTCGTAATACCCTTCGCTGTAATAGGTGAAGCCTTTGAGGATATCGTTGCTGATATCCAAGGTTTGGGCTACGCCAGTATGGCGGGGGATGAAAGTTACCCGCAGATTCTCTTCCTTTTTATCGCTACCTGGTAAAAGTTTACCAATAAATCCTTTATCGCCTTTGGCATAATCTGGGTGCGAAACCAACCGGAATACCCATTTGGAGCTGGACGGCTCTACCTTTTTGCCAACTTCCTGGTATTCACGCAACAACTCATAGAATTTTTTTACCGATTCGTTAACGATGATACCGAAAAGACCGGAGCGGTTATTGATAAACTCCTGGTAGTCTTCCTCGTTAAAACTGATGATAAACTCATGGTAAAATACCACTCTATCGGCAAAGGAAAGCTGACCGATAGATTCTTTAAATTTTTCGATAATGTACAAATAAACATCATCGGGAGTAAGTGCTTTTATAGTCGCGGCTTCGGCATTGGCTGGTTTGCCGTTTGGTAAAAACCAATCCTGCAGCCCTATCTTTTGCCAGAATGTTGATTTTGATTCCATTCTTTATGTTAAATTCTAAATCCTAATTTCTAATCCCTAATCTCTAAATCCTAACTTGCCGGGTATTTTTACTCACCACTCACCACCATCAAAAATTCAAATTAGAGGTATCCTTGGTTTTGGCGCTGTCGCGATAAAATTGGGGTTCCTGCGTATTTGTCTTTTTGTATTTCATGCCTTTCAATATCGAATCGGTTTGTGAATCAACTTCGGGTGGTATACCCGATTCATCATTGGTTGGGGTGGTATCCTGCTGTGGCTTTTCTTGCTCCTTTTTTTGAGGAAGGACAACATTTTTAGTAGAGTCTACAGGCTTTTTTGATGATTTAAACAAACGGTTATAAACGCCATGATAGATCCTGTCGCCATATTTGCTTAGCACCACTGCCGAAAACACGGTAAACCCACAAAGCATCAGCATAAAAAACACAAAAATTGGTTTCGACATGCGTACCTGTTTGCCGTCGTCCACAGGTCTTTCAGCCCCATCTGTTACCACGGGCTGAAGCGCTTTATTATTTTCGGCTTCCTGGTAATATAAAAGCAAACCTTGCAAACGCTCGTTCTCTTTAAGCAATACCGATGAGTTCCAGCTGTCATCAACCTGGTTATTGCTTACTGCCGATATACTACTGTGCATCAGGGTTTCCTGTAGTTCAATACCATCGGCAAACCTATCGTCCGGGTCTTTTTTAAGGCATTTGGCCACTATTTGCAGCAACCAGGCCGGTACCAGCATTTCATGCTCTTTTTTCTGATCGGCCCAGCTTTCGGGCAGATTGTTTTTGCGCAGCTCCATCACATCGGGCACCGGCGATTCCATATGGGCCAGCATCACGGCGTTACGCGCGGTTTCGCCATTGTCACGTAGTGGGAACGGCACCTGGCCTGCTATCAACTCATACAAAATAACGCCGTAGCTGTACACATCGGTCTGAAAATACATCAGGCCCTCATTTTGTTCGGGCGCCATAAATTCTATAGCCCCGGCATGACGGATACTGGTACGACGCTGATCATCAGACATAGCCGAAAGACCAAAATCCAACAACACATAATTGCCCGTGTGGATATTGAACTTGACATTATTGCTCTTGATATCGCCATGCTTTACCGAAACTTTATGACAGTGCGACAGTGCGTTGGCCAATTGATCTGCCAGTTTAATGATCTCTTTGATGGTGAAGATGGGTTCGTGCGGTGGTTTCAGCAGATCCTCCAGATCGGGGCCATCAATAAATTCCATTTCAATAAACGGGAACGAACCGCTTTCTGTAATGCCCGAATTCAGGATCTTAACTACGTTGGGATTAGGTTCTTCGTTTACCTTTTTTAATTTTTCAACCTCGTTTTGAAAATTACGAAAATTCTTATCGTCGGTACTTTCGGTATGGATGGGGGTTGGTAACAGCTTTACAGCGGTAATGATAGGGCCGTAACGTCTGCCTTTGTAAACTGAGCCCTGGCCGCCCGTTCGTAAAGCACCCATATTTTCCAAGCCCTCGGTTATTGTAAATACTTTGCTCATGGAGTAATTGTCCTCGCGGTGCTTTCTGTGTAAAATAATTGCATATCAAACAGTATATTATTTCAACATAACGCACGCATTAGTGTTTGGTATAAAATTAGGAAAAAAAATATGGATGACTGTCTGAATCAGAATTTACAGAATTTTAGAATTAACAAAATGCTTATGTAGATTCTGAAAATTCTAAAATTCTGTAAACGGCGAAGCCCTCAACGAAGTTAATTCTGATTCATACATCTACTTCACTATCAGTTCATCCACCATCAGCCAGGCCTTGGCGCCGGCAATGTATTCGCCGGGTGGGATAATACCTTTGTTGGTGCCTTTTACCCGGATGTACCGGGCTTGCGTGGCTTTTATATTGGCCCTTACGGCATTGATTCCGTTATCATTAAAAGTAGTTTGACGATATACTTCGGTATAGTTTTTACCATCTGTTGATGTTTCAAAGGTAAGCAGCGTGGGTTCCCACATTTTTTGCCAGTGATATTTTAAGATATTGATACCCAATTGTGATACCGGCTGAACTTTCCCCAGATCAACCACTGCTTCCAGATCATCGCCGTTAAAACCGTACCATTGCCCGTCGTTGTACAGTTTACTGCCAAAAACGCCATTCACCAGGCCAAACGTATTGCCGGGATTATACCCTCCCTGCGGTTGATTGGTAAGCGTTACGGTTTTACCGATGGCCTTATCCAAGTAAAAATCTTTCTGGTAAACCCGGCCAATTTGTTTAGCACCGCTGAACACCGCCGCCTTTATTTGTCCGGATGTGGTAACAATAAAAGGCTTGTTGTATTTTTTACTTTTTAAGCCGGGGGTGGTACCATTGGTGGTATAATAGATCTGAGCGTTGGGCAAAGTACTGCTCAGCGCAAGTTGTACCTGATAATCTGCCGATTCTGTTACGCTATCGGTAATTTCATCAAAAGTATCAGCAGCATTGATATTGAGCTGTTTAAGCAGAGGATGTTCGTAACGCAGGCGTTTTAAAAAGTTGGAATAGCTTTTATTTCCTTTCGTTGTCCATCCAATTTCGGATAAAGCCAGTATCCGCGGAAATATCTGGTGCTCGGCCTGTGCAGTGCTGGCCAGGTATTCACTCCAGGCATTGGCTTGTACGCCTTTGATGTATTTAGCCTCATCGTCGCTTAACTCTTTGGTGATGGGCTCGTAATTATAAACTTTACTTAAAGGGGTGTACCCTCCGCCAGCTAAAGGTTCGCTGGGGTATAAGGATTGATAATAATCCAGGTAAACATATTTTTCTGGCGTCATGATGGCATTGTGATGCAGCTTGGCCGCAGCAATGCCGCCCTCCTCGCCTGTCCAGCTCATTACGGTGGCACCGGGTGCCAGGCCGCCTTCCAGGATCTCATCCCAGCCGATGATCTGCCGTCCTTTGCTGTTCAGGTATTTTTCCATCCTGCCGATAAAATAGCTTTGCAACTCGTGCTCATCCTTCAAATGCTCATCCTTGATGCGTTGCTGGCATTTAGGGCAGGTTTTCCATTTGGTTTTAGGGCATTCATCCCCACCGATGTGGATGTATCTGGAAGGAAATAGCGGCAGTACTTCATCCAGCACATTTTGCAAAAAGGTAAAAGTTTGCTCGTTGCCGGCACAATATACATCGTCAAAAATACCCCAGTAGGTAGCCGCTTTGTAGGGGCCGCCGGTACATCCCAGTTCGGGATAGGCAGACAATGCCGCCAGCGCGTGGCCGGGCATTTCAATTTCGGGAATAATAGTGATATGCCTTTGCGTGGCGTAGGCAACTACTGCTTTTACTTCCTCCTGGGTATAATAACCGCCATAACGTTTACCGTCAAAGCGGTGCGGACTATCCTTTTTATGACCAATGATGGTTTCATCGCGATAAGCAGAAATGCTTTGCAGCAAAGGGTACTTTTTAATCTCGATGCGCCATCCTTGATCATCGGTGAGGTGCCAGTGAAAAGTATTGATCTTGTACAAAGCCAGCAGATCAATCCATTTTTTGATAGCATCTACCTTAAAAAAATGTCTGCTCACATCCAGGTGCATTCCCCGGTAGGCAAATCGCGGATGATCTTCGATAGTGCAGCCCTGCACGGTTATTTTCCCATTTGATTTATGAAGTAATTGAAGGAGTGATTGCAAGCCATAGAATACGCCAGCCTGATCGTGCCCGATAATACTGATCTGTTTTGAGGTTACGGATAATTTATAACCCTCCGCTTGCGTAACTGCTACAGAGTCAATACGCAATTGAAGCGCACCCGTATTTTTGCCATTTTTTAAGGTATATCCAGCTAAAGAACGAAAATATTGGTTAAAAAAAATGAGGTTATCTGTGCTGATGCCATCCCCAACACCTATCGCTACATTTGGCGAGAATCTGAATACATCACCAGTTTTTTGAATACGATAAGGTTGCGGTATAATACCCTGCTCTTTAACCTGGGCATGTACTCCACCCATCAATAAACAAAGAAATAGCGTATAACAAATATTTTTAAAAACGGTAGTGCAGGTATTGATCATCGGCGTAGAGTTGTTAAAGCCGAATATAGTTGTTTACCATTAAAAAAAGCACGATACATTAGCTTATTCCTTAATAGGGAAATAAGAATAAATCATTATATTCAATAATTAAAATATTATTTATGCCCTCATATTTTCCTTTCTTAGTATTAGTCACACCATTCCTGATAGTAGTCATTGTACTACTTATCCCTCGTGTTAAATCAAAAATCAGAAAGGAACAGTATTACCCAACATTAGGGCTGATGTGTTTATTCGTATTGGTTTCCACTGCCCTCTCTATATGGGCAATGCACGGATTAAATGAAGCAAAAGATTACAGTTTTAACGGCATAATAGAGCAGGCATACTATGAAAAGCCTAAACAAATACCGCATATAACCATTAAAGGAATAAAGTATGACCTGGGCAGCCTAAATTATCCTGATTATGATACGATTTTAGCCGGAGACAGTGTAATAAAACAAAAGGGAACACTTACATTCAGGTTGATAAAAAAACAATAGACATTGTTTTTCATTCTACTTTTAGTACACTGCCTCACTCTACAAAGCCCCTATCGCTTTCTTATAATTATTAATGGCCCTGATGATAGACTGAACGATCTCGTTTTGTCCTTCGGGTGAGTTCAGATAATCTTCTTCTTCGGGGTTATTAATAAAACCGGTTTCAATGAGTACGGCAGGCATAGCGCTGTGGGCCAGTACCAGTACGCCCTGCTCCTTTACACCATTACTTTCGCGCCCGTTGGTATCTACAAACTCGGTGTTGAGCAGATCGCCAAAGAGGATACTTTGTTTGCGGTATTTTTGGATGTAAGCATTGAGGATGATGAGATTGGAGGGATCGCTTTCATCATAGCTCTCGTAATTTTGCTTGTAATCTTTTTCGATAAATATGGAAGAGTTTTCGCGTACGGCTTCCTCCTGCTCCTTTAACCGGTGAAAACCATAAACCAGCAGCAATACACCTTTCCGCTTATGCGCGATAGCCGCGTTACCTTCGGGCGAGGAATTACAGTGTATAGAGATAAACAGGTTACCATGATTCTGATTAGCTATGGCCGATCGCTGGTTAAGTGGTATAAAAGTATCATCGGTGCGGGTCATGATAGCCTTAACACTGGTGATCTGCGAATCGATTGCTGCTTTTAATCTTTTAGCTATAGCCAGAGTTACCGTTTTCTCGTTAGAGTATGATCCACGCGCGCCGGGATCTTTACCGCCGTGACCGGCATCAATAATAATGGTTTTGAATTTGAAGGTAGATGCAGCAGGTATAGTATCCCTGCCGGGGGTAAATGAGCAAAGACTAAGAAATAAAAATAGAAGTCCGCAGTTTACAATTAGGTAAAAAAACTTTTTATTCCCGATCATTTTTTGGCGGCTTTTTTACTGCATTTTGGGCATAGGCCAGTAGCATACAACGTAAAACCAGTGGGTTCAAATCCTGCGGGAAGTTTTATTGGCGGCAGATGCAGGTCGTCTAAACAATAAACATTTTTGCAATTGGTACAGTTAAAATGCAAATGTTCATCATGATGGTGACCTTCATCGCAGTTGGAGCTGCACAGCGCGTAATTGGCTGTACCGTTTAAATCAAATACCTTATGGATAATGCCTTTTTCTTCAAAAGCATTGAGGATGCGGTAAAGCGTAACCCGGTCAATATCGCTCATCACGCTTTCCAGATCGGGCTGGGAAGTGGCCGCGCTTCTTGACGACATCATGGATAAAACCCTGAGCCTTGGGGCGGTTTTTTTTAAATGATGCTTGTTCAGCAAGTCTTCAAAATGAAAATTATTGCGGGTTTGTGTCATTTAACTGGGGAATAATATAAAAGCCTACAAATTTAACAAGAATAACTAAGGGTTTAAAATATGGTTTTGTTAAAAGGCTAATATCAACTATTCATTGCCCTTCCACCTCCTTTCCGGCTATTTATGGCTGCAGGCCCCTGTATATTTGTAATTTACAAAATGCGCGGCAGCAATCAGCAAACCACCAGCAGGCACCATGATTACTTCAAGCCAACCTGTAGTAAACGCATGTCCCAACAAAATCACAGCAAAACCGGCTATCAACAAAAAAAGGGGAGCGGGCCGTTTGTGTACGCGCAAATAAGCCCCGCCAATGGAATAGGTACCGATGATTAGTGCCAGCAAGATCATCCCCCACTCTACCCAGGCATTGGCCAAAAAACCCAGACCAATTAGCGGTAAACTGGTAAATAACACGGGCACAACCGCACAATGTACAGCGCACAACGTTGATGCTGTTATCCCGATATGATCAAGCCGTGAAGTATTTTTTGGAACATCCATGCGCAAAGATAAATTAAAACGCAACATCATTGCATCAAATTAATTTCATATTTTTGTCTGATTTATTTTAACTTTTTGGTAACAACTTCTTAATATTGAAGTCAATAAACTATTTAAGCATACCATATTTATATATAAACTGTGCCCAATACCGCTATTTATAAGCTAAAACAGAACTGGTTAACCGCGTACGATACCAGTTTAAAGCGTGTTAAATTATTTGTTGGCTCCATACTTATTGTGGCCATTATTAATATTATGCCGGGCTTTTTCAGAGGAATTGAAAACCGCAACGGCACCGTACTTAATGATTGGGTGCTGGCGCATTTACCTGCTTATGATGTATCGGTACCTATTTTTGCCCTTATTTGGGGTATGGGAATCCTGATGGCTGTAAGGGCTTTTTATAAACCCGCTGTTTGTACTACTTATATCTGGACGCTGATTTTTGTTTGTATAGCGCGTTTCATATCACTCACGCTGGTCAAACTCGACCCACCTGCGGGGCTCGTTCCCCTGGTTGATCCGCTCACGAGTTATTTTTATGGTCATGCGGCTATCACCAAAGATCTTTTCTTTTCGGGGCATACCTCAACTATGGTACTTATCTATCTTCACCTGGATAAAAAACGGGATAAAGCTATCGCGCTTATTGCCGCGCTTGTAGTGATGGCACTCCTGCTTGTACAGCACATTCATTATACACTGGATGTACTGGCCGCCCCTGTTATTGTTTACTGTTGTTACCGGTTTGCCAAGGCTTTTAGCCTGTAATATATAAGCAACACAGCTCATTCGTAGACATTTATTTTTTCTTTTTTAAATGCAACATAATTGCATTTAAAAATTATCTCTTATGTTTGTATAAAATAATTACAGATGGAAAAGAGATTACCTGTAACCGTACTCAGCGGCTTTTTGGGCAGCGGCAAAACAACCTTGTTAAACCATATACTGCATAACAAGCAAAATTTGAAGGTAGCGGTTATTGTGAACGACATGAGTGAGGTAAATATTGACGCTCAACTGGTAGCCAATCAAAAAACGTTGTCGCGCACCGAAGAAAAACTGGTAGAAATGAGCAATGGCTGTATTTGCTGTACCCTGCGCGAGGATCTGATGATTGAGGTGGAAAAACTGGCCAAAGAAGGTCGTTTTGATTATTTGTTGATAGAAAGTACAGGAATTTCCGAACCTATACCCATCGCCCAGACATTTAATTTTGCAGATGAAGATGCAGGTATCGACCTGAGCAGGTTTGCGAAACTGGATACCATGGTTACCGTGGTGGATTGCTTTAACTTTTATAAGGATTTTGGGAGCTCGGAATTATTGCTGAACCGCGACCTCGTGGATGACCCCAACGACCGTCGCACCATAGTTAACCTGCTTACCGACCAGATTGAATTTGCCGATGTGATACTACTCAACAAAACCGACCTGGTATCGCTCAAAGAAGTAAAGATATTAGAAGCAGTGATCACTAAATTAAATCCCGGCGCTAAAATATTACACACCCAATTTGGTAAGATCGACCCTAAGGAGATATTAAACACCGGGCTATTTGATTTCGACCAAGCTTCCCAGTCTGCCGGGTGGATCAAAGAACTGAATGGCGAACACACGCCAGAAACCGAGGAATATGGCATCAGCTCAACCGTTTTCCGGTCAAAGAAGCCCTTCCATCCCGAAAGATTTTACCATTACCTGCATCACGATTTTCCGCAGAACATTATCCGTTCCAAGGGTTTGTTCTGGATAGCTTCTGCCCCGGATGATGCCCTGAATTTTTCGCAGGCAGGTGGATCATCACGCCTGGAAAATGCGGGTGTTTGGTGGGCCAGCATGCCCTATCAGCAACGCGTTAAATTCCATGATTTTGTAGAGAATAAAGAAATGATCGAAAAAAACTGGTCGAAAGAATTTGGCGACCGCCACAACGAGCTGGTTTTTATTGGCGAGCACTTGAATAAGGAAGAATTAACCAGAGAGCTCAACAGTTGCCTCATCACCGATGCCGAGTTCCTGGATCTGATAGCGGGAAAAGCCTTCGCCGATCCATTTAATAATCATTCATAGCAGCCCCCTTTTTAAATATCTAATTCATGCAGTCGGTGCATCGAATCCATGAGGTCGCGGTACAGCTTTTTAAATATTGGAAACAATTTGCTGTACCGCTCATGGTTTTGCGCATTGGGCTCAATAACCGTTTGGTTATCAACATGTGTAAGCTGATCATAACTTTCGGGATGCAGCACCTGCGCAGCCAGGTAAATGGCTCCAACGGCCGACGCGTCTTCGGGCTGCAGCACTACCAACCTTTTCCCGGTAATATCTGCCAGGATCTGCGTCCAGGTAGCAGAACTTACAAAACCGCCGCTAATGTTCACCTGAGTAATATTTACCGAGGCATCCTCTACGGTTTTCAATACATCATACAAAGCAAAACAAACCCCTTCAAGTGCCGCCCTTAAAAAATGGGCCCGGGTTTGGGCCGGTTTTATATTCAAAAACCCGCCGCTGGTTTGAGTATCCCAAAGCGGGGCACGCTCGCCGTATAAATAAGGCAAAAAGATGAGTCCGTCACTTGCTGCTGGGATGGTATCGATGGTCGCGAATAATTCGTCATAATCTGCCGGTGTCAGTTTTTCCTTTTGCAAGAAATTTTGCAGTAGCCAGTTTATGGCGATACCTCCGTTGTTTACCGCACCACCGCATACAAAAGTATCCTGGTTAAGCAGGTAATTGAAAGTCATCCCATCAAAATTGTATACCGGTTTGGGACTGGTGATACGCACCGCTCCGCTGGTACCAATAGTAAGCGCCGCAATACCCGGCCCGGTAGTATGGCTGCCCAGATTGGCGCAGCAACCATCACTCGCGCCGATCACAAAATGAGTTTGTTGCGAGATATTCAGCAAGGCGGCTGTATCCGGGTTAAGGTTATTACGGTGATAAGTGGTGTTTCTGGGGATTGATAATTTGGCAGCAGAAATACCGGCCAGCTTACAGGCTTCTACACTCCAATCCAGCTTCAAGATATCAAACAAGCCGGTAGCCGAGGCAATGGAATAATCGATCTCAAAACTTCCAAACAGTTTAAACCAGATAAATTCCTTGATCGATATAAATTGAGCTGCCTGTATAAACAGCTCGGGCTTATTGGTACGCAGCCAGATGAGCTTACACAAGGGCGACATGGCATGTATTGGTGTACCCGTAATGCGATATATTTCTGCACCTTGTACTGAATGTCTTAGCTCCTGCGCGATATCCTCGCTCCGCGCATCGGCCCAGGTGATCATCGGCGACAGCGGCGTTCCTGTTTCATCTACCAGTATAATACTGTGCATGGCGCTGCTAAAACTCACGGTAACCGGTGCATAGCCCACCCGCGCGGTGATATCCTGCATACATTTTACAAAGGCATGCCATATCAACAGCGGATCCTGCTCACTGTAACCCGGCTCCGGATTGTTGATAGGGTAATGATTTTGAACCACCCCCAATGCCTCGCCAGTCAGGGTGAGGGCCACAGCTTTGGTGCTACCCGTGCCTATATCGATACCTAAAATATATGGTTTCATATGTGTGCCTAATTTAGGATAAAAACACAAGGGACGAAAGGATAAAAGACAAACAGATTCCTACTTACGTTCCTATATTGGGAAGCTCAAATGCTAAAAAGTGGGTTTACACAATTCAGGCGATTTATCATTAAAAATCAATTCAAATTACTCATTATCAGCAATATAGCATCATGTAAACCATAAAAAAGCGTAAACCATGTAAACCCACTTTTTAACAGAAATAGTCCCCATAGCATGAATTATAGTTTACTGACCCGATCATCGCTACGCTCGATCACGCTCTCTTCGCCTGCGGCGGAAAGAGGGGATTTAAAAATCAAAAGAATTGTCATCCTGAGGAACGAAGGATCTGTTATTGAATATGCTAGGAGCAGAATAGATGCTTCACTCCGTTCAGCATGACAAATGTTTTCTTTACCCTCTTTCCGCCGCAAGCGAAGAGAGGGTCGCCCAGCAAAAGCGCAGGCGGGGTGAGTCGATATTCATCCTTATACTCCCTCTCCTTTGGAGAGGGTTGGCTGAGGTTTCCATGACAGTACATGACAGTTTCGGCCTATTTATTCCCTAAATTAGCTTTACCAATATAACCTGATAGTGTATGCAAATAATCTTTGGAGTCTTTTTCCATTTTGTCGGTGGCTTTGCCTCGGGGAGCTTTTATATCCCTTATAAAAAAATTAAGGGCTGGGCCTGGGAAAGCTACTGGATAGTGGGCGGCATTTTTTCCTGGTTTATTGTACCGCCGCTGGCCGCATGGTTAACCATTCCGGGTTTTGCAGATATCATTAGCCATACCGAAGGTTCCGTTATCGGCTGGACATACCTCATGGGTTTACTCTGGGGAATTGGCGGACTCACCTATGGCCTTGGGGTGCGGTACCTGGGCGTATCGCTGGGTAGTACAATTATCCTGGGACTTTGCTCTGTTTTTGGGGCTTTGATACCATCGATTTATTATGATATTTTCCCAAAAGCAGGTAAGGATACTTTTAGCCTGATGCTGCATACCTCCTGGGGGCAAATGGTGCTGCTGGGTATTCTGCTATGCGTTGCTGGCATTGTGATATGCGGCAAAGCGGGTATGATGAAGGAAAAAGAATTATCGGCCAATGGGGCAATAGCACAAGAAAATAAAGACTATCGCTTTGGTCTGGGCATACTGGTGGCTATTGTATCGGGCGTACTAAGCGCTTGCTTTAATTTTGGTATAGAAGCCGGCAAAAGCATGGCCGATACCGCCAATCAACTGTGGCAAGCAGCTCATCCGGCGCAGGGTAATTTTCTGTTCCAGAACAACGTTACCTATATTATTATACTTTGGGGAGGCTTAACTACCAACTTTATATGGTGCATGATATTAAATGCCCGCAATAAAACTTTTGGTAATTACACCGATAAAAAAACGCCACTGCTTAAAAACTACCTGTTCGCGGCGCTGGCCGGCACCACCTGGTTTTTGCAGTTCTTTTTTTACGGCATGGGCGAAAGCAAAATGGGTAATGGCGCCAGCTCCTGGATACTGCACATGGCCTTCATTATCCTGATAGCCAATATGTGGGGACTTATACTAAAAGAATGGAAAGGCGTGAGTAAACCGGCATTTGCTACTGTGATAGCCGGCATTGTGGTCATTATACTATCGGTACTGGTAGTTGGCTATGGCAACTCAATTAAATAGCATGTCAATCAAAACTCAACAAAAACAATTCTTTAAATCAACAATTCAATATATCAGTGATCCAAAAAATTCACTAATTCACTAACTCAATAATTCAATAATTAAAACATATGTCTATCAGAACAACACCATTCAAACATGTAAGCTATCTGTGGGATGATGCCGAAGCCGCCAAACTGGAAGGTGATGAAGTTGCCCTGTTAATATACCGCTCAAACCTGTTAGGCGCCGATCTGCGCCTCACCAATTATGGCGGAGGCAATACCTCATGCAAGGTGTTGTCGAAAGACCCGCTCACCGGCAGCGAAGTTGAGGTCATGTGGATCAAAGGCTCTGGAGGCGACATCGGCACACTCAAAAAGAGCGGATTGGCAGCATTATATGTCGATCGCCTGCGCAGCCTCAAAAACGTTTACCGGGGTGTGGCCTATGAGGACGAAATGGTAGAACTTTTTAACCATTGCATATATGACCTGGCTTCTAAAGCGCCATCTATAGATACTCCCCTGCATGGTTTTTTACCCTTTAAACATATCGACCACCTACACCCCGATGCGGCCATCGCTATCGCCGCGGCTAAGGATGGTAAAAAAATAACCCAGGAGCTGTTTGACGGCACCATTGGCTGGGTGGAGTGGAAAAAACCAGGTTTTGAGCTTGGCCTGCAACTCAAACAATGTCTTGACGAAAATCCAGGCATCAGGGGTATTATGCTGGGTTCGCACGGATTGTTTACCTGGGGCGATACCGCTTTTGAAAGCTATGTAAACACCCTGGAAGTTATAGAACGCTGTGCCGAATACCTGGAAGAAAACTATGGTAAAAAAGCCCCCGTATTTGGCGGGCAAAAGATTCAAAGTCTCGACGAAGTTAGACGTAAAAAACAAGCAGCTGAAATTGCTCCTATCCTTCGGGGTTTTTGCTCGAGCGAAAAACACATGATAGGTCATTTTACCGATGATGCCCGTGTGCTGGAATTTATCAATTCCAATGATCTTGATCGTTTGGCGCCTTTAGGAACCAGTTGCCCGGATCACTTTTTGCGCACCAAGATCAGTCCGCTGGTATTGGATCTGCAACCTAACGAGGACTTGAGCAATGTAAAAGCATTACAGGAACGTCTTGCACCGGCGTTTGCCGCTTATCGCCAGATGTATACCGACTATTACAATACCTGCAAACATGATAACAGTCCGGCCATCAGGGATGCTAACCCGGTGATCATCCTGTACCCGGGCGTTGGTCTATTCTCGTTCTCTAAAGACAAACAAACCGCACGCGTTGCAGCTGAGTTTTATACCAATGCCATCAACGTGATGAAGGGCGCCGAAGCTATATCTGAGTATACCTCATTGCCCCGTCAGGAGGCTTTTGACATTGAGTACTGGTTGCTGGAAGAAGCCAAATTACAGCGGATGCCAAAACCCAAGGCTTTGTCTGGTAAAATTGCCCTGATCACGGGCAGCGCCGGTGGCATAGGCAAAGCCATCGCCAAAAAATTTGTGGATGAGGGTGCTGTAGTGATCCTCAATGACATGAATACAGAACGGCTTGAAGCTGCCGCCGAAGAGTTTAAAAAACAATACGGTAAAGACTCCTACACTACCGCTGTACTGAATGTGACCAAAGCCGAACAGATCAACGCCGCCTTAGAAACCGCGGCCCTGGCTTTCGGTGGAGTTGATATTGTGGTGAATAACGCAGGTTTGTCCATATCTAAATCCATTGCCGACCATACCGAGCAAGATTGGGATCTATTGTATGATGTACTGGTAAAAGGCCAGTTTTTTATAACCCAGGCCGCAGTTGCCGTGATGCAAAAACAAGATATTGGCGGTGATGTTATCAATATAGTAAGCAAAAATGCCCTGGTAAGCGGACCTAATAACGCGGGCTATGGCTCGGCTAAGGCCGCACAATTGCATCTGAGCAGATTGAATGCTGCCGAGCTGGGCGCTGATGGCATCCGGGTAAACGTAGTAAACCCCGACGCGGTGATCAGCGACAGTAATATATGGGCCGGCGGATGGGCCGAAGGCAGGGCCAAAGCTTATGGCATTACTGTGGAAGAGTTACCCGCATATTATGCCAAACGTACACTGCTAAACCAGATTATATTACCTGCCGATATTGCCGATGCCTGCTTCGCCTTTACCGGTGGCCTGCTCAGCAAATCAACAGGCAATGTTTTGAATGTAGATGGCGGCGTAGCCATGGCTTTTGTAAGGTAATTTTTGGAGCAAGGATTTGAAGATAAAGGATTTAGGGACAAAAAAAGCACATTAGAACCCACCGTGTCATTGCGAGCGAAGCGTGGCAATAAGCCCCCTCTAAATCTCCCCCGAAAGGGGAGACTTTTAGAAAGTATTTCAAAGCCCTCCCTTCCGGGGAGGGTTGGGTGGGGCTCATTACTTCGTCCTTCCTCCTCGCAATGACATGGTTTTAGTAATATATCATCATAAACCAATAACCATGCAATTAGAGAAGAGCATTATTGACGAAGCTAACCACAAACAACAAGCTGCGCACCAGCGTAAGTTTGATTTTGTGGCCGCCGATATAAAGGGACTGGATATCATCCTCCAAAAACTGACCGATTTTCAGGTGGCTATACCCAGTTGGGCATTAGGTACGGGGGGTACGCGCTTCGGTCGTTTCTCGGGCGGTGGCGAACCGCGCAGCCTGGAAGAAAAGATAGAGGATGTGGGTTTGATCCATGCCTTAAACAAAAGCAGCAACTCCATTTCCCTGCATATTCCCTGGGATATTCCTGATAATGCCGCTTCCATCAAAGCATTAGCCGCCCAGCATAGTTTACATTTCGACGCGGTAAACTCTAATACCTTTCAGGATCAGCCATCACAGCAGCATAGCTATAAACACGGCTCCTTGCACCATGTAGATAAAGCGGTGCGCAAACAGGCCGTTGGGCACAATATTGAGGTGATCAATTATGGCGTCGAACTGAATTCTAAGGCACTGTCTCTCTGGCTATCCGACGGATCAAACTTCCCGGGTCAACTCAACATGCGCGGCGCCTTTGAACGTACATTAGAGAGCCTTCAGGAAATTTATGCCGCACTGCCCGCCGACTGGAAGATTTGGATAGAATACAAGCCCTATGAGCCTAATTTTTACTCTACCACCATTGGTGATTGGGGGCAATCTTATTTACTGGCCTCCAAATTGGGCAACAAGGCGCAGACCCTGGTTGATCTGGGTCACCACTTACAAGGAGCCAATATCGAACAAATAGTTTCCCTTTTACTGATGGAAGACAAACTGGCCGGTTTCCATTTTAATGATTCCAAGTATGGCGATGATGACCTTACCGTGGGTAGCATTAATCCTTACCAATTGTTCCTGATATTTAATGAACTGGTAGAAGGTATGGACGCCCGCGGCATGAACCATGCTACCGGTATTGGCTGGATGATAGATGCATCCCACAACATCAAAGACCCTGTGGAGGACCTATTGCAGTCCGTAGAAGCCATCAAAATAGCCTATACGCAGGCATTGTTAGTTGATCAGCAGGCATTGAAGCATGCCCAGCTACAAAATGATGTAGTATTGGCGCAGGAAATTTTACAGCATGCTTACCGTACTGATGTACGTCCGCTACTTGCCGAATCGCGCTTGAGGACTGGTGGAGCGCTACAACCTTTGGAGCTATACCGCCAACAAGCGGTACGCCAGCAATTGATCAATGAACGGGGCGCATTAGCCGTATCTACAGGTTTATAATATGGCACCGATACCTGTTATAGCCATTTTTGACGTGGGTAAAACCAACAAAAAGCTGTTCCTTTTTGACGAGAACTATAAAATAGTTTTTGAAAGAACAGCCCGCTTTATCGAAACCCATGATGAGGATGGCGATGTTTGCGAAAACCTGGATAGTTTGCGTTTATCTGTATTCGACTCGCTGCGTGAGATCATATTTAAGCACAAAGAGCTTGATATTAAAGCGATCAATTTTTCAACCTATGGGGCCAGCTTGGTATATGTTGATGAAGATGGAAGGCCACTTACCCCCTTGTATAATTATCTGAAACCTTATCCACCAGAACTGAGCAAACAGTTTTATGATGCGTATGGCGACGAAGCCGCATTTGCCCGCGAAACAGCTTCTCCGGTATTAGGCAACCTTAACTCCGGCCTGCAGCTTTACCGTTTAAAATATCAACAGCCCCATATATTTGAAAAGGTAAAATATGCACTGCATCTGCCGCAATATATGAGCTCGCTGCTTACCGGTCAAATGGTAAGCGACCTCACCAGTATTGGATGCCATACAGCTCTTTGGGATTTTGGCAAAAACAACTATCATGACTGGCTAAGTAAAGAAGGCATCTTACCCAAAATGGCACCGCTTAAACCTGCAGATGATGTGCTGCCCGCCATATTTCCGGGAAATAGCTATAGCATAGGTATTGGCTTACATGATAGTTCGGCAGCGCTCATCCCCTATCTGGTGAGTTTTAATATGCCTTTTGTGCTCATATCAACCGGCACCTGGTCTATCAGCCTAAACCCCTTTAACCAAATGCCGCTTACCGAAGATGAATTGAAACACGACTGTCTTAACTATCTGCAATACAAAGGCAGCCCGGTTAAGGCATCGCGATTATTTAGTGGTTATGATTATGAGCAGCAGGTAAAACGTATAGCCGCACATTTTAACCAGGATGTGATCAAGTACCGTAACATGAATTTTGAGCCGGGCGTTGTTGCACAGCTACAAACTCAAAAAGTATTAAAGGGCAAATTCAATGAGGGCGAATTACAAAGGTCAGTTTTTGAACATCGCGACCTGCATGATTTTAAAACAGATACCGAAGCTTACCATCAACTAATGATGGATATTGTACAACAGCAAGTAACCTCAACCGGCTTTGTATTGCAGGGTTGTAAAGTGCAAAGAATATTTGTAGATGGTGGCTTCAGTAAAAATGCCGTATTTATGCATCTGCTGGCTTTTGCTTTCCCACACCTGGAAGTGTACGCGGCCTCCATGGCACAGGCTACCGCTGTAGGTACAGCATTAGCCATTCACCAGGCCTGGAATACCAAACCATTGCCTCATGACCTTATTGAGTTGAAATATTACTCGTGACAAAGTGAAACGCACCCCATTTAAAAAAATGCGGATGTCATGCTGAACCTGTCGAAGTATGGTGGACAAAGACCTCTCCACGCGAGTCTTCGACAGGCTCAGACTGACAGCCCTGCCCTTTATTGATTATTTCTCACCAATTCCAAAACATCCGCTATCAGCCTGGGATCTTTAATGATTCTTTCGTGCGTGGCATCGGGATATTCTTTCGACGTAATCATCGGATGTCTATTCAAAAGCTCCTGTGTGTAAGGAAAAGGCGCCATTTTATCATCTCGGTCATAGGCAAGCCATTGCTTTTGAGCGATATCCACGTTATATATATCGGCAAGATTAAAATACGTTGTAGGCACATCAAATATTTCATTAAAATTTTCAAAAAACCTGTCCTGGGCCGTCTTGGGAACATCGGCGCTGTTCATGGTAGCTATAAAATTTTCCCTTAAATTCACCATAGGTGTTACACTGATCAGTAACGAAGGTTTGATGCCGGTTTGCTGAATAGCTATGGTATTGGCCATCACCCCTAAGGAATGCCCTATCATGATATCCGGCGCACCATAAGTACTGATGACGGCTTTCACCGCCTCTGCAAATAACAGCAGGTTGGATAATTCACCTTCGGAGCTGCCATTACCCGGGGCATCAAAGGCGATGATATGCAGGTCATCAATGGCTCTGAGTGCGGTGATCAGATCGATAAAATCGGCGCCTTTGGAGCTCCAGCCATGTGTCAATAATACCTTATGGCTACCATTGCCCCATATATAACCATTAAATTTTAATACGGACTGACTAAAATGCGGGTCGTCAACTTCCAATGTAAATGGTGAAGCTTCATTTAGTAACTGCTGTTGCGGTAATCTCAACGGAAATTTTGGCGAGTAGCAGATCAGTTGCCAAATCAATGGAGTTATATCTTCGTTATCAACGTGTTGTAATTCCTTTACCCGGGTAAAAATTTCTTTTATTTTCTTCATAGGTGCAGATTGGTAGCCTCAAAGGTATAAACCGACTGCAAAAAACTCGCTCTTTATCGGGCGACTTTCTAAAAAAATGACATCATTACGAAGAATTAAAGAACTTCTATTTCCTACCGCTTCCCAGCCACAGCAGGGTATTCAGGATCAGTTTGTTCTGGATGTCGTTATCAAAGGTTTGCGATTGCTCTTTGTTTGTTCCGCCATCATAATCAATAGCATTATGCCCCATATTAAAGTAAACCATGCGGTAGTTTTTATTTGTCCATACCACCGGGTAGTAACCACTGTGCCATATTTCGTATGGTTTTGGCCCTGTACCCAGCGGGAAACTGGTAGAATCGATAGACAGCAATATCTTGATATCCGGGTTGGTGCGCAGATCCTTTTCCCAGCGGTACCACTCATTTGGCGATGCTTTGAAGGTGACGGGTAAGCCTTTGGTAACCGGGTGCTTGTTATCCTCCACCCTTAAAATAGCTGAGGTGGGATGCCAGGTATTGCTTTTGTACTGCCCCGATCCCAGGAACTCGTTGTGATACCAATCCCAGTTTTGAGGATAATCAGACGGCGTAAGCGCGAAGGCCGAAAAGTGAAAACCCATCCAGCCGCCACCATTTTTCATATATTGCTCAAAAGCAGCCCTTTGTGCAGGATCATCGGCACGGGTATCTAAAAATATAACTACCTGATATTTGGCCAGAAACTCTGGGTTCATATTACTCCAGTTATTAGTGGAATCATAGGCAAAATTGTACTTTTTGGCCATGGCCGGAAACCACCGGTTGGCCTCATGCATAAAGCTGATATGTGCCTTATCATTACGCCCTGTATAAAAGGCGATTACCTTGAATTTCGGTTTTGCACCCTGTGCGTGGGCGCTATATAAACTAAAACATAGAGCACAGATGGCAATAGCCAGCACTGCAATTTTCCGGATACCTGTACGGCTGATCATAGTTTAAAATGTGGTTTTGGTTAGAGCCATAAAACTAATTTATTTTTATAAACCCTGCACATCAAAACCGGGCATGAGAGGTGATGTAGGGGTGGTGCGAGAATCAAGAAGTTAGCGTCAAGAGATAAGACATTAACAATTGCCGTGGCTATCCGGCCCAAAAGCTTTTTAAACCTTAAATTTTAACACTTTTCTGCTCAAAAACAGGGTAAAAACGGCCGGAAAATGATTGAAAAACATCGATTTTAACACTTTTTAACAAATTTTAAGTCGGTTTTAGCCTGTTTTTGAAACTTTAAAAAGTGTTATTTTATTGACTATCAAATAACTTCATAAAAATAAGCCCATTTTCGGGCTATTTTCTCCTTTAACTAAACAGCCCGGTTCTCCTTTTTAATCAGGAAAACCGGGCTGTTTTTATATACAAATATACGCATTTAAGTCCGAAGTTTTAAGCCTTAAAGTGCCGGTTAAGGGGCTAAAATTTAATTTATTTAGCCAGCGATTTGATCCACAGAGCAATCTTACGCGCTTCTTCTTTGGGTACTTGTGGCATGGGCGGCATTGGTGTCGAATAATCAGGCCAGTGCTCGGGTTTGGGGCTATGGATCAGCTGTATCAGTTCGGTTACACTATATTTCCGTTTCGCCACATCTACGTATGCCGGGCCAACCTGTCTTTTGGTGGTATTATGACAAGATAGACAGGTATTTTTCAACAAAAGAGGCTGCACTTCGGCATAGGTAGGAATAGCATTTACCAACGCACCGGGTTTTAACGCCGTAGCCTTTTTAGTGCCCATCCCTTTTTTAACGGCAGCCGAAGCCACTGCTTTGGCCGAGTTTACCGTACTTACTTCGGTCATGGAAAGTTTTTGCCCTTCGGGGATATTATTCAAGGTGTAATAGGCTGTGGGATGCACCAGGTTAAAATAACTTTCCTTATCCCTGATGGCGGCAAGCGTAATGGTATGGATATAATACCTGCGTAAATTATTAACGATCAACCTTGCTTTTAAGCCATCCTCAGATACTTTAACCCCTGCTATGGGGCATTTTTCGGTATTCACCGGCGGACTACCATATACGCCGTGATATTTATAAATAAAACTTTCTATGGAGTAGGATGCAATATCTGCCGCCACCTTTTTATCAACCGGTTTGGTAAATTCTATTTCAAAACCATCGGGCATGGCCCTGATGGCGCGCATTTCAAACGGAACCCGGTTATTCCATACCAAACGCTGCAGGCCCATGGTTGCCTCCCCTGCCGATCCCCAGCCACGGTTGGTTTCGCCGGTAGCCAATGAGCCGTCGGACAGCCAGGCCAACCTTACGATGCCCGATTGAAAACCGCTTCTGAAAGCCCATGCCGCGCCCTGGTATTCGCCGTTAACTTTTTCCAGGAAGATCCGGTCGATCATGCTTTGTCCCTGATCGCAGATCAGTAGCTGCCCAGCAAACGGGCCAAATGCACCTTCGGGGATCTTCACAATTTCTGAATTGGAAATACCTAAGATGCCATGAGGTAACCAAACCGCAGGCAGCTGTAATTCCGGAAATTCTTTTTTAGCCTCAAACTCGGTCTTAAACTTTTCATTAACTATATCCTGTGGTTTTACCGGCTGTCCGTTTTTATCAAACTCTACCCGCGGGTTGTTTTTGGCAAAAAACTGCTCGGGCGTAAGCTTTAGCGGCGAGTTAGGCAAGCCTGTCCAAACCAGGCTTGAAGGGTGCCCCATGAAAGCCCCTTTTTTGATGGGCATAATACTGCCCGATCCAACCCAATCGCCCTGGTTATCGGCATACCACAATTCGCCATCAATCATACTGATACCGCAGGGCGAACGAAATCCTGCTGCCCATGGAGTAACCGTACCATCCTCTTTAATATTCAGGGCCCAACCGCGCCATGGTACAAAACTTTTAGGATGCCACCAATCGGGCGGAAAACCCAGGTTCAGGGTCACAAAAAATGAACCATCCGGCGCAATTTTAGGCCCGAAACTATATTCATGATAGTTGCCCGATAAAGGCCAGGCATAAATAGTTTCAAAAACATAGGCTTTGCCATCCATATTGGTATCCACCAGTTTGGTCAATTCACCGCGCTGAACAACGTATAAAGCGCCATCTTTCCAGGCGGCGCCCAAAACCTCATGTAAACCCGAAGCAAACTTGCGAAAGAAAGGATGCTGCCCGGTAGGATTTTCGACCATAAAAATATCCCCGCGACGGGTGGTTACCGCCAAGGTACCATTTGGCAAGGTACACAAACCGCCAACCTCTAATATGGTACCTTCGGGCGCAGGCACTTTCATGATCTTAAAAAAATCATCTTCTTTAGGCGATTCGGCCTGGGCAAAGGTATTTCTGATATCGCCTACCAACGCGATAATGACCAGCGTACATAAAAACGCGCCTCTTTTTATCATTTGTTTTAAAGTATTATCCATGATCAAGGCAGCTTAAAAAATGATAGAATAGGTTAACTTTTTTTGAATAGGGATGATGAGCTCCTGCTTCCCGTCTGCATCCCGAACAAGTGCTTTGGCCCCGCCAGCGTCATCAATACGGATGTAGTAAGATTTATCGTCAATAGCGTATAACCCGTTTCCAAGCGTTTCGACATTGCCTGTAGCCAGGTGGTAAAACAGGCCATCTACGGCATTGGCAAGCGTTATTTCCCGGTGGATGCCTTGTCCCTTATCCATCAAAGTACTGGCATCGTTTACCGGCACACCATAAATTAGGTATTTAAAGGCAGGCACATCATCGGCATTTAATACATAGCCTTTAGGTTTATAACCGGTGCCCGCGGTATCCAAAACCCAGGCGGCATTGGCATCATGGAGCTTTTCGATAGCGGGTACAGGCTTACCCAAATATTGAACAGAACCGGCCGGGCGGGATGAGCCGTCGCCCCTGTCGTGCCACATCGGTGTAGCATCCAGAAAGCCACCTCGCCAGATAGCTACTATCATCCCCTTGTCCAGATCATAAGTATAATTCAGCAATGCGGTACTGCCTACATTGACGCCATGCGTAACCCTGATGCCTCCCGGCAGATCTGAGAAACTGCGAACTATAGGACTGGAAGCAGCGTTGATCAAGATCGGATCAACCGGGTCATTGTTACTTACGTTGGCATCGCTTAGCAGATGCTCCCGCACGCCGGGGCCTGCTACGGTAAGTCCCAGGGCAGGTTTAGCCCAATCTATAGTTTTTGAATAGAACAATTCAAACGGATGATCGCCGGCTGGCAATTGTATTTTACCTTGCCCCGCGTTTTCGGTCAATGTCACAACATCTGTACCGTTAATACGAAATTTCCCCTTACCTCCCGGCACACTCAGCTTAAAAGCATACTCACCTGTTTCCTTAACCTGGATATTGCCGGTATACCGCATTAAAAAATCGTTATTCAGTTTACTCTGATTTGATGACAGCACAGGCGACGCTCCTTCCGACTCTGGCTTTAGCTTGTTATATGCATCCCCGGCCATATCACCGCCTTTATAAACCCGATATTTCAGGTTTGAAAGCGTTGGCTGCGGCTTATCATAACTAATTATCCTGATATTGCGGAAAGCCACCGCACCATGATCACCCTGTAAACGCAGCGGACCAGTTGCTGTTTCCACCTTATCAAAAGCACCCCGGGTTGGCCCGCTAAGCTCTACATTGTCCTGGATCAAAACACCATTTAACCAAATATAAAGCACTTTGGCATTGGCGATCTTTTGCCCCTTACCATCAAAGCGCGGTGCCTGGAACGAAATTTTTATATGCTGCCACAAACCCGGCGCACGACTGGCATTTTGCCTTGGCGCATGGCCATCATAACCTTGCTGTCCATCTGGTTTGCTATCATCCCAACGCTCATAAATACCACCGTTATCGCCCGATTTAGGATTTACCGTTCCCCAGCTATCCAAAAGCTGAATTTCATAACGCCCCTGCAAATAGATGCCCGAGTTTGATCCTCTGGCCATCATATAATCAAGCTCCAGATCGGCGTCGCCGTAAACAGTTTTGGTAAACAGGTCTTTTGCGCCTTTTTTGCCGGGCAGGTTTACCAAAATTCCGGTACCCTCTTTAAGGGTTAAAACTTCATCCTGCGCGATATCGGCCTGTACGCCGCCCGCTATTTTCCAGTTTGATGAAGGGTTATCGAAAAAAGAAAGGTCATGAAAAGATACCGCGTTTTGCGCCCTCACCTGCTGGTAACCCAACAGACAAAAACACGCTATCCAAAACTTTTTCCGGCCGGATAGTTTAGGAAATTGATTAAAACAATCCATCGATTTTTAATATAATATGGTTTATTGGTTATCGGGTATACTATAATACCTGATTTACACTGGCAATGCCAAGATAATTATTTTTAACAATCGATTGCGAGAAATTAAAAAATAGTTTTTTTTAATTCTCTAAGTTGCTGAATATTGAATAGGCGAAATGATTGATTTCTTTATTATACAGCGGCCGGAGACCGGGTAATAACTGTCACTCGGCTGGAGCCCTTAAGTGTTGGGAAGACATAAATTTATACCAAACATTGTCATTTCGATGAGCAGAAGCTGAGGTCTGGGCACGAGGGTGAAGAGAAATTTTATACGATTTGCTTATCTCGACGTATAAGATTTCTCCTCGTACCTCGTTCGAAATGACAACTTTTTCTTCTTCCCAACACTTGAGGGCCGGAGCCGCGCGACGGCGAGGAATAGTACCCATTACCCGGTAATAAGTTAAAAACCCTGCCAGTCTGAGCCTGTTGAAGACCCGCGCGCAGAGGCCTGCTCACCATGACAGCTTTTTTCTGCATGACACATAAACCCCTCCCTGCTTTTGCGCACATGTCAGCCGCGCCCCTCCCGTGGGGAGGGAATCGCACCCAGGGCAGTGCTTTTAAAAAGAAAACCCGCTATCCAGCATCAGAGACTCGGAATAGCGGGGTAAAAGGTCGGTTATTTCAAAAAGACTATCTGCCGGGGTAATACTTTTTCATATAGGCTGCATCGGTAGCCGTAATGGTGGTATTATTGGCAGCTATGGCTACATTGTTTGTTGTAAACCGGGCCGGAACGGGGTAGTGCATAATGGATGATTTGTCATAGGTGAGCAGGTTACTTCCGGTTCTTGGGCCAACCCATAGTACATTAAAATCTATCTGGTCTTTAGTCCAGAAGTTGGGGGCGCCCTCATAGTAAGCGTATACCGCGTCTTTGTTCCATGGGATGTTAGCATCAGGGTGTGCCTGTTCATGCTGTAAACCCAGCACGTGACCAAATTCATGGGTGGTGGTTCTCCTGAATTCCTCGTCGGAAGTATTGTTGTCAAACCAGCCAAAGTTAACCGATTGACTCTGACCACGGCCATCTATCCCCACGTAGGCCCAGGAGCCCCCGTCGCCATTGTGTTTAAAGCCTACAGTAAGATCTGCAGCGGCATTATCGGCCACAAACTGAAAGGTTACATTGGCGCTGCTTTCCCAGCTTTTGGCATATTGCTGCACTTTTCCGCGTACAAATGAGGTTCCCTCGCCGCTAATAAAGCGTACCTTGATGGTGCGGCCGTTGGTCCATAATTTGTTGTTGGGTCCCCAGCTTTCGGTTACCGGGCCGCCTGTTATGGTTTTCATTTGGCAGCTAAAATCCGCGAAAAGCGTTTCTTTTGCCGCAGCGTCTTTTTGCGGTACATTTTCTTCGTTGTTGTTGTTTTTTTTGCAACCCGTGGCAGCCAGCAGCGCCAGGGAGATGAGCAGGAGATTGGTTGTTTTCATCGGTAATAGTTAATTATGATTTATTATTTAAGATATTTCACATATTCATAAGATAAGGTTTATAAGAAAATTTGTGTATTGATCAACGGATCATCAATTTTCTGAGGAAAATTGTGCACTACATGATCCATGGATGTATAAATTACCAGGCTGTAATTTTTAATATTACCAATAATCGGTATATAATCGGGGTTATAAATGCCAAATTAATAAAATAATTATATGTTTTTATATTATTTAAAAAAATATACAATTATTTTATAAGAAAGCACAAACAATAGATATTGTATATGGTGAAGGTTTTGGAAGTCTATAAAATTAAAGATGTTATACTGAGATAGATCGAAGTATGGCGGGCAGGCCTGTGCAATCTACCCTTCGACGGGGCGCTCTGGGTGACACCCGTCTCTCTTAATTAAAAGAAAAAACAGCTATAAAAAAACAACAGCCGCTGCATTGCTGCAGGCGGCCGTCTCTAAGTTATTATCCCTAATTTATAACTTATTATCTTTATCCTGCTATTGCAGGTTCATGAACTTATTAATAACGTTTACCATCAATGAACTGTAGTGTAGTAGATTTAAGTAGTAATGTTTCTTCATAAATATCTTTAGCTTTTGTATGGTCAAAGATATATAGCCCGTTTAAAAACAACAGTAGTGATACTACGGTTTTACTATGCGGGTTTTACGCAAATTGCTACGTGTGCCTGCGAGCTATACCTTTTACCCCGGCAGCACCGGCAGGCCCAACCGCCCCAGTTAAGCCCTTATCGCCGGTATCACCTTTAGGCCCTGCAGCACCGTCCTTGCTGCAAGAGATCGTGAACAGCATAATGGCTGTTGTTAATATTAGTAATGCGTAATTAATTTTCTTCATATTCATAAATCTCAAAATCTGAAAAAGCAGCGCTCGAAAAATTGTCGTTAGTATTCCAGCAATATTTTCTTTTGCAATAATCCTCAAATCAAACAGGCCGGACAATCGCAGAAAACCATGATTTTTTGAAATGGATCATGAGATATAAAAAATGCAGAATAGCTGTCGCCGAAAAGGGCCGACCGGGAGTAAAAAGCAAAAAAGAGACAAATGCCTCCCTTTTGCTCCCGTCCTGGTAAAGCGGAATGGTATCATATTTTGAATAATATTTACACCGGATTAGTCTAAGGTATGGACTTTGGAGTTTTTAAAAAGATTGATCCACCCACTTTTACCGATCATGTAAGTAGTGAGTTTATTTTCATCGTTTTCTGCAGATGGATAGATATCAAATATGAGATTATTCATTCCGAATAAATTCTTTTTACGGGGTACTATCTTGCATTTATTTAGAGTTATCTCGTTGTCTTTGTAACTATCGTATAAACCTAATATGTATTTGTAAAAATCGGCTTCCTCTTTCAACGACGAAAAATTAATTATCGGTTCAAACGTAATTCCGGTTGTTTTCATGGTTGCGTAAGAAAGGTATTCGATCTCCTCCGCCTCTATGGAGTAAAGTCCAAAATCCATTATTAATCCGGTACTTTTAGAGCCGATTAATTTAGGTGTCTTCTTTCCTTTTTCTATTTTAGCTTCTTCTTTGGTTTTGCCAACCTTAAATTGTGAGTAGCCAGCAATGGGCAGGAGCAAGGCAATACTCAACAGTGATAATAGTTTGTTCATTTTTTTATGTTTTTGATTTGCAGGTAACCACAAAAGTAACTCATAAACAATGAATTACATATACCAGTTTCTGGGTATTTATTGATAGCGAATGATCTAATATCGAACGCCGGATGCCCAATATCGACTAATGAACAATCATTAGATGCGCAAAAATGCTCAATTTTTTGCAGCGGCCGGATGGCTGCCCAAATACTGATATAGCTGGGTTCCAGTAAGCAGGAAAGCGCCTACACCATACACCTCGGTACTATCCTCCGTAACCGCATCGGGGCTGGCGCCTATACGTTGTACATACCCCAGCATCCCATCTGCATGAACCGAAGTGACCAATGCCGCCCAGGCTTTTTTTACTACGGGCCAGTAGGTTTTGTTATCCAGCATACCATGGTTAAGCCCCCAGAGCAAGGCATAGCAATAAAAACCAGTACCGCTTGTTTCTTTAACCGGGTAGCTTTCCGGATCGAGCAATGAGGCATGCCAGCTGCCATCCGGTTGTTGCAATGAAGCTATTTTAGAAGCCATATCGCGGTATAGTTTTTCAAATTTCTTTTTATCGGGATTATTGGCGGGCATATTTTCCATCACCCTTACCAGGCCTGCCAATACCCAGCCATTGCCCCTTGCCCAAAAGATTTTCTTGCCGTTCTTTTCTTTTTTATCCAGGTAGCTGCCATCCCTAAAATACAGGTGTTCGGCAGGGTCATACAGGTAATCGGTTGTTTTCCACCAGAGTTTTGCGGCTGTATTGAGGTATTGATGATTGCCGGTAGCTGTACTCAAATAACTCAAAGCAGTGGGTCCCATAAACAAGGCATCGCACCAGGCCCATTCCCTGGAGGCTATATGGTTCTTCCACTCCAGCGACTCATCATGCGGCTTATTCACAATGCTATCGGCCAGCAAAATAAAGGGCGCAATCATTTTTTTATCCTTGTATTTGGTATATAGCAAAGAATAGGTTTGGCCTATGCAATAATCATCGGCCATAAAACGATCGCGCCCGGTATTCCAACCCAGATCGTTGGCGATGTTCACCAGGGTGGTTAAATATTTTTCGTTGTTTTTGATATATCCCAGCGCATAAATACCGGTATAACAGGCGGCATTTGTCCAATCAACCTTAGCATGTTTAAAACCATTGATGTTCCAGTCGTTAATTTGCCAGTCGGCAACCCGGTGCATCATATTGAGGACATAGGCTTTTTGCAGCAGGGAATCAGGTTTAACCATTGAATCTGCGGCATAGGCTTTTATGCCCACGATGAGCAATAACAATAACGAACAAATACGTTTGAATTTTAGCGGGAAGATCATTTTGCGTGTTTTTAGGTTAGGCTTTAAAGATAAAATATTTTACCTAAAATTGATTACTTCACCACTGTAGCTTCCAGCTCAACTTTTAGTGTTTCAAAAAGGCTTTTCACTTCCAACAAAGTAAGCGATTGTTTGATGCCATGTTTGGCTACCCAATCCTGGAAAATCTGGAAGTGCGGCCAAAGTTCCGCTGTAGAGGTTGTATAGATATTTAGCCTCACAATACCTTCAGGCTTGTATCCGGCCTCGGTTATCACGTGCTCCAAATTTTGCAGGGCTTTTATTAATTGGGTTTTCATATCCTCATTACTGGATATTCCGTCGGCACTGATGGCCGTTTGCCCAGAAATGTACAGGGTACTTTCTACGTGTTTTACTTCAACAGCCTGTACATAGCTGCGTTTATCCTGCCATTGCCAGGGATTAATGATCCTTTTTTCCATCTTATTGTTTTTGGGGGTTTGCGCCCATGCGGGCATTGTAGTTATCAATAGTAATGCTAAAATTTTCGCTGTTTTTTTCATGCTCATCGTTTAAAATTCACATGGCAAAACTGCTGATAACACCCGGAATGAGCTGTTGACAAACCTCACGATTATCATGTGAGGAATGTCACACTAAGAAGATAGGCGGCTCAGGGTTTCGCGCGAAACACCCAGGTAGGCAGCCAGCAGGCTTTTGGGTACCCGCTGAATAAGGGAGGGAGATTGTTTAAGCAGCTGTTCGTAACGCTCTCTGGAGCTTAAGGTTAGCCAGGAAATGATGCGCCGTTGTGATGCGATAAAACCAAAATTGGCTTTCTCCAGGAAAAAACGCACCATTTCAGGGAGATCGTCACAAAGTTTTTTGTACCCATCGAGCGAAAGGCAGAGTACTTCGGTATCTTCCAGGCATTCTAAAGACAGGGTTGCTTTGGTTTGCGTATAAAAGGCGTAGAAATCGCTCTCCCACCAGTCTTCCATGGCAAAAGAAACGATGTGTTCCTTCGCTGCTTCATCAGTATACACCAGTTTTAAAAGTCCGGAGAGCACAAAATAATGATACTTTACCGCTTCGCCTTCCTGTATCAGAAATTGATGTTTTTTATACTTTTTAACTGTAAAATGCGACCATACGAAGGTGAACTCCTCATCCGTGAGCGATATTATTTTTTCTATATGTTTCCGTAATATCTCCTGCATGTATTAAGAGGCGGCTATCGTTCGGGCGTAATAATGCATATCCCACTTTCTCCTGCTATAATAGCTTGGGTTGCCATACCATAAAATAGGGAATGCTCTACCACGCCCGGGATCATTTTTAAATCGATGTTGAGTTGTTGCCACTTCGGCGCATGGGTAAAGCGGATATCGGCCAGCAGGTTACCGTTATCAGAAATAACGGCGCCATCTTTCTGATCGCCTGTGCGTAACTTGATCTCAGCGTCGGGATAAGCGGCCGACCGGAGCCGGGCCAGCACAATCTGTAAAGCCTGGGGCAATATCTCAATCACCAGTGGATAGGTCGTATTCAATTGCGGTACAAATTTGGCATCATCGCCCATCAAAATAAATTCCGAAGCCATGGAGGCCAGTATCTTTTCGGTGGTATGGATACCGCCGCCACTTTTCAGGGCATTTAGTTGTTTGTCGAACTGGTCGCAGCCATCAAAATAAATATCCAGGTGATTTACCATGGCCGGTGTTTTTATCGTCAAGTTTTTTTCCTGCAGATAAACGTTTGTTTTAAATGAGGAAGAAACCAATACCAGGGAAGTGGCCAACTCCGGATTACTGCTGATCATATCAACCAGGTGAAATACCGTTGTACCGGCTCCGAGGCCAATGGTTTGTCCTGCTTTAATCCATTCAAATGCGGCTTTGGCAGCCTCCTGTTTGTAATCGGCCATAACGTTTTACTTTATCGCCGCAAGATAGCTCATATCCCCTCAATAAAAAAAGCATTGATGCCGGCTACATCTGAAAGATAGGTGGCCATGCTGGTTATTTTACCACCAGCTACCTCAAACACTATGGCTACCTGTTCATCCAATAACAGATCGCCGCGACTGGCCGTGTTGTGTAAAGACAAGGTGAAACCATTCAACCCTATAAGGATATGTTTCAAGTCGAACTTAACACCGAAATATTTGAGGCCCTGTGCCCGTTTGATAATGGCCTCTGCCCCATTTGCCGGGCCGGATAGCAAACTGGTACCAGGCAAGGTCCAGCCTGCATCATCTGCCAGTATGGAATGCATGGTTTCCCAGTCGTTGCTTTTTAATGCGTTGATAAAAGTTTGAGCAATGCTCAGTTTTTCGGCATCGGTTGGTTGGATATTGTTGGATTCTGAAGTTTTCATGATAGTATTTTTATTATTAAGGGATCGAGATTTAAAGGAGCGGATACGGTTGCTGATAAAGCGTACCTGTTTTTGATATAAGATGCATCGTTATAAGCCACATGCACGGTTTGTTCTTCATCCTGCCAGGTTACAATCTTTAGCGGCAGATCAAGCGCGGCTAATGGATTTTCGATCATCACCGGTCCGCCGGCTTTGGGGTTACCAAATAACAGAAACTCCAAAGGCGGGATAACCCGCCCCGCTTTTTGCAATTCCTGCTGCTGGTCTATCCGGGCGTAAACGGTTACCTGATGCTGTTCCAAAGCAGCCTGCAAACGGTTGATGGTTTCTTTTACAGAATACGGACTTTTGCGGATGGTAACACCTGTAGGATTAGTCATGATAATATTTTTAAATGGTACAACGCTGTAAAAGCAGGTGGCAACGGCTTGCTTTATAAAACTCCGCCTGGTATAGCCGTTGGGACTTCCCAAGCCGTTGCGCTGCTCCTCAAACATCACACACTGAAAAAATTAGTTTAATGGATCGGCCAACGGAAAATCAACAGGGATATCCGTTAAGGCAAATACATAATTGGTAAATATGCGTACGGTAACTAAACCTATCAGTTCCATTACAGCGGCTTCGTTATAACCAGCAGCGAAAAAGTTTTCCAACACCTGCGGATCGGCATGGCCTTTATTGATGGTTATGGATTGGGCCAATTGCAATAAAGCATTCAGCTTTTCGTCGTTGGTTTTACCCCTTCTGATATCCAGGGTTTCTTCCTTAGTAAATCCATTTTTTATAGCGGCCAAAGTATGCCCTGCCAAACAGTAGGCACAGCCGTTTATTTCGGAT
Source organism: Mucilaginibacter sp. 22184 (assembly GCF_052045695.1). Taxonomy (NCBI): domain Bacteria; kingdom Pseudomonadati; phylum Bacteroidota; class Sphingobacteriia; order Sphingobacteriales; family Sphingobacteriaceae; genus Mucilaginibacter; species Mucilaginibacter sp. 22184. Next base: position 193,408 of record NZ_JBQEPI010000004.1, read on the forward strand.
ACGATGAGCGCGATGGCCTCCCTTTCTTTGGCGCGAAGTACGCCATGGCTCAATTCGGCATCAAAGTCCACAAAACCTTTTAATGCGTGCTCTGAATAACCCATGGTAGCATACAGGTTGGGCATACGGCCTATACGTTTCTGAAACTGATCAAATATAACTTGTGAGCCTTCGCTTACCTGGTCTCTGGTGGGCACTGGTATTGTTTTCATGATATTAAATTTACAGGTTGAATTATTATTTAGATTTTTGACGAAGATAAACTCTTGCCGATTCGCTCATGGTGATGATGGCGCCACCCAGGATAACCAGATCTTTAAGCACCAGACGGCCACGACCAGAAAGATACGGAAATCCCCACTGCTCATCGGTAAGGTGTGGCACCCAGCTCTCGGGCGTGGTTATCAAAAAGGAAAGCGTGCCCAGCGTAAGTATGGCAATAAGCAGGCTGGCTACCATGCTGGGCAGCGGCGCTACTTTATATAAGGCTACCAATACCGCCAGTGTTACCAGGAAAACACCCAAACCTTTTGAAAAACCATAGGTGTTATTTTCGGTATTCCATTGATGATTAGCGATGATCAGTTCACCTTCCTTGTTTTGATGGTGTTTATATTCAGTTGGATGATTGTAGAAAAATGACATGAAGGGGCTGTTGGCCACAAAGGGTACGATCCCATCGGCTTCATAAGTAAAAAACTTGAGGCCGCCTATCCAAAGAAATACGACTATGATGCCAAAACGGATAACCTTTTTACCGAATTGGTCGAGGTTGGCAATGTTGTTGATGATGGAAGTTTTCATGATGTGATTTTGTTTAGTCAAAACTACATCAGTTAACCATCCTGCAACATGGACGAATGTGGCTATTGCTTGGACAAATCTGCCACTATGGAGATGCCGGTTTTATCGCGGAAGGTTTGGGGCGAAACTTTGGTCACTTTTTTAAAAACACGACTAAAATAAAACTCGTCCTGAAATTTTAAATTATAGGCAATTTCCTTGATGCTTTGCCGGGTAAGATGGAGTTGTTTTTTAGCTTCGAGGATCAAGCGCTCCTGTATCAGTTGCGAGGGTGTTTTTTTGAAATATCGCATACACCGCTTGCTGAAAGTATTGGGCGACATGGCCAGCAATTGCGCGTAATCATTAGGCTTATGCAGCGTCAGAAAATGCTGATTCAACAGGCGGCTGAATTGCTCCATCTGCTCATCCTTTTCTTTACGGTCCTGATGATTGTCGATCAGTTTTATTTTAATGGAGCTTGACTTGGCCAGGAACAGCTGCAGGTAAGCCCTGAGTACGATCTCGGAAGGCGAATCCTGCCCAAATTCCTTATCCACTTCGGTTAACAATTGCTCGAATACACGGGCATCATCAAGGTTTAGCTTAACACAAGGCTGTATATAAACATTATTGAACAGCAGGCCGTTACAAGCCACTTCTTCGCGATGGTATTCGATACAATAAAAATCGCCGTGAAACTGCAGCATGGTTAGCGGCGCCAGCTTTTGATGTTTAAGGTAAATAACCTGCAGCGGGGTTGCAAACAGCAGTATAGGACCGGCATAGTTAAAAGAGCCAAAATCGGCATGGTAAACACCCTCACCTTCGGGGATAAAAAGGATGGTGTATTCCGAAAACTGAGCCGGAGAGCTCAACAGATCGGTATCCGCGTTTTTTAGTCCGATCAGGTACTCGCCCGATCTTGAAAATACTTCTTGCATTAATTTATGTTACGCCAAAAGTAGCTATTGAGCGGCTCTTTTGGTGCATCTGCACCAATAAAAAAGGGAGCAATTAATAACAACTGCTCCCCTTTTTAAGATTACTGACTATTTCAATTGTTTAGTGACCGATATTTCAATAGCGTGGAAATAATTGGTTCCACCCCATGTTTCCAGGATCTTGAACCTGATGTACCTTACCTCTGGACCATTTGCTGGGAAGTTGAACGGTTCGCCGGCGGCAGCAAATGCTTTATCCTCATCTGAATTTTGCCCGCGAGGTAGGCCCGAAGGTTTATAGGAAGTAAAGCTGGCCAATTGGGTCCAGCCGTTAAAGCTGCCAGATGGGTCGGGCGTGCTGTTGGTTCCCCATATTTCAAAGCGTTTAGCATTTCCTACATCATACAAGGCCGACATCCTTTGCCATAGCTTTAACTGTGTGAGGGTTGCCGATTGCCCCAGATCAATAGTGAACCAGATCGGGAAGTCGGTACCCGGCGTGTGGAAGCCCGGCTCATTGGTGCTGTTATCCCACAAGAATGGAAGCACCCACCCATAGGCCGTGCCTACATCTGTTGGTAAATAAACAGCCTTAAATAGGCTCTTATCCATTTCAATAGTCCCGATAATCGTCGGGAATTTATCATAGCTCAGGGCATTAAATGTATCTACAGCATCTTTTACCGGTTTATATGACGACCGGTATGTTACATCTGTGCCATACTTATAATCAGACAGGGTTATGGAGTTGCTATCGGCCACAAAGGAGCGTTCCGTCGTGGTTCCTAATTTATTGGTATATCTTACCGTGGTAGCCACATTTCCCGTATCGGCCTTGTTAAAGTTGAGGGTAACAGAACCATCACTATGCGTAACATAGGGGTTGGCGGCATTATACGCCCTGTTTAAAAGTGTCGACTGGTATGTGGGGCCATATACCCTTACATTATTGATGTCCTGACCGATGGATGGGTTATTATCCTTATCATACGCGATAATATGAAAGCTATATACATACTCCTGCAAGTTAGGTATATTCACTACAACGGAATCGCCCGGGTTATGACTGGTAGCGTTAAGCAGCAGGGAATCAAGACCATTATTCCACTTAACCACATACCTCCTGATACTCGGATCGGGACTTGGGTGCCAGACCAGCACGGCACGCAGGTTACCGGAATGATAATTCAATCCGGCGGCTAATCCGGGATAGGTTACCTCATGATTATCTAAAAACGACTTATAATCCGTATCATATTTTTTGCAACCTGTAATGGCCAAACACATGAACAAGAAAACAGTAACGTTGAATGCTATTTTCATTTCTTTAAGTTTTAATTAACGATTTACTGTACAGGTGCGCCAAACAGGGTGATCTCTTTGGCATTCACATAATCAAGTCCGGCCCAGGTTTGTGTACACTGGAAACGTATGTATTTTACAGCCGGCATCTGGCTTACATTAGGCATATTAAAGCTAAAGCCGTTTGCACCTGCTGTAGCTTTATCGGCATCGGTAGCCTGGTTTGGTGGTGCGCCCGATGGTGGCAATGGTACCACAAAGTTGCCCAGGTTTACCCAATCGCCCATGACGGTACCTACAGCGGTAACGGTAGCCGGCCACGATGGATAATCGCCCGGATTATCTTTTGTTGAACCCCAAATAGTAAACTGGCGACTATTTTGATAACCCCATATATCGGGCAACCTGTTGTATAGTACCACACGGCTTATTTTGGCCAGCGGGCCTATACCAAAACTGCATATTTTTAAAGGAGCACTGGTGGTGTGCCATCCCGGATCGCCAAGATTGTTATCAAAAAGGTATTTAAGTTCCCAGCCGTAACCTATCGGGCTGTCGGTGCCTAAATGAAACGTAAAGAATTTACTTTTGTCTAATTGTGTTTCAAACAATGGGGTAAGTTCTTTGGTAACCGTATCCGATACGTTGCCAAACCTGTCGGTTGTAAAAACGGCGAATTTGGTATTCTTTACCGAAAAGCCCCGAACCGATATATTCACCGTATCATTACTCAGGTATTGCGGGTCTTGCTCATCATATACCTTAGTGCCTTCATTGTATGATAAAATGTGTATGGCTACCGGTGTTTTATTAGGGTTAAGACCATAAAAGTTGGCCCCGCCAAAATCAGGGGTAATCGCCAGGTTATCATTTATGAGCAGATAATTAGGTATCTTGGGATTAACCTTAACCGTTATCGGGTCTGACATGATATTGGCACGGCTTACCGCGTTCAGCGTTACCGTATACTCTTTAGCTTTGGCAAAACCATCAACCATTACCGTATCGGTATAATAGCTGGCTTTGGTTTGCCTTACCACTTTATCATTGATGTTATACGTTGCAAGAACATATAACAGGTTCTTTGAATCGGGCAGGGTGTAGGTTATGCGGGCCGAGCCATTCAGATTCTCTACTTTTACATTAGTAACCACACCCGGCTTGGTTTTGTCGTTAGATACGATCTCGATATTTGACTGCCCCTTTTTACAGGCGATCAAAAGCACCACGAGCAGTACCGCTACATAAAGTATCGATACTATGGATCTGCCGTTATTAATCTTTTTCATAATTTATATTTTATATTAATTATTTATCAATAATGCCTTAGTCTCAACTACTACCAGTAGGGGTTTTGGGTAAGGTTTTCGTTTACCACCAGGTCTGTTGAGCTGATAGGCCATAAATAATCACGTAAGCCAAAAAGCGGCGTGATCACGTTGGTTGGGCGATAATAATTTGCCGATGTAGCCTGATTAATATTCCAGCCTTGCACGGGGCGGCTTAGTACGTCCTGTAATTCTTTCCACCGACGCAGATCCCAACCTATCTGACCTTCAAAAGCCAACTCTATCCTTCGTTCCTGGTGTATGATCTGGCGCAGACCATCTTTTGAACCCGGCTTGGATGGATTCTTCGAGAAACTGTTCCATGAATCCACCACGCCTTTTAGGCCTGCCCGCGCACGCACCTGATCAATGTAGGAATACACTTCGGCTGTGGGGCCTTGTACTTCATTTAAAGCTTCGGCATATAATAGGTACAAACCTGATAAGCGAATAAGCGGCAGGTGAAAATCAACCGTGGTAAAAGATTGATCCATTACGGTTTGATAGTTACCTAATTTTTTGGGCCATATACCGGTTATATTGGTTGAGTTGAAGCTTTTTGGACCCGCCAAGCCAAAAATACCACGGGCCTGCACATAATAAGCTTTGCTTTGATCTGTAACCCCGTTACCAAACCAGATACCACCATCAAAACCTATCGAGGCGTAAAACCTTCTTTCGCGGTTAAAATTCTCGCGGGCGGTTTCATATCCCTGTTCTATATAATCTTTGTTAGCATCATCACCAACCTGGGGTATAAAACGATTGGTATAATCAAAATTCTTATCCTCAACCAGCGGTACGCCATTGTTGGTATAAAACAGCTCCGACTCGGCCAATGGTACAGCCCAGTTTGAGGGGTATGTATTGGCCATACCTACTGCCGCACTGGTTAATTTAGGGATAACATAACCCTGGTAACCAAAGGTGTAGTTGAGCGCCCATATCAGCTCCGGATTTTGCTCCCACTTATCCGTAATGGTAAGCTGCAGCGTTAATACCTTCTTCAGTTCGTCAGATACGTTGATATTACCGGTTGGTGGTAAAGTATACAATTTAAGGCCCTGCGCCTCGCATTCGGTTATGGCAGCCTTGCAGGCATCTGCCGCTTTTTGCCATTTAGATGCATCATACGAAGCAGAAAACAAGCTTTTACCTGCCTTATCCTTAAATCCCTGGTAATCTGGATTGCCATTAAACAGCGGACTTGCAGCTGTGGTTAAAACCTCGGCCTTTACGCTCATGGCTATAAACTTGGTGATACGTCCAAATTCCTGAGCCTGATTTTGAATATTTGGCGGCAGATCGGGTATGGCCTGATCTAACAGGGATACTACGTAAGCAAATGATTCATCAACCGATGCCCTTTTGCGCTTCAAAGTATCGGGTGGGGCATCAATAGGATAACTATCCTTAATCAGCACCATGGGACCATACATCCTGATGAGGTAATAGTGGTAATAAGCTTTCAGGAATTTCACTTCAGCTATCCAGCGTTTTTTTTCATCGGCCCCCAGGTCTATGGGCTTATCAATATTCTCCAGCATGATGTTACACCTCCTGATAGCCTGAAAAAGCGGAGCGCCGCCATTGCTGTTTCCCCAGTAATTTAATGAGGGGCTGCCGGTGTTTTGTGTCCCCCGGATGAGGTCGAAACCCCGCTGGTCAAAAAAGTTGGTCGTTAAATTGTTAGGATATACAATTTCGGCAGAAGTGGTAAAACCCGCGTTATAAATTACGTTTGAGGTTTGCTGCATAGTTGAATAACAGGCAAACAGATAATTTTCGGCTTCGTTACGGTTTCTGAAGGCATACTCCAATGTACCCACGTTACTGGGGGTAACATCCAGATATTTTTTGCAGGATACTCCTGTTGTACAAAGCGTTATTGCCAGTAATAATTTATAATATGATCTCATATCGTTCTCTTTTTAAATCGGTTTGTAATTATAAATTCACATTCAGACCTACGTTAAACACCTTTTGAATGGGGTAAGCAAACCCGTTGCCGCCCTGCTCCGGATCCCATAGTTTGAAGGGGCTCCAAGTAAACAGGTTCAATCCGTTAAAATAAATGCGGCAATTGGTCAGTTTCATGGCCTTTGCTATACGCGTTGGCAGGGTATAGCCGATCTCTAATGATTTCAACCGCAAAAAACTGGCATCGCGCAGCCACCAGGTGCTGGGTTGCAGGTTGTTGGCTATTACTGTTTGGTTGGTACCTAATCTTGGATACAAAGCGTATAAATTCTGGTTCTCTTCAGACCAATGATCATTGGCAAATGCTTTCAGAACCTGCGTGTTACCATAAATGTACTGGTCGGGACTTGGTATGAAAGGGCTTACCCTATTAGGATCAACAAAGAAGGAAACCCTGGCCTGCCCCTGGAAGAATGCAGAAAGGTCAAATCCTTTAAAGCCTGTTGAGAAACCAAAGCCGTAAACAATTTCGGGCGTTTGCGGATAGCCCAGGAAGGTAAGGTCCAGATTGTCAATTTTACCGTCACCATTCAAATCACGGTATTTGATATCGCCCCCTTTTGGTGGTGCGGAAGAAAAATTCTGAGTTGGCGAGTTACGGGCTTCCTGATCGTCAACAAATAACCTCTCGGCCACATAACCGTAACCGCGACTAATTGGCTGGCCAATAAAGTGGCGCCATGGCTCGGCATAGTTAGGCTCTTCTATGTAGGTGTATTTATTGGTTGAATAAGTAAAGTTACCCCTGAACGATGCCCATAAACCATTGCTAAAGCTTTGTTTATAATCGGCAGATAAGTCGATACCTTTTGAATCAACCTGGCCTAAGTTGGTGGCGATGGATGTTTCAAAACCCTCGGTAGCCGGCACCAACCTATCCCGCAGAATATTATAGCGGTGATTTTTGTAAAACTCAGCAATAATGTTCAGGTTTTTTAACACAGTCATCTCCACCGCAACGTTGGTTTGTCTTGAGGTTTCCCAGGTAATATTATTATTATCATAGCTTACAATAGTTAAACCTTTACGCTCATAGGAATTGTTGAAACCAAACTGAGCATAGTTGTAACCCTCGTTAAAGTGCACATCAGACAGGTAGTAGAAACGTTGCGCGCCAATAGCATCATTACCCACCAAACCGTAACTTCCACGGATCTTTAACCGGTCAATAAATGATGGGTTCCAGAACGACTCGTTGGATATTACCCACGAAGCGCCGATAGTTGGGAAAAAGCCATAACGGTGATTGGCCGAAAATCGCTCAGAACCATTATACCCAAAGTTAAACTCGGCAAAATACTTGCTTTTGTACCCGTAGGTTGCCCGGCCTGCTAAACCCAGGTTACGGTATGGCAACGAGTACTGTAAGGATACAGCGTTGGTTTTGGGATCAATAGCGTTGGAGTTAACAGTTTGCTGAGCTGTACCAATCAATGTGGCATTGATGTTATGGCTGCCCAGCTGTTTGTTATAATCAAGCGCGGTTTGCAGATAAAAGAAAGTATCGGCATTAGGTGTACTGCGTGAATAAGACAGGTATTCCTGCGCTACGTTATTGCCTGTAGGCTGCGGATTGAGCCAGGTTAAGGTATAATTATTGCTTTGCTTATCATAGGAACCTATGTTGTAATAAAATGGATTATAAGCCAACTGCGAATCAAAATAAGAGTGTCTGTTGGTACTGAATATACTCCGGAATTTTAAACCATCAGTTACAAAACCCAGGTTCTGGTTTAGCTCCAGTTGTGCCTGCATGCGTGATTCTGACGAATTTTTGTGGCCGCGTAACAAAGCAGCGTATGGGTTATTATATAAAATGCTGTTACTGCTGGTGCCATCAACACCGCCTACGTTACCAAATAAAATATGCTGCGCGTTTGCATTAGCGGCATCTGGCTGATAATAGGCCGGGAATAATACAGGGCTGGTATGTATGGCCACATTGTACAGATCGGACGCAAAAGAACCATCGGAAGTAATTGGGCCGTTATATTCATTAAAGTTACCCCATAACCTTACAATAACTTCGGTTGTTTTGGTGAGGTTGATGTTTACGTTTGACCGTAACTGGTAATTCCTGAACTTTACATTGTTATCATTATTATTACGGATATCGGTATTCAACACCCCATTATCCACGTTGTAAGTACCGGTGATATAATACTTCGCCAAACCCGAACCACCGCTAACGCTCATGTTGTTACGCATAGTGGTAGCATTCTTTTTAAACAACATCTTTAACCAGTCCACAGCGGGATACACATAAGGGTTACTGCCTGGGCCACCGTTAAGGGTGTTTTGAGTATTGTTAATTCTGGTTTGTGTAAAGGGTAATGGCAATGTGGGATCGCGGGTGAGGGTGGCCTCATTATACAGGTTCATGTACTCGATGGGATCAACCAGGTCAAGCGTTCTTGTTGATTGCGATAAGGAATACTCCGAGCGGAAGTTGATCTTGGCGGGCCCCTCTTTACCTTCTTTTGTACTTACCAGGATAACGCCATTGGCACCCCTGGCTCCATAAAGCGCGGTGGCGCTGGCATCTTTTAATATCACAAAGCTGGCTATATCATCCACCTGCAAACGGGCAAGGTCGGTAGTGGTTAGCTCCACGTTATCGATCAATATCAGCGGATCCTGCTTATAACCGAAAGTGGTTACACCACGCACAAAGAAGGAGGCATTATCCTGCCCCGGCTGGCCGCTGCGCTGATAGGCGATAATACCGGCAGCCTGCCCGGCAAGCGCCGCGGTGAGGTTACTCGCCGGAATTTTCAATTCGCTGGGTTTAATACTGGTAACCGACCCAACAAGGGCCTCCTTGCGTTCCTTTTTACCAAAGGCCGTAACCACAACCTCATCGGCAAGCAGCTTATCCTCTTTAAGCGCCACATTAAAGATCTTGTTTTGTGCCGATACGGTAAATGATTGGGCCTTGAAGCCTACAAAGGAAATCCTCAATACCGAGCCATCCTCTACATCAAGGATAAACCTACCGTTACCATCAGTTACCGTACCAACCTTGGAATTACCCACCACAGAGATAGTTACACCAGGTAGCTTCACATGTGCGGTATCAGATACAGTACCGGTAACAGTTATTTTCGTTTGTGCGTGGGCAATATTATAAAATAAGGCTAATGTTAAAAACACCAAGCAACATCTTATCAAAAACCGCCCGGGCTGCTCATACTTTTTAAAAAGTGCTTTACTAAAAATGTAAGATTGCTTCATAAAATTGGGTTCATAAAAATTATTTTAATTAATCAAGGTTTAATCAAATAGGGATGTACTATCCACCGGATAGTGCAGGAAATTGGTGAATTACCGGTTGATTGTTTTTTGCATCCGGGTTATATTTTGACCGGATACAACTTCAGGCTTCCGTTTGATCATTATTGGTTTTACGATGAACCCAACAGGCAATAGCAATCCTGTTAAGTCTTTTTTTTGTTTCAAAACTTTTAATAATAATTGCCTATTATTTAGACATATAGACCCGATAGATTACCTGAATAAAGGACAAGCCGGTGCTCGCTTTCCCGCTGGTGTGGTAGTCAGTTTTTTACATACTTAATTGGTTTAGTTTACAATTGGTTTTGTAAATGTAAGTGGAAGCATCACATTTAAAAATGGATAAACTTTCAAAAAAGATGGACAATTTTATGAATTTACAACCCAGGCGTGGTTTTGTCCATTATTTATTGATTACCAAAAAGCAACTGTAAAAAATTGTGGGTGAGTCCCTTAAGAAGTTATATTCCAAATTTATAAATGATACTTTCATGATAAGTATCGCCGGGATTTAAAACTGTTGCAGGAAAGCTGGAATGATTAGGACTATCCGGATAATACTGACACTCCAGGCATACACCGTCAAATGGACTATATGGCTGGTGATGATAACCTAAATGCTTGCTTTGTAAATAATCACCGGTATAAACCAGCATAGCCGGATAGGTGGTGAATATTTCCAACTTACGCCCTGATGTTTTTTCTGATAACTCTGCCGCCCGTTTATGATAGGCGCCAGGCTGCTCATCCAATATATAACAATCATTTAGTCCCGTAATATGGTCATCATTCACCATCATTTTATTTTTGATAGCGTTGTACGAAAATTTCTTGTAACCAACAGGTTCTATAACACCGGTGGGTATGTATTCCGCGTTGTTTTGCAGCAAACTATCGGCATGAATGGTGAGCGTATGATCAAATATTTTAGCCCCATCGTTTGACAAATTGAAGTACGCGTGATTGGTAAAATTAGCCACCGTTCTTTTATCCGTCGACGCATAATAGCTGATGATCAGTTCATTAAGCTCCGTCCACACGTAATGTACCGTAAGTTCAAGATTACCAGGATACCCTCCATCTCCGTCTGGACTTTGTATGGTAAAAAACAGCCCTTCGGCAGTAATTGCATATTTAAAAACCCGCCTGTTAAAGCCATTGTTACCGCCATGATTGGTATTTTCACCATCGTTGTTATCCAGATGCCAGGTAGTATCATCAAGCTCAAAACGAGCCCTTCCTATCCTATTGGCATAACGGCCTATGGTTGAACCAATATAACAGTCATCATCCAGATAGGCCTGCAGGGATGGGAAACCCAAAACCACGTTACTATTAACGCCATGCCTATCGGGCACTACCACCGAAACCAGGGTAGCCCCGTAATTGGTTAATTCCACATAGGCTCCGTGAGTATTCTCCATTTTAAAGAGACATACGGATTCACCGGCATGATCCCCCCATCCCTGCCAGGTTATTCGGGTAGTACTGTTCACTCCTGGATATTTAAAGTTTGTTTTGCCATATCCAGATGGATCTTGCTTCCGGCATGAGTGGCATCAAGCTCCAGCACGTTGCTTAACATTTTTTGTGCAGCATCCAGCTCGTTCAATCCTAATGCACCCAGGCCTTGCAAAAAGCTGGTGTGTATGCGGTTCCGCAAATTCAGATCGTCATCAAATATGAGCAGGTTTGGCAACGACACGGCAAAATAATCGATCTTTACTTCATCATTCGCATGCAGAGCTCCATAATCGCTCAGCTTCTTAAATATGCTGTTAGCCCGCTCGGTTTTACCCAGCTTTTTCCAGGCTAATCCCTGGTAAAAGATTTTATCAGGCTGCTGGTCGTTATAAAACACCGCTGCCGATGGCTCGTCTAAACCTATAGTGGCCTGCTCAAAGTATTTTTGGGCCTGTTCAGCATCTCCGGCAGCTTCATAGGCACAGCCCAACCAGTAGTCGATATCGTTTTCCTGGGTTCCGTACAATTTACCTTCGCCCAGGTTGTGCGGATAGGTTTTGGCATTATTAAGATAAGTGATCGCTTTTTCGTACTGGCCTTCCTCATCATATTGCTTAGCCAGCTCAACCAGGCTGAATATATACTGACCCGAAGCCTTACCTTCGCCACCCTCCCATGGATGAAACTGGCGCGTGTTCAACAGATTCAACGCGGTTTCATGATCACCTAAAAGGTTATACAGTGTTACCCTTTCCAGGTATACATCGTCACGCTGATCAGCCACTGCAAGATTATCTTCCAGGAATTTCAAACGATCTTCGGGCGATCTGTTCAATCTTTTATATAACTGATCGAGCTCCATGAGTACACGGGCATCGGTTTTATCCAAGGCAAATGCTTTTTCAAAATATTCCAGGGCTTTTTGCTCATTGTTTTGTTTGTTGAAGTAGGCAATAGCCAGGTTACGGAAAACAGTGGGAAACTGATCGTCCAACTTAGCCGAACTTTCCCAGTAGCTCACGGCATCATCATACTGGCGTTTATCATAAAACAGGTTACCCAGATAGTAAGGTGCTTTGGCATCGGTTGGATTAAGTTCGATAGCTAACTTCAAAATACCAACCTCATCCAAACGGTTCGGGAAACAAAGGTACGGATCGGCCTTGGCGGCTTTAGTCAGCCACTCGGCCGCCTCAACTTTGCGGCCACTTTGATGGCTTAACCAGCCCAAAGTATAATAAACAATAGGGTTTGATTCCGCAGGTTTAACAACCAGCTGCAGCAGTTGCGAAGCTTCGTCATATAAACCGGCAGCGGCATAATCGAGAGCGTATTCAATAAAATTCTGATCATCGTGACGTGAAAGCGTTAACAGCTGGTTCAGACTCTCCTCTATTTTATCTATATTATTGCTTATTCTGTAGGCCAGTACTTTTTCAAATAGTACACCCAGATTAAAGCCATCACGATCCAATGCGCTTTCAATAGTAGCCAGTGCTTTGTCTACCTGGTTCAGCTTGCGGTAAGCCGCCGCCTTGATCACGTATGATTTGCTGTTGCTGGCATTTCTGTCTAAGGATTGAGTTATATGTTCCAGCGCCAAAGCATAATGACCACGGGCCATATCTATCTGTGCTACGCAGAAATAGCCAGTATCTTTCCAGGCATTGCTCCAGGTAGCTTTGTAAAACACGGTATAAGCTTCATCGGCTTTGCCTAAATATTTCAAACAAAGACCCAGATTATAATAAGGCTCACTATCATACGGATTTGGGTTACGTTGAATGCTGGTTTCTACCGCCTGGCGTAAATAAGGCTCGGCTTTGATAAACTGCCCTTTGCGGATATACCATTTACCCAGCGCATTATTATTGCGCACATCGGTAGGTTCGCGGCGCAAAGCCTCTTCATAATAAGGAATAGGACTATACGTAGCGTGGCGATATTGCTCCAGGTGTTGCGCGGTTAAAAACAGTTGCTCTACACTTTCCACATCAGCCGGGGGCAGTGCGGGTTTTGCCGGTAAAGGCATTTCGTTCTTTTTGTTTTTGGCCGGTTCGTAACGTAGTACTTCCTGTTTGCTGCTATTGGTGATGATGAACAACAATTCGTTCTCATTCACATCACTTTTAACAGCTACTTCCTGTACAAAAACTTTCTCCGGGCTGATATCAGTCGTTTGGGCAAATAAGTATTCGCCTTTATAGCTCAGGCTGATATTCAGTCCGTTTTGTGCCGAGGTTACCTGTACCTTGATGGTTACCTTATCGCCATCTTTACTGAGCGCGAGCAGGATATCTTTGGTAGCATTTTTCACCATACCCAGTTCGCGGTACGGTAAAAAGTATTGCGTAAAAGTTTTCTCTTCGTAAGGCATCAGCCAGCTAAAATCTGGCTGGTTATCGGTGAACACGCCGGTCATCAATTCGATATATGGACCGTCCTCGTCGGTCAGGTTCCTGTCCCAGGCCTGACCAAAATCGCTGTGACCCCAGGTCCACTGTTTTTTACCGGGCGATACATGATGATTAGCCACGTGCAGCAAACCACCTTGTGAATCATGCTCGTAACCACCTACAAAGTCATAATCGGAGTTGATGGCCATGTATGAGGTTGGCACCGGGATATTTTTATACATCGAAATATCGGTACCGGGCGAATAATCAACCTTGTAATAAGTACCGGTTGCGATAGGAAAATCAGACACATCACGTTTACCATGATCAAATACCGCGTTCACATCAGGCGGGAATACCGACTGGTAATAATCATTCACTTTTACTGCCGGGTTTGCCCACCACAGGAAAGTTTGCGGCAGCGCCGAGCGGTTAAACAGTTTGGCCTTGATCTCGATGTAAGCTGTATCCGGGCGAAGCGTAAAGCCAGCCATTCCCTTGGTATGGAACATGCGCTCCACCTCGTTCACCCAAACGGTTTTGCTGCCATCGGCGTGTTCTTCCAGGGTATAATCTACTGGATCAAATGTACTTGGGCGGTGATGCTGCGGCCAGTTAAATTCGATACCACCCGAAATCCAGGGACCGGTTAAACCCACCAGCGCGGGTTTGATCACCTGGTTATAATATATAAAATGACGTTGTTTGATCTTATCAAATGCCATCTGGATGCGGCCACCCAGCTCAGGCAGGATCATCACCTTCAGGTATTTGTTTTCCAGAAACAAACCGGTGTATTCTTTGTCTTCTTTTTCGTCGGCAATTTTTTCGATCACCGGGTTGGGGTATACTACACCGCTGCTGCCCTGGTAAACACGTTTTTCAAAAAACATCGGGTTTTTATCGGGCTTGCCCACACTATACGTAGGGATAACAACTTTCTCTTCCCAAACAGATACATTAGAATGATGCATAATATATTTTTCTTATGATTAATGTCTGATTAAATTTTCTTCCAGTTCTTCAAGGGTTTGGCCTTTGGTTTCCTTAACGCGCGACTTCACAAACAGGAAGCCCAGGAAACAGATACCCGCGTACAAGTAAAACGGCCCGTAAGTGCCTAACTTTTTAGCCAGGATAGGGAATGTAAATACCAATATAAAGTAAGCGCCCCACAGCGATACGATAGCGACCGATGAGGCGACACCCCTGATCTTGTTCGGAAAAATTTCTGAAATAAGTACCCAGGTAACCGGGGCCAATGAAATGGCATAGGTACTGATAGCCAGCAGCACAAATATGGATACCAGCCCCGCCGGGAAGTGATTTTGCAATGCCACGGCCAGCACAATATACAATATGGATAAACCCAAAGAACCTACCAGCATCAGCGGACGACGGCCTAATTTATCCACCTGCCACATGGCCAACAAGGTGAATACCAGGTTTACCACGCCTATGGAAACCGTTTCCAACAACTGACGATTGAGATTAGCCCCTACTGATTCGAATATGGTGGAGGTATAATTAAACACCACATTGATACCGCAAAACTGCTGAAACACGGCCAGCGTGATACCCACCACAACCGCCGGGCGAACGGCTTTTTCGAATACCATTTTGTAGGACTGTTTTACTGCGCCGCCCGCCAGTGATTTTTCAATGGCTTTCATGGTGGTATCGGCAAAGTCTACTGATCCAATTTTGTTGAGCACCTGTTGAGCTTTAGCCACCTGCCCAGATTTCATCAACCATCTTGGGCTCTCCGGCAACCAGGTAACCCCGATCAGAAATATAGCTGATGGCACGGCACCCAGGCCAAACATCCAGCGCCAGGCATCATGACCATGATCGGCCAGGAAATAATTAACCAGGTTGGTTACCAGTATACCAATAACCACCGTAAGTTGGTTGATAGCCACATTACGGCCGCGCACTTCGGCCGGCGAAACCTCGGCTATGTACATGGGGCAAAGCATAGAAGCCATACCCACGCCAATACCCGCGGCGAAACGTAGTATGATAAAATAAGTCAGGCTTTGTGCAAAGGCTATACCGATGGATGATACCGCGAAGATCAAAGCAGCTACCATCAGTCCGGGTTTACGGCCATATTTATCGGCCAGGTTACCTGCAATCAGGCATCCTACAATACAGCCTAAAGCCAATGATCCGGTCAAAAAGCCTTCCCATACCGGGTCGAGCGCAAATTGGGTACGCAGAAATGGCAAAGCACCCGATATCACGGCAAAGTCAAAGCCGAACAGATACCCCCCCAGGGCCGAAATAAAGGAAATCCCAATAATATAACTACTGTTAAATGTTTTTGAACTGCTCATTTTTTAGGGTATGTGTTTACTGGTTTAAGCATAATATCGTTATTTGGTTGCTTTATCTACCGCAATTATTTTTAGCATCAGGGCATCGGCGGGTGCAAGGCTCAGTTTAATTTCTGTATCGCCTTTTGTTAATTCGCCCAAAACCGCACCGCTCAGTATATCTTTAAGCTGATAACCTTTACCGGCATCCAGGTGCAGGGTCGAGCGGGTTAAAACCTGGTCAAAATTCCTCTGTTTGTCGAAATTAAACAGGGCGAGCATAGTATTTTCACCCGGCAGGTAAAATGACATCTGCTGATCAAATGTTTCGCCATCTGCAGCTTTCAATGGTGTAAATGCCTTAGGCTGACTAAAAAACGTCGCTATCTGTTTATTGTTTAAAAACGCCTGCGCACGGGTTGCCGCCAGTGGATGCCTGAAATCGGAGCCATCGCCCAGGATACTGCCCATCACCATCATGGCGTATAAGCGCACTTTGATCTCCTGCTCGTTCAGGTCGGGATTTTTCTGGAAGCTTTTCATAATGCTCACATCCAGGTTGGTGTATGGAAACAAGGTGCCTTGTACCCAGCCCATATGCGAACCCGTGGCCAGCGAAGCCTCGGTACTGCCATAATGCGGAAAGCCCGGCTGGTCATCACGCAAGTGCGAATACACATCGGTTGATATAAAACGGGTGTGCGCGTACTGGTGCGGGAACATAGGCGATATGGCCTGGGTTATAAAAATATCTTTACCCAGGATAGAATCAACCAGGTGGCGCAGCGTTTTCATGCCATAATCATAAGCCTGCATCCCCGTACGGATATTTTTATTATAGCGGGTTGTGCTTTCTAATGCCCCCCCGGTCAGGAAATCTATCTTCAGGAATTTGGCGTTGATGGCTTTGGCTTTTTTCAATTGCTGGATGATATACAGACGAACGGCCGGATGTGTAGGATCCATCGCGTAAGCGCCCCATTTACCATCTTTATACATGATGGGTTTGCCATCATTATCATGCAGCAATACGTCTTTTAAAGCATGGTTTGAGCCGGCGACCTTTTTCCCTTCGATATCGTCCTTCCAGTTCCACATGGCAAAAGGGATAAAATAAAAGCCCATTTGCTGGTTGTTTTTTGCGAAATATTTACTCAGGTCAGCCAAAACCTCGGTAGAGTAAATACCCTGATCGTAAGAGTCGATACTCATCACTGGTTTAGCGTAGCTGCTGAAATTAGTAAGCGTGTGCAGAAAATCGGAAATTTTTTCAACGGCAGGAGGCATCATCACTTTCTCGTAACCTAACACACCTTCAACGCCAAAGCTGTTCCAGTAAACCGGGGCATAACCATTCCAGGTTTGTTTACCATTGATGGCGGAATTTGCTTCGCCATATTGTTTAAAGGCCTGGTTCAGGTCGTCCTTGGCGCATAAAAATATCGTAGGCGAACTTACCGACTGGCCTATTGCCGTACCGTGCGCCACCAGATCATGCGTGCCATCATTACCACCATAAGCAGGGGGTAATTTTGGATCATCCGGTGTAGATGCACCGCCAAAAACACGCAGGGAATCCACATAACCTAACTCGTTTGAAGTTTGATAGGCCAGGCCTGTTTTCCAGAAATCATGCTTTACACTGCCTATCACCAGTCCCGAGTTTTTCAGCATATCATAAATAGCGGCAAACTCATAGGTAATACCTGTAGCCTTGGGCGATCCCGCTTTGGGCCAGCTTCTTTCTACCGTGGGCGTCCAGTCGTCATTATCAAAGGGCATATCCAGTATACGGGGCTCTGTACCGGGAATAAACAACCTGCCTTTGTATTTGGGTAAAATGGCAATAGCACTAATATCACGGGTTTCCAAAGGCGCCGCTTTGGCATCCTTATTTTTGGCAGTCAGGCTGATCAGCGTATAATCATGCCCCTCATAATTGGTAAAACGCTGCTCCAGTACAAATGGATGCTGATGATCGCTGTGCGTAATAATTACCTGCCTGCCTGTACCTATGTTATCATGAACTTCGGCAGTAGTATATTGATGATTGGTAAAATCAGCCGTTGAGGTAATCCCCGATTTTAAATCGTTAATGTAGCCTACCGTATTTTCCATCCGGATACCGTTGGGAAATACATAATTCACCATACCGGTATGGGCATCCAGCTTAATGGTAATATGGCTGGTGGTAATCTCAAAGGCGTTAACTGTCTTTTGTGCAAATCCTGAATGGCCAGCTAACAATAAGACAATAACAGCGAACGGGTGGAGTAATTTTTTCATCATAGTTTATACCGGTAAATCATATCATCTCTTATTAACAGGCATGCTGCTATCTATTATGCGACGGGGCGGGCGCTATAAATATGGATAATACGTTCAATTGGTTCGATGTAAAGCTCACTGATTATAGCAGATTAAAAAATAGTTAATGTTACGATAATGATGGACTTTTTTACGACAATATCTGCATTTGTTGTTAAATAAACATTTAATCAACCAATTGGCATTTTTTGGCTTTGTACCATGTTCAGCAAGCACATAAGTCACGTGTTACTTTTTCAATCGATTTCATTGTCTATCAGAAAATGAAAAATTTTCTGATGATTTTATTTTTTTTACCTAATGTTGTAAACAGTATTCCCAACCAATTATAATACCCATATCCCCTAAAAATGGCAAAAAGCATAGCGTTAAGACGGCGCGAAGGTTTTGAAGGACAGAAACTTATTGTACTGCCCAAAAAGATCATCGCCAACTTTTTAAGTAAAGACCCTGTTACCAAACAGATCTATATAACCGATATAGGGTATTACCCAAAGGCCAGTCATCATTATGCCGAACGCCCAAATGGTATCAATCAGCATATTATCATTTATTGTACAGAGGGTTATGGGTGGTTGGAGATCAATAAGAAGAAAGTAGAGGTTTCGCCATCACAATTTATAGCTATACCGGCCAATACGCCGCATAAGTATGCCGCTAATATGGATAAACCATGGACCATTTACTGGATCCATTTTAAAGGGGAAATATCGGCATTCATCATCGACCTGATACTCCAGAACTCCGAAAACTATAAACCTTATTTATCTTATAATGAAGACAGGATAAAGCTATTTGAGGATATTTGCTATAACCTGGAGAAGGGCTATAGTGGCGATACTTTACGCTACGTGAATATGATATTTTCGCATTTTTTGTCATCACTGATCTATGAAGATAAGTTCAATCACCTGGAAGAAAATACCGACGATAATGTGGTGGAGAAAGCCATCGGTTTTATGCAGGATAATATCAGTAAAATACTCAGGCTTGATGATCTTTCGGCCTTTGCCAACCTATCAACTTCTCATTTTTCGGCGCTTTTCAGGGCTAAAACAGGCTATGCCCCTATCGAGTATTTCAACCAGCTCAAAGTGCAAAAGGCTTGCCAGTACATTTCATTTACAGCCATGTCTATCAAAAATATAGCGATCAGCCTTGGGATCGAAGATCAGTATTACTTTTCCAGAATGTTTACCAAACTGATGGGAAGTTCGCCTAATGAGTATCGTAAAAAGATCAAATCAACACAATAACCTATAAGAGAAAAATATTTAGGAAAGCAAAGCCGGAGACGCGTCATCCATAGTCGTAAATAAACGTTTAAAAAAAGCGGCTACCTTATCCAGCCAGGTTTGTGTTTTTACAGGAGGAAATTGAAGGATTTCCTTTTGTTCCGGCTCATCCGGCGGATTATTTACAGCCTGCATTTCTTCCAGGATACTTTCGCGTATGTCGGGGTCACGGTTCACAATAGCGTCCAATTCTGTGAGCTCGTTAAAGGTGGCCACGCCTCTTTTTTGTCGTTTTATTAAAATATCAAAACGATCCTGGTTAAACGTACGCCGCTCCAAATATTTGCGCTGTTTCATAATAATCTACCTGCCTGTAGCATTATCAACAAAGCAAATGCCATCGTTATATTTAATTGATTATCAATAAATTAAAATACATACATGTTTCAACATGTGCTATTTTGATACATCCCATTGTTCGTTTCCGGTCGGTTAATAATTATTGTAAATTTACTACAGCTATCAGCCGAGGTTTAGTTTGAGCCATCACCGCGCTGCTAAACAGCGCGGTGATGAACTACTAAAATTTTCATTGATGTAGATCTGAAAATTTCCGATTAAACAGCCACCACTACTTTACCACGGGTGCGGCCACTGGCTATTTGCTGATGTGCGACTGACATTTGGTCAAACGGAAATACCTGTGATACGTGCGATTTGAGGATACCTTGCTCCAGCCATTTGGCCAGCTGTTTCATATCATCGCCATTAGATTCTACCAGGAAGAAGTATCCATTTATGCCTTTTGCTTTGGCCTTTTCAGTTATGGTTTCACTAATGCTCGAAGGTATACTGATCACCGTACCACCTTTTTTAGCTACTTCCAAAGAACGATCGATATTATCGCCACCAATGGCATCAAACACCAGGTCTACATCATGCACTACCTCTTCAAAACGCACAGCTTTATAGTCTATATGCTCATCGGTGCCCAGGCCCAATACAAAATCCTTATTGGCAGCAGATGAGGTGCCGATAACATAAGCACCCAGGTGTTTGGCTATCTGCACTACATAATGCCCCACACCACCTGCTGCGGCATGTACCAATACTTTTTGACCGGCCCGCACATTAGCTTTATGGATTAAACCCTGCAAAGCGGTGAGGGCAGCAAGGGTTGCGGCAGCGGCTTCTTCGTGACTAATGTTGGCCGGTTTCAAGGCCAGGTGATTTGCCGGGGCGGCTACATATTCGGCATAAGCCTTACCATGACCCGGGAAATTCACCATGCCAAATACAGCATCGCCAACTTCAAATTCCTTAACTGCGCTTCCTTTTTTGGTTACAATGCCCGATATATCCCAACCGAGAATAAACGGGTCTTCACTTTTTAAACGGCCCGACAGGCCTTTGCCAATAGCCGTTTTTACATCAACAGGGTTTACGCTGATGGCTTTTACCTGTACCAATACTTCGGTATCCCCTATTTCGGGAACCGGCAACTCAACTGTGTGTAAACTATCAGTTCCTTCAAATCCTTTTAATATGATCGCTTTCATGTTCTTTTTTTAAATTTTATGGTACAAAATTATACAGATTACTCAGCTCATTATTTGTACAAATAATACCAAATGCTGTACATTTGTGCCTATGTACCAGGAAAATTTACACCAGGAATTTGAGATAGTTTATAAAGAGCTCAACGAAAACCCTCAAAAAGCGCATCAGCATAGCTTTTTTGAGCTGATTTATATTGTAAACGGCACGGGTACACAATGCATCAATAAAAACTCCTTCGACTATCACGACGGTCATTTATTTCTGATAACTCCGCAGGACTGCCACTCCTTTGAAATCAAAACCACAACAAGCTTTTTCTTTATTCGCTTTAACGATATCTATATCCGTAACCAGCAGCAGGACCGTAAAGCCAAGAACGATTGGCTGCAGCAAATGGAATTTATCCTGCAACATGCCAGTCACCAACCTGGCTGTTTGCTATGCAACAATGGCGACAAACCGCTGGTAAAAATGCTGGTAGAAAGCATTATCCGTGAACAGGTGAACCGAGAGGCACATTATACCGAACTGATCAAACAACTGGTAAACACTATACTAACTATTGTGGCCCGCAACATGACCATGATGCCGGTAAGCGCTTGTCTAACAACCAATTTGAACAATGAGCCGGTTGTTGATATTATCCGGTACATACAGGAAAATATCTACGAGCCCGAAAAACTGCGTACCGAACTCATCAGTGATCATTTTGGGATAGCACAGGCTTACCTTGGTCGTTATTTCAAAAAACATACCGGCGAAAGCCTGCAACAGTATATCTCCAACTACAAACTTAAACTGGTTGAAACCCGCCTGCAGCACAGCGATATGCGCATCAACGAGATTGTTCGTGAACTGGGCTTTACCGACGAAAGCCACCTGAACCGCCTGTTCAAAAAGCATAAAGGCATCAACCCATCATCCTTCCGAAAACAGAACAACGCGACTTATCAGCCTGTGCACCAGTAACTATTTCAGCGCTTTGGCAATAGCCTGCTCGGTAACCGTTGCCATAACTTTATAACCTGCAGCATTGGGGTGTACGCCATCTGTAGTAAGCTCCGGCTTTTGCCCGTTGCGCTCATCAACCATGGGTGTAAAATAATCCAGCAGGGTCAGGTTATTTTCGGTGGCGTAGGCTTTGATGAGCTTGTTGAGTGCGATGATCTTGCCAGCCGGTTCAATGCCTTTACGCCATGGATAATCAAATACAGGCAGGTAAGCGCATAGTATCACCTTGATATGGTGCAGTTTAGCCAGCTCGGTCATGGAGCGAATGTTGTTCATGATATACTCATTTGTCAGGTGGCCATAGTTGGAGGCGATATCATTACTACCGGCCAGTATGATCACTGCTTTAGGTTTCAGTCCGATCACATCCTGCTGAAAGCGCAGTAATAACTGTCCTGAGATCTGTCCGCTCACACCGCTGTCCAGATAGGATTTTTCCTTAAAAAACTCAGGCACAGTGGTTTTCCACCGCTCAAATATGGAGCTCCCTAAAAATACCACCCTATTTTCGCCGGGTTTGGGGGCGCCTACCTCTTTGTTTTCCCGGGCATAGCGAGACAACGCGGCCCAGTCATCCCGCAAATCCTCTTTGTCAACAGCCGGCTTATTTTTTCCAGTATCGGGGCTGCCTTGCTGCGCGTAACCGGCAGAGGCGATCAATAATCCGGCGAATAATAATAGGGTAAGTTTTGTATTCATTTTGGATATATATATCGTAGCAAAAACTTTTTAAAGGTTGAATTTTAACAATTTTCGACTCAAAATCGGGCAAAAACAGGTGAAAAACAGATCAAAAATCACTCAAAATCATCGATTTTAACACTTTTTAACAAATTTTTTACACGTTTTGAAAACTTTAAAAAGTATTAATTTCCTATATATCAAATTACGACATACCAAATGATCAGTTTTTGGATTGTTTTTTCTGTTAACCAAACAGCCCGGTTCTCTGCTAAAAAAGAGAACCGGGCTGTGGTTTATACAATATACGAAAAATTGTTGAATATGCCGGTGGCAAAATTCATTGAACGCAGGTAAGTAGCGTGCGATAAGAGATGCTTCACCTCATCCAATCAATTATTTTTAAATTAACAATTCCTTTACAGGCCGGGGTTTACTTTGTGGCAACTTTATTATAAAAACCCTATTACCCATGAAAAAAACTTTATTAACCCTTTTTACTTTTAGTGCTATAGCCCTTAGTGCCTGCAAAAAAGATCATAAGGTAAATATAGCTCCACCATACCCGGATATGGCCGAAGCAGCCGATCCTGAAGTTTTGAAGACCACTGCCGATGGTGTAAAAGTATACAATGGCGGCTTTGGCTCGGCCATTGCTCCGGACCCTAAAGACGCTAATGTTTTTTACCTGCTTACCGATCGCGGACCTAATGCTGCGGGTTCAACAACCAACGCCATCATATTTGGCAAAGCCGATTTTACTCCCGAGATAGGCAAGTTCAGGCTAAAAGATGGTAAACTGGTATTGGAGCAAACCATTCAGCTTAAAAATGCTGCCGGCCAACCCCTGAACGGTTTACCCAACCCTATCGACCAGGGCGGCACCGGCGAAATCGCTTTTGATCTGAACGGAAACCAGATTGCACCAAATGCCGACGGGATCGACTCAGAAGGCATGGTTTTAGCCTCCGACGGTACTTTCTGGATCAGTGATGAATACGGTCCTCACATTGTACATTTTGATGCCTCAGGTAAAACCATTGAGCGTATAAACCCATTCGGAACAGGTACCGGCGGTCGTAAAATTCCCCTGGTGTTTGCCAAACGTAAACCCAACCGTGGCATGGAAGGCCTCGCCATTACGCCCGATGGCAAAACATTGGTGGGCATGATGCAATCGCCGATGCTTAACCGCAATAAAACGGCGGTTGCCAATTCAACCATCCTGCGTATCCTTACTTTTGATATCGCTTCGGGTGCTACCAAACAATATGCCTATGTTATGGATAATGTATCCCTTACCGGCGTAAGCGATATTGTAGCGGTTAATGCCACTACCTTTTTAACCGTTGAGCGCGATGGCTTGTATGGCGGCGCGCCAAGTAATCCGGCTACATTTAAAAAAATATTCAAGATAAGCCTTACCGGCGCTACCGATATATCAGATGACGCCAATGGCGCTAATGGCAAACTTTACGGGGGCAAAACCGTAGAGGAGCTGAATGACCAGGCCGGTTTGCAGGGTGCAGGCATTACCCCGGTATCTAAAATCCTGGTGCTGGATCTGCTGAAAGATCTGCCAACCGTTTACCCGCATGATAAGGCCGAAGGTTTGGCCCTGCTACCGGGCAATATCCTGGCCATCTCCAACGATGACGACTTTGGTGTACTGGATAATGGCAAGGGCGGTTTCGCTGCTAAAATACTGCCCGCTACCAACACGGTTGATCATAACCGCATCTATTTTGTAAAGATAAAGCTATAAGAGAAGCAAGAGATAAGAATCAGGAATCAAGACAGAACAAAAAAGCCATCCCGTTATTCGGGGGTGGCTTTTTATTTCGGCAAACAAGATCTCAAACAAGCTAAAACAGCATTAATTATTTTTTTGAAAATACGGTGTTTTCACGGATTGCGAAGACTTGTAACTCTGTTTACATTTGTATCAATGGGTTTTACTAAAACCGCTGATAATGAAATTAAGGTTAACTGATAAGGTACTTATTTTTTTTATCCTGATGATAGCGATTATAGTGCAACGCCCGAGCTATCAATTGGTGAATGCCTTGATAGGCGGCTTACATCTCAATTTGGGATTGATACCACACCTGAGATCATTTGTCGCATTATTTACAAATATATCATACTTCCTTAGGGGAGTTTATTAAGAATAACACCTATGAAAAGCACCTTGAGAAAGTGCAAAAAAGATTAAGTATATTGTTGGTGATATGCTTAGTTAAATGGTCCTGACCGGCCTCAATACAAGCATTACCTTTAACCAGGTAATGCTTTTTTGTTGGTACGGGACTGTCATATTGAACTCCACCGAAACACATCCTCCATTAAAAGCCTCGGCCTGTGCGATTCCTTCCCTCGGGAAGGGGGAGGAAGGGGTTTATACATCATATCGGTTTACCGCATGCATAAACCCCTCCCTGCCACAGCACAATCCAACCGCACCCTCCCGTGGGGAGGGAACTAAGAACCGGAGTCGGCCGTCATCCTGAACTTGTTTCAGTATCCCTCAGGACGGGTTAATCGTCATACGATGCACCTTGCTTATGGGGTGCCGAAACAAGTTCGGCATGACGTGGAGGGTAATTGTGGTCGCTGTAGAAATAAGTTATATTTGAATCGCATTCCCGAATGAAGAAACCGATGCCTTTTGATTTCCTGCTGGATTACTTACCCAGCGGCATCGTCGTTAAGCCGGCGATTGGTATGTTTTATATCTATTACGCGCAAAAGATCGTCATGATCTTCCGCAAAACCAGCAAGAACCCGCAGCATAACGGCATCTGGATATCGACCAGGCGGGAGCATCATGCCAGTTTAAAGGCCGAGATACCCGCCATAACCGATTTTGAATTAGAAGAAGGCTTTGATACCGCCTGGCTCCTGCTCAGCGACAGCCACGATGACTTTGAATACGCCGCCATACAACTCTGCGAACTGGTTGCACAAAAGGATCAAAGGATAGGCAAAGTAACACCCAACAGCACAAGCATTTAGCATGTGACTGGCATTATTACCGCAGTCGCTCGGCTCTAGCCCACAGGTGTTGGGAAGAGATAATGTTATCGATCAAGCTCCCCTCTTGAGAGGGGGTGTGTAGACTTGTGCAGTGGCAGGGGTGTGTTCATGAAGCGGAACGACACACCCCTCCACCCCTCTCAAGAGGGGAATCGCACTGTCTTCCACTCTTTTTCCGTCTTCCCAACACCTGTGGGCCGGAGCCGAGTGACCGTTATTACCCGGCCTCCGGCCGTCGCAAAAGGCAAGGTTATTTATATTGGTTTCCCCCTTCGCTGGCGCACGCGTGCCGCGTGTGCCTTCCACCATTTAAGTGTTCTAATACTTTAGAGTCACACGCGGCACGCGTGCGACAGCAGAGGGCCGTCGCAAAAGGCAAGTATATTGGTTTCGCAGGCCAGAGGCCTGTAAATAATTGTCGCTCGGCTGGAGCCCACAGGTGTTGGGAAGACATAAATTTATACCAAACGTTGTCATTTCGATGAGCAGAAGCTGAGGCCTGGGCAGGAGGGCGAAGAGAAATCTTGTACGATTTGCTTATCTCGACGTATAAGATTTCTCCTCGTACCTCGTCGAAATGACAACTTTTTCTTCTTCCCAACACTTGAGGGCTGGAGCCGAGCGACTGCATGAGATTTAGAGGGACTTAAACTTTAATCAGCTTGCCACGGGTAAGTATTTTGCCTTTAAGCATGATCACATAAATATATACTCCCGGACTAAGGTTTATCTGAAATGTATTTTGCAGCTGGGTAATGGTTCGCTCCAGGCGTACATACCCAACCGCGTCATACAGCTTAAAATCGTACGTATTGTCTATATCGCCGCTCAGGATATTGAGTTGTGTGCTTACCGGGTTGGGGTAAAGCGTAAACTGACTGGGTTGTAAATAGGTAGCATTAGCCAGGTCGGAGTAGATGATCTTACCATCATTAGTTTGAAGTTCTACCCGGTAATATTGTATCCCCTTTTTAGGATTGGCATCTGTAAACTGGTAGGCTAATGATGAGCCTACCTGGGTTGTGCCCAGGTTGGCGAAAGCATTGTATCCGGTTTGTTTTTGCCAGGTGATGGATTTAAGGTTCACCACACTGCCTATCTGCAGATCGAGCACAATGGTGTTATTCACTACATTGGCCAGCAGGGTTTTAACATAACAACCTACCCCCTGGTTCTTAGCATCAATGGTTAAGCTTTTCAGGCCCTCAAAACCATCGCCCTGCGCGCTCACCGCGAAATAGGATGAGGTTTGCTGGGCGGCAGGTATAAGAATGGTAGTATCAGCAACGGTGGTTAATTTTTGCAGTACGTTATCTTTAATAGTATAAACTACGTACCCTTTACTGCCAGGCTGGGCCCTCCAATGCAACAGCGTGCCGTCGGTACAGTTATACCCTACCTCCAGTTTAAGGGGTTGAGAAAGTACAAATTCCTTGCTGATAAACGCCTGGCTGCCGATATCCATTTTGAGCATGGCGGTGGTAAATACGTCGGGAGTTGTCCAGTCGTAATACCTGTTTTTGAGGGTAACGCTGCTGATGGCTTTCCAGGTATTGCCATGATCATAGCTTACGCTAAGCTGTCCCGATGTGGCGCTGAACGAACTTTGCCAGCGCAGGTAGTTTTCACCAGCTGCGAAAAGATGGTTCTGCCCCGAGGGATAGGTCCACTCAAAACGGTTGGCCGCTGTAGCCCCGTGCGCTATATAAAAAGTTTGAGTTCCGGATGCTATTTTACTTCCTTTTACATGGATGATATAATTACCGGCCACGGGATTTTGCAGGCTCACCTGTTCGGTATTGTTGATGGTATCCCGGCGGCGTACGGCAGGTTTTGTTAGGGAATCTGTGGCCGGATAGGTGCTTAAGCTCCAGGGCAGCAGCGTTTGCCCATCGGGTGTGGTAACAGACAGGTCAAGATCATTGATCAGCGCCTTGGGGGCGTTGAGCGCCGCAGGCAGATCGTTCCAGGCCAGCGACACCTTAAACAGACTGCTGCCTGCCGGAACGCTGATGGTATAATCTACCTGTTGCTGGTTGCTAACCGCTCCTTTTTTAAAACGGTTATCTGTAAGGGAGCGTAAAGCTTCCAGGGCGTTTAGCTGCCCGTAACCTGTTTTATGATCCACATTAGGCAAACCAATGTCATCTGCCGAATTGATGAGCACACTTTTGATGAGGGCAGCCGAGGGCAACTGGGCAAATTGTTTTTTGTAGGCCTGCTGCAACAGGGCTACAGTTCCCGTAACCAGGGCCGCGGCTCCGGAGGTACCATCTTCGCCATTGGATACCAGCTCGGGCTTTATCCTGCCGTCATAAGCAGGCCCGGCGGAGCTCAGATCTGCCGGCACCCCGTTTTGATCGGTACCGCCAATAACCAGCACATTTTTGGCCTGTTTAAAAGTTCCCGAAAGGTTGGCTACATTCGGGATGCCGTTATATAGGCCGGTAGTAGATGGCATAGTGCCGATATTACCAGATGAAAACACATGAATGATGGAATCATTTGCCATCACCTGTTGGTCGTAAGCTACTGCCTCTACCCCGTAATAGTTTTCGATGCCCGTACCATAGGAGTGATTTTCAACGCCGATGTCAAAGGTTTTAAAAAGGGCGGTACTATCGGGCAGTAAACGGGCAAAATCTGATGAGGTGAACCGCACTTTAGGAGCGGAGCCCAATCCCCTGATAAATGAATTACCGTTGCCACCTATTAAAGTAGCCATAATGGTAGCATGCCCCGAGGTAATAGCCGCCGCCGGGAACGAAGTAAAGGAACGGCCAAGCAGATCGATATCATCGTCATAGCGTTCTTCCTTAATAGCTACATTGATGCCGGTTCCGTCAATCCCCGGAAAATTATCGGCAATGGCCGAGATCTGGTTAATACCCAGGTCGATATCATTGATCACCAGTTCGGCGTGGGCCTTCCGGGTAACATTGGCAAAGGTTACGTAGGGTTGCTGCAACAGATCAATAAGCCGTTGCAAGGAAATATTGAGGGTAACTGTGTTTGGGCTTTGAGCGGTTATTTCACCGTATCTTTTGATATCGCTGATCACTGAATCGCTTTGTGAAGTGACAGACAGATCGATAGATTGTTTAGAGGATGGATGTTTTTGCAAAAGCTGCACTAAATTATCGGTAGCTTTCCATAGGGAGTTGGCTGGTGTAACCTCCTGTATATTGTCGTTGGTTGATATATCGGCGGTAGTGGCCACCACATAGAAATTATAGGATACCCGTTTTACGGCACGAAGCTTTTTCACATCGGCCTTATCTGGTTCTTTAAATTTAACCAGGTAATATTTAAGCCCGTTATTTCCATTCAATGGCTGCACAGCAGGCGCTGCCTTATAAAGCACGGTCATAGCTTTATCGCCTGTTGTTTTTTGCGCCCACGAGCATTTAAAACATAAAAATCCCAGTATAAAACAGAGTAATTTTTTAACCATACTGAATATTAAAAAAATAAAGGGGAGTTTTGCTCCCCTTTATTTGTAAAACTACTTTATTGATCAATAAGAAGCAATACGATAAGGTTTTTTAGTATAAATAGTTCAACGCTATTTTATCATTCGCGTTGAAGGTACGGTCAGACCCATTTGAACAGGCCAGCATCCATGAAGCCGCATCAGCAGCAGAAGGTGTACCCGGAATAAGAATAGCTCCAGGATAGTTTTGAGGATCGCTGCTGCTATAAGTATTACCTTCATTTACCGCTGTACCACCGCAGCTGAAAGAGCGGTTAAAGTAATCGGTATGGCGCATACCAATACAGTGACCCAACTCATGCTGGATAACAGAAGTAAGGTAACCCAAATTTGGATTACTTCCGTATGCCTGTGGATTGGTGTTCATACCGATAGCGTTGTAAGGATTACCCGCCGCGGTTGGGAAACCAGAATAGCCTAAAGTGATGTAACCACCGCTTGGCCCCTGGTTAAAGCCAGTAACCACGATGTTACCACCGCTGCTAACCACCTGAAACTGCAGCGAAAGATTTAACGCGTTATAACGAGCTATAGCATTAGCTGTAGCTGTAGCGTAAACAGTTGGCAGGTTTGAAACCGAAACAGTGATAGTTCTTGGTAAATTTTTCACCAGGTTGTGTGTCTGATACTGTTCTGTTTCGGCAATTCTAACAATAGGGCCGGCAACAGCAGCTTCTTTTAAATTCTCCGGAGTAAGTAAAATATCATCTTCTACCAGGTAATTGTCACCTATTTTGCGCACGTTGTCGGTACTGAAACCTAAAGCCGCGATTTGTTTTGAAGCATCGGCCGAGATTTGCGGAGTTTGATTGGCTTTTTTGTCGGCGCTTTGATTGTTTTTAGTACATGCAGTTAGTAATGAAGATGCACATATAATGCATAGCCCCATTTTTAGTAAGAGTTGTTTTTTCATTTTGTCGGTACTCTAATTTTGTTAGTTAATACTTTTAAAATAATATCCGGGACAACTAAAGCCTCCCTTTTATTATTTAATAATAATTGCCTGCTTGATTGATCAATAAGCAGCAATATTTTTAGTACAGGTAGTTCAATGCTATCTTATCATTCGCGTTGAAGGTGCGGTCAGACCCATTTGAACAGGCCAGCATCCATGAACCGGCATCAAATGTTTTGGTTGGTGTACCCGGAATGTGAACAGCACCAATGCCTGCTGTACCTTCATTACCACCGCCGCCTGTACCGCAGCTCAGGTTACGGTTAAAATAATCGGTATGGCGCATACCTATACAGTGCCCCATTTCATGCTGGATAACAGAAGTAAGGTACCCCAGATCCGGATTAGTGCCATAAGCGGCAGGGTTAGTGTTCATCTTGATCTGGTTGTAAGGGTTTCCTGATGAAGTTGGGAAGCCAGAAGAACCCAAGGTGATGAAACCACCGCTTGGGCCTTCGTTGAAACCAATGATCTGAATAGCACCACCGCTGCTTACCACCTGAAATTTAAGGGTAAGATTTAACGCGTTGTAACGTGACACGGCATTAGCTGTAGCCGTAGCATAAACAGTTGGCAGGTTTGAAACTGAAACGGTAACTGTTCTTGGCAAATTTTTAACCAGGTTAGTTGTCCGGTATTGCTCTACTTCGGCAATTCTAAGTGTTGGACTGGTGCTGGTTTCAGATAAATTAGCCGGGGTTAGCAGGATATCACCTTCTACCAGGTAATTATCCCCTACCTTACGCATGTTATCGGTGCTGAAACCCAAAGCAGTGATCTTGCTGCTTACATCTGCAGAGATCTGTGTAGCCGGATCATCCTTTTTTTCGGCGCCAGGATTGTTGTTTTTGGTACATGCGATTAGTAATGAAGATGCACAAGCTATGCACACCCCAATTTTTAGCAAGAGTTGTTTTTTCATTTTGTCGGTACTTTAATTTTGTTAATAATTATCCGATTGATCAATAAAAAGTAATACTGTATAGTTTTAGTACAGATAGTTCAATGCTATTTTATCATTCGCGTTAAACGTGCGGTCGGTGCCGCTTGAGCAGGCCAGCATCCATGAACCGGCATCAAATGTTTTGGTTGGGGTACCAGGGATGTGAACAGCGCCTGGATAATCCTGCGGATCGCTGCTGCTATAAGTGCTGCCTTCATTGCCACCACCATTTACGCCGCAGCTTAGGTTACGGTTAAAATAATCAGTATGGCGCATACCTATGCAATGGCCCATTTCATGCTGGATAACAGAGGTTAGGTATCCTACATCAGGATTGCTTCCGTAGGCATCAACATTGGTGTTCATACCAATAGCGTTAAAAGCATCACCAGAGGCGGTTGGGAAACCCGAATAACCTAAAGTAATAAAACCATCAGAATCAACACCTTCGTCAAAACCGGTAATCACCATATCACCGCCACTGCTTACCACCTGAAATTTAAGTGTCAGGTTTAACGCGTTGTAGCGTGCTACCGCGTTGGCTGTAGCTGTAGCGTAAACCGTCGGTAAATTGGAAACGGATACGGTAATGGTTCTTGGTAAATTTTTAACCAGGTTGTGTGTCTGGTACTGCTCTGTTTCGGCTACTCTAAGAACAGGGCTCGCAGGGTTAGCCTCATTTAAATTGGCCGGGGTTAACATGATATCGCCCTCTACAATGTAATTGTTACCCATTTTACGAACATTATCCGCGCTAAAACCCAGATTTTTGATCTTTTGGGCTACATCGGCAGAAATGGCGGTTTTGGGAGAAGCCGCCTTATCGGCGCCTTGGTTGTTTTTAGTACAAGCAGTTAGTAACGAAGATGCACAAGCGATGCACACCCCCATCTTAAACAAGAGTTGTTTTTTCATTTGTCGGTACTCTAATTTTGTTAATAGTTAAAAAATCACAAACAATCATGATAATAGCCGGCCAGCTTGTTGTTTATGATTATAAATATATTAAAATACAACGACATTTATTTTTCATTTGATAAATATAAAGACCATTATTGTCTTTAAAATTAAAAAATAGTAAAAACTATACCCCGTATAATAACTAGTAAAAATTAGCGTTATAGTTGATTTAAATTATCCCAAGACACTTTTCGGGGAAAATAGCGCCCGGCTCCTAATAGGTGTAAACACCTACCGCGTAACCGGGTAAAATACGGGTAAAATAAAAATTGACAAGCGCCGAAATTTACCCGACTTTATCCATTTTAAGTTTTCCTACAAGGGCTCGAACCTCAATCTTCAGAGCCAGAATCTGACGTGTTACCATTACACCATAGGAAAATTTGAACACTACAGAAGGTACCTTCTGTTTATCAATACAAATATACCAGCTAAGCTTTTACGCTGCAAAAAAATGTGCCCAACATCGGTACTGCTCTTTATAAATTTACAGTTTTCAGATCTTAAGGATAAATCATCCATATTTTATTCATTTTTTCGACATAATTTAATTAACAACCATTAATTAAATCAATTTTTCATTTTCTTTTATTAAATTTTATAAAAAAGTTACAAAGTGTGATATTTATCATACTATTAACATACATAATTTATGAAAATTATTAATTAGACTTGCACATAATGCCATTTAACTAAAATAAAAAACGTGTAAATGAAAAAAAGTCAAAATATTTGCGATTTAGAGAGTTGTTTTTTATGCAAAAACTGTTTAGATGAGTGGAAACCGGCCATTGCTACTCATAAAATAAACTATAAGGTAAAAAAAGGTGAAGTTATTTTCAAAGAGGGTGATCCGGTAACGGGTATTTATTTTGTTAACTCCGGCAGTGTAAAGGTTTATAAAAAATGGGACAAGGATAAGGAGCTGATTGTTCGTTTTGCAAGGGAAGGTTCTCTTTTTGGCCACCGGGGTTTAGGTAAAGGAGGGTTTTATCCCATATCAGCAGCAGCGCTGCAGCCAACAGTTGTATGTTATGTGGACATCGCTTTTTTTGAAGCCACGTTAAAAGTAAACGCCAATTTTACCTATCAATTACTCATGTTTTTGACTGAGGAGCTAAAACAGTCTGAAAGAAAAATGCGCAATCTGGCGCACATGCCCGTTAAAGGACGCGTTGCCGAGGCCTTAATATCCCTGCAAAACCAATTTGGCACTACCGCGGAGGGTTTTATCAATATCGACCTGAGCCGGCAGGACCTGGCCTCCTACGCCGGGGCAACTTACGAAACCGTGTTCCGGATGATGAATGAACTGGTAAATGAAAAGCTTATCGGTCTTTCGGGCAAAAGTATCCGGCTTATTAATCACCAGGAGCTTTTAAAACTGGCACAGGATGTTGTTTTTATTTAACCAAAAGAATGCCCAAGTACCTTAAAGCGGGAGACGCAATTATGCGTCTCTACGTTTAAATTTAAACAACCTCTTATAACTACCCTGTTAATCCAGTAAAATTTTTCATTATTTTACACCTGGGTATCAATCAACCAATTTCTGCATTGCACATGTCACACAGCACTCCTATTCCAGAGTTATTTATATTGGGCGCAGGTCCCGGCGATCCGGAACTGATTACCGTAAAGGGATATAAAATTTTACAGCAGGCCGATGTGATATTATATGACAACCTGGCCAACAAAGCATTATTGGATATAGCCAAACCCGGCTGCGAAAAAATTTACGTCGGCAAAAACCCTTATGGTAGCTATACCCCGCAGGAAACCATTCTGGAGATGATCAAACATTATGCCTTTACCAAAGGGAGTGTTGTACGCCTGAAAGGCGGCGACCCCTTTATATTTGGCCGTGGATTTGAAGAGATCATATATGCCCGTGAACAGGGCATCAAGACCCACTATATACCCGGTATTACCAGCATACAGGCTTCGGGATTTTTAGATATACCATTAACCCACCGGGCCATGAGCGAGGGCGTGTGGATCATCACCGGAACTAAAAAAGACGGATCGCTATCGGCCGATCTGAAACTGGCCATGCAAAGCAACGCTACCGTGGCCATTTATATGGGCATGAAACAGGTTGACGCCATTGCCGATACTTATATATCCGAAGGCAAGGGCAATACGCCCGCGGCCATTATCCAGCATGCATCGTTACCACAGCAAAAAGTAGCCCGTGGCCAGGTTAAGGATTTGCGACAGATGACCGACACGCACCAACTAACTCATCCGGCAATTATTATTATAGGCGAAGTTGCCGGTCTGGGTGCTTAGCATCTGTAATCATACAGATATTTTATACAATCAGTTGAGCTACAAAATGAGCGGAAAAAAACTTTGGACCAAGCTTTTTTCGAAAAAAACAGAGAAAGAAGCAATTGAATTGCATGTAGCAGGAGCAATGGTAAGACACCATAATCCGTTTGAAGATTTGACGGGTCCAAGAAATGAAGAAGAATTCTCAGACGATATTATAGATCAATATGTGCTACCGTTTTACATGACCAGTATTGCTAATCTTGATCAATCCAAACTTCAGGAATTTGCCATGACATCGCACACTATAAATACTAAGATCGTGGCGTTATTATTAGGGGATTTTAATTGGCGAACAAGGTTATGCGGCGCTTTTTTTGCAGCCATAAATAATTACGTTGAGTTTGAAGAAATTATTGGTAATCATTTACTAAAAAGCGAAGTATGCTATGCCGGTGACGCGTATTGCCTGGCGCTTGCTCAGTTTGATACCGATAGCGCTAAAAACTATTTGATAACCTATCTTAATTATTATCTCGACAGGAAAGATCTGTGGTTTGATCAGGACGATGCCTATTGTGCTTTGACCTATCTGGATAAAAATGCTGCTGATGCCTTTAATGATAAATGGCAATCATTTATATCAGACAAGCCTAATTGGAGTTTAAAAAAACACCAAAATCATTTTAACGCCCAAATGGCTACCATTAAGAAAATCAGGGCACTGGCCAATAAAGACAGCTAAATAAACCCTAATCCGGCTTACACATTCGCTATATTTCGCCACAGTTTAATAAACCTAACGGGCTTACAGTCTCCTTTGGATCTCTCGCAGAGGACCCTGAGGCATTGGATTGAGGCAAGAATAAACTCAGGGTCCCTTTCAGAAGACCCTGAGGAGACCCAAGCACTTAGCATCAGGATCACCCAACAAACAAAAAAGATCTTAGCAAATTGCTAAGATCTTTTTTGTTTTGTTTTCCCGCATGGGCTCGAACCACGATCGTCTGAACCAGAATCAGAAGTGCTACCATTACACCACAGGAAAATATAGGCAAATGTACTACTTATCCAACAGACTCCTGTCAGCCGCGCGTTATATCTCTTACTGCCTGTTAATCTATTTACCTATTGCCAACTGTAGCAGCCAATGCACCAGGTCATTTGCGGCTTTATCGTTTTCGAAACCAGCCGGTAGCCTGCCATTTACATATTCGTTATATAACCAGGGGTCGCCCACCGCAACAACCGTTCCTTTGCCATATTTGGCGCTGGCAATAATGGTAGCGCCGTTACTATTTTTAAGAACAGATTTTGCAGCGCCGGTAAGACCGATAGAACATACATCCTTCATAAATATCTTATTGGCGGTTTCAAATACCGGATTGCCTGTAGTTTTTACCGCGCCATCTTCAAAATGCGCATCATCAATCACGTGATTTTGCAGGTCATCATTAAAATGCATCCCAAATTTGGCGGCCAGGGTGTTAAAGTGCGGCAACTCCACGTTGGCGCTGTCATTAGCCATCATTAATAGCACACCACCTTTTTTCACCCATTTGCTAATCTCTTCCACATCCTTGGGCTGGATATAGTTGGGGTTCGGACTTTCCTTTTTGGTATCCGGATCAACAATGATATAAATAGCCGTGTTTTTTAGATTCTCTGCCGTAGGCGCCTGATCGAGCGAATCCAGTTTGGCACCGGCAGTGGTAAAAGTAGCACCGAATATAGAAAAGCCTGAATTTTGCTTTTCGCCCCAGAGGTAATGGAAACGCTCCTGCTGCCCGGCCTTATTTTTATGCACTTCGTGGTTAAAATAATAATCGAGCGTTACGGTTTGAGCACTGGCGGCTGCACCGGCACCCATCAACAGGGTTATTATGGTTAATTTCAGTTTCATAAAAATGGGTTTATAGTCAGTAACATATAATATCCATAGGGTGTCATGCTGAGTTCCGTCGAAGCATGGTGGGTAGGCCTCTGCGCTCCACTCTTCGACGGAGTTCAGGGTGAAAGCCCCTTTTTGGTATTACTTTTCTTTAACAGAGCAGCTAATTCTTTGTTCTTACACCCCGCCAAATATCGAGAACCCGCCATCAACGCAGATCATCGATCCGGTTACAAATGCCGATGCATCACTCAGCAACCAGGTCAGCGCCCCTTTCAGTTCATCCGCATGCCCGAAACGTTTAAACGGTGTTTGTTTGATCACCAATTCGCCGCGTTGGGTATAGCCGCCTTCGGGTTTGGTAAGCAGGTTACGGTTTTGCTCGGTGAGGAAAAATCCTGGCGCAAGCGCATTCATCCTGATCTTATCGCCATAACGGTTAGCCAGTTCCACAGCGAACCATTGATTATAACAATCAACAGCCGCCTTACCAATATTATAGCCCAACACCTTGGTGATGGCACGTTTAGAGTTCATGGATGAGATGTTTACGATACTACCTTTGCCAGCAGTTTTGGCGATAGCTTCGCCAAATATCTGGGTTGGAATGATAGTTCCCCAAGTGTTCAGGTCCATCACCTTTTTCATACCGGCGATGTTCATTTTAAAAATATCTTCTTCGGGGGCTAAAACACCTTCGGGCATGTTGCCACCTGCGCCATTCACCAGGCCATCAACCCGACCAAAAGCGGCCACAATTTTATCTTTGGCGGCTATCAACTCTTCTTCGTTCAGCACGTCGGCAACTAAAGCTATAGCTTTGCCGCCATTTTTGTTGATGGCTTCGGCACGTTCTTCGGCCACTTCTTTTTTCCGACCAAGGATACCTACCGCTCCGCCGGCTTCTACAATAGCATTTACAAAGGCGTCGCCCAGGATGCCGGTACCGCCGGTTACTACGATAACTTTACCGGCTAATGAAAATGAATTTTCCAATGTTTTTTTATGTTTTATGAATCAATTGATCTTTTTATCTGATATCAGGAATGGCAATAGCATCCATGTCGGTATAGTCGAGGTTTTCGCCGGCCATGCCCCATATAAAGCTATAGCTGGCCGTGCCACTGCCCGAGTGGATGCTCCATGGTGGTGAAACGATGGCATCATAGTTATCCATCAGCACATGGCGGGTTTCCTGCCCCTCGCCCATGTAATGGAACACGCGTTGTCCTTCCGGCACGTCAAAATAAAAATAGGCTTCCATACGGCGATCATGCACGTGTGCTGGCATGGTATTCCAAACGCTGCCACCATGCAATATGGTAAGGCCCATCACCAGCTGGCAGCTTTTGATACCTTCCAGGTGGATGTATTTATTGATAGTACGTTTATTAGCTGTTTCGATAGAGCCGGTATGTACTTTGGCAGCATCCTCATTGGTCATTAATGTGGTAGGATATACCGCGTGTGCCGGGGCCGAAAGCAGGTAGAATACCGCTGGCTCCGCGCTGTTTTTACTGGCAAATTTTACACTTTTAACACCTTTGCCTATATACAGGCAATCCAGCTTATTTACCTGGAAGGTTTGGCCATCGGCGGTAACTTCGCCATCACCGGCTACGTTGATGATGCCGATTTCGCGGCGCTCTAAAAAATAACCGGCACGCAGGTTAGGATAGTTTTCCAGCTCTACCGATTTGGTTACCGGGTGAGCTGCTCCTACAATCATGCGGTCGTAATGGGTGTAAGTACAATTAATTTGATCTGTTTGAACTAGTTGGTCAATTAAAAAACGTTCTCTTATCTGGGCTGTCTGATAGCTTTTAAAATCTTCGGGGTGTACGCTATGTATTACTTTCAAGGCTTTATGTTTTGGTAGGCAATTCTACAACGTATCTTTTTTAAATCAAAAGTATTCGGCCCATTATTCTACTCAAACGTTTGCGCTGAGGTGCCTTATTAACATAAAAGCAACAAAAAAGCCACTGAAGTAAAACATCAGCGGCTTTATAAAATGATACTTGACCGGTGTTTCTTAGTCCTCGTTCACAAATGAACGTAGCATCCAGGTATTTTTTTCGTTAAACTGCATAAAGCGGTTCACCATATCGTTTGAGCCATCGTCACCTGCTTCGGCGGTAATGTCCAGGATCTCTCTTTCTTTGGCAATTAAAACAGCCAGGTCATCAATAACGGCTTTTACCATTTTGGTATCTTTTAAGCCAATGGTTTGGATTTCTTTGATGGCCGATTTTGTAATATAATCATTAAATGTGCTGTATGGCGATTTGCCCAGGGTTAATATCCTCTCGGCAAGTTCGTCAATGGTGGTCAGCGCTGCAGTATACAGTTCTTCGAACTTTAAATGCAGCGTAAAAAAGTTTTGTCCTTTGATGTTCCAGTGGCAGCCGCGTACTTTTTGGTAGTAGATATGATAGTTGGCCAAAAGGTCATTTAAGTGGTCAACAACAGGTTTTACTTTACCTTCTTCCAGACTAATTTCTTTAGCGTTCATATATAAATAGTGATTTTTATGTTTAACATTAGCTTGGCAGCAATGTTTGGTAAATATAAGCAGATTTGAATTTATTACCCATATTTACACACTTTATGACACAGATGCTACCTTTTATTAACCAACAATTTGACTGGCCCATCTGGCGTATGGAAATTGACGTTATCAGCTCCACATTGTTTGTTGAACTGCGTAACAGCGAAGATAAAAAAGTAGCTTTTGGCGCCATAAATCTGCTCAGCGGCGATGTTTACTTTAAGGATATCACCACCCCCGAGCGATGGCTTACCGGTATTGAAACGGCTTACGATGGTACGCTCCTCGTACACAATTATCAATCAGAGAAAGGCCCTGTACATAAAGGCCTGATAGCCATTGATGGCACAAGCGGAGAAACGCTGTGGAGCAATTATACCCTGGCCTTTGATCACCTGTGTGTAAACGGCCCCATAGTTTATAACGCCCAGGTACAGCCCCCGAAATTATTTTTGGCCGATATAAAAACAGGCGGACTTTTACGAACCCATCAACCGGCAATAGATACACCATTACATAATGATATTGTTGTACCCCAGATGCTCCCGGCATCTCTTTTAAAAGAATTACCCTTACCTGCCGAACCTTATTTAAATAGCCTTCATTATTTGGAGCACAATAGCTACAGAATTGTATCTTTGCACACGTTTTTTCAGGAAAAAATAAAGCAGCATTTATATATTATTGATAGCGAAGGCGTAATTGTTTACCATGATTTGTTAAACAGCAACATACAAAAATTGCAGCCCGAGGCGTTTGTAGTACATAAGAATAACCTGATCTATTTAAAAGAACGGTCAGCATTAATAGTTTTAAACTTATAAGTTACTGTATTATAATTTATTATGAAATTAAAGATTTTATTAGTCATCGCTCCCCTACTTACCCTGTCCATATCCATTTTTGCAAACCCGGTTGTAGACTCTGTTGGAGTTGAAAACCTGAACGGAAAAAAAGTTGTACTACACAAACTTGATCCTAAAGATAATTATTACTCTATCGGTCGCCGTTATAATGTAAGCCCTAAGGCTATCATGCAATTCAATAACAACGCGCCGCTTAAAATTGGCGGCATTGTTAAAGTACCTACCGAACAATCATTTACACAAACCGCTGCCACAACACCTGCGCCGGTTCAGCAAACCAGGCCACAAGTGCAACAGCCTGTTCAGCAGCCAAAGCCACAACAGCCGGTAGCTCAACAACCAAAACCACAAACACAACAGCCGGTAGTACAGCAACAAGCCCCGGCTACAACCGTAACAACTACAACACCAGCTGCCGATACCACCCCTGCCAAGCCGGTAAATATGGATAATGTGCAGCAGTACAAAGTGTCTGCTGGCGAAACGCTTTATTCTATAGCCAAACGTTTCGGCACTTCTGTTGAAGATATCACCAAACTGAACAACTTAACTTCCAGCACGCTTACCCCGAATCAGGTGATTAAAGTACGCTCGGGCATGCCACCAGAAGAAAGACCTGTGGCTAAGCAAGACGCGGTAGTAACCACCTCTGATTCAACCGTGGCCGCTATTGACAGCGCGGGCAATAAACTGAAAGCCAACCGTTTTGGCCTGTATGAAAAAAATGAAACAGGTGTAGCCACCTGGATAGATGATACCAGCCTTGACCCTAAAAAGGAACTGGTATTACACCGCACCGCCCCTATCGGCACCGTGATCAAGATTACCAATCCTATGAACAACCATACCACCTATGCTAAAGTTGTAGGCCGATTTACCGACAGCGAAGCTACCAAGGATGTACTTATTGTAATGACCAAAAACACAGCCGACGCATTAGGTGCTTTAGATAAACGCATTCACGTAAACATCAGCTACGGCAGTCCGAACCCGAATGAATAAACCTTATATTATTGGAATTGCCGGTGGTAGTGGATCTGGCAAAACCTTTTTCTTAAAATGTTTCCTGGAGCATTTTACTGCCGACGAGGTGTGCCTGGTATCGCAGGATGACTACTATTTTCCGGTGGCCCATAACATGACGCCCGAAGAGAATAAGGAGTATAATTTCGACCTGCCATCTACTATCGACCATGAACACTTTCAGCAGGATATCAGTAAACTTTTTAATAATGAAACCATTATTAAGCCCGAGTATACTTTTAACAACCCTAATATTGTGCCCAAAATGCTGGAAATAAAGCCGGCGCCTATTTTAATTGTAGAAGGCTTGTTCATTCTGCATTTCAGGGATATTGCAGATATGCTGGACATGAAAGTTTTTATTGAAGCCAACGAAGAAGTGGCCTTAGAACGCCGCCTGAAACGCGATCTGATAGAGCGCGGCTACTCGCACGATGATGTGATGTACAAATGGATTAACCATGTGGTACCAGCTTATAAAGAGTTTTTATTGCCTTATAAAGACGAATGCGACCGGGTGATCACCAACAACAGTCATGTTGCCCAGGATATCATTGCCGTAACCGAAGAAATATCGGCAGATTTAAGGAAGAAATTATTTTAATAATTGATGGTTCATAGATCATAGTTAATGGTTCATGGTATTAATCACGACGAATTATCAACTATGATCTATAAATCACCTATGATCCATGAACTACGGATCAAATAACAATTTCCGGAATTTCTCCTTCAACAATCAGTTTACCGGCAGTTGCATTTTTAATCTCTTCCACACTTACACCCGGCGCACGTTCCAACAGTTTAAAACCACCTTCGGGCAATACATCAAATACGCCCAGTTCGGTCACTATTTTTTTTACGCAGTGTACACCGGTGAGCGGCAGAGTACATTGGGGCAATAGCTTTGATTCGCCTGCTTTGTTCACGTGCTGCATGGCTACAATGATGTTTTCGGCGGATGCTACCAGGTCCATGGCGCCGCCCATGCCTTTTACCATTTTACCGGGAATCTTCCAATTGGCAATATCACCATTTTCAGATACCTCCATAGCGCCCAGGATGGTGAGGTTTACCTTTTTCGCACGGATCATCCCAAAACTCATAGCCGAATCAAATATGGCCGAGCCCGGCAACATGGTAATAGTTTGTTTACCCGCGTTGATCACATCCGGATCCTCCTCCCCTTCAAACGGAAATGGTCCCATGCCCAGCAAGCCATTTTCTGACTGCAGCACCACATCCATGGTTTCGGGTATATAATTGGCTACTAAGGTGGGGATACCAATCCCCAGGTTCACGTAGTAACCGTCTTTTATTTCTTTAGCTATTCGCTTTGCTATTCCTGTTTTATCCAACATAATTTCTTATTTATTTCCCAGCACGTCATTGCGAGGAGGAACGACGTGGCAATCCCTGATTTACAGAGTCGCTCTGTATAGTTTGGGATTGCCACGCTACGCTCGCAATGACGCGTGGTTTTGTTCAGGTTCTTTTTTGCCTTTGCTCTTTGCTCCTTCTATCTTTATTGCTTCACCCTCACCGTCCTCTGTTCTATCCTTTTCTCATAATCTTTACCCTGGAAAATACGATGTACATAAATACCAGGAGTATGGATATGATCGGGATCGAGTTCGCCGGGTTGTACCAGTTCTTCTACCTCGGCAATGGTTATTTTACCCGCCATGGCCATCACCGGGTTAAAATTACGCGCGGTGGACCGGTACACCAGGTTGCCCATGGTATCACCCTTCCAGGCTTTTACAATGGCAAAATCGGCATCAAAAGCCATTTCCATCAGGTAATCCTTACCGTTAAAATTACGGGTTTCTTTGCCTTCGGCTACTTCGGTTCCTACACCGGCAGGGGTAAAAATAGCGGGCATACCATAACCGGCAGCCATACAGCGGGTAGCCAGCGTGCCCTGCGGCAGCAGTTCTACTTCCAGTTCGCCGCTGAGTAACTGGCGTTCAAATTCGGCATTTTCGCCAACGTATGAGGAGATCATTTTTTTTACCTGCCGCTGTTTCAGCATCAGGCCGATGCCAAAATCATCAACCCCGGCATTGTTTGAGATACAGGTAAGTTGTTTGCGCCCCTGTTTTACCAGCGCGGCTATACAATTTTCGGGCAACCCGCAAAGGCCAAAGCCACCCAGCATTAAAGTCATGCCATCCTGAATATCGCGGATGGCCTCATCGGCACCACTAACTACTTTATTCATGTTCTATAATTGGTTGCTCAAATTTAGATATAAGAATTAAGAGTCAAGAATCAAGACGTAAGAAATAGCCATATAATAAAGCTTTTTCCTTCTTGATTCCTGACTCTAACTTCTTGACTCTACTGGCGTTTTACCACTTCACCTGCTTATCAATAAAGCTGATCAGATCATCGGCCATAACTTGCTGCTCCTTGGCGCTGGGGTGTCCGGGAGTGTTTTTGAAAGGGAAAAAATGGGTATAAATTGCCTTATCATTGAGGCTGGCTACCGCCTTTTCGATATAACCAGGCCATGGCGAACCTGCTTTGGTAGCGTCCATACTGCCCAGCGCACAAATGATCTGTGCTTTAGGGTATTTTTTGCGGATATTTTTTACAAACTCCCTGTAAGCTTTAATGATCTGGTCGGATTCGGGTGCTTTGGCGCCAAAGCGTTCTTTAAACTGCTGATTGTTGGGTTGCTGAACTATCCAGGAATCGTTCTGAAACAGGTTGATCACCACCAGCTCCGGCATATATTTGGAAAAATCCCATAAGCTTGTGGGATCCTTTGGATTAAGCCGGTTATACATTTCGGGCATAATGAGCGGGAACCAGCTTACCATAACACCGATACCACTTTTAGCAGTACATACATAATCGGCATCAAAATGGCGGGCGGTAATGGCCGCATAGCTGATATAGCCATTTTCATAGGGCGCGGAGCCCCTATCCTGCCCGGTAGTATCTTCCACCGCGTATCCGCAGGTAATGGAATTACCAAAAAACTCTATCCTGTGCTTTTTAGCAGGTGGCGCAGGCAAAACAGTAGCTTCTTTGGCCAGTATAAACTGGTAAAAAGTAGTTTTGCCCATTTCCCACTCTGTACGTTTAAATAACTCAACACTATGTGCTCCGGCTGGCAATCCTTCGGCCAGGGTATAAACCCGTTTGGTACTGTCTAAATGAATGGTGTTAGCTACCTTGCCATCAACAATAACGGTAAAGTAGTTTTCGCCGCGTTCGTCCCGTAGGAGCGCCGATGCACCAGTACCGCTAAAGTTAATTTTAACCGACGAACCCGTCCAGTAAAGTTCAGCGGCTCCGTCGGTCATATTGATGCGGCCGGTATAACGTATGTGCGGGTCTTTACTATTAAATACCGCAATCTGAGCATCAGCGCAACTTAAACCGATAGCAAAAATAAGGAACAGAACTACAGTGCAGATCTTACGCATGGTTAATGGCTGTGATTTAAAATTATAAAAAACTGTTTAAATAAAATCAACCTCAATCTTCAATCCCAACTATTCCAAAGGCGTGCCAAACTGCAGTATATAGGCATTGTTATCAAAAACCGCGAACTCCCGCATACCATAGTTAAAATCTTCAATAGGATAGCAGATCACCGCTTTTTCCTTCAACTCATTCCATAGCTCATCCACGTTATTGGTGCGGATGTAAAAAGAGCCCGTGAATTTGGGCACGGTAAAGGTTTCGTGCTCATTGGGGAGCGCGATCATAATTTCGATATCATCCCTGCTCACGGTTGCCCAGCCCCAGTCTTCATCAAAACCAACGCAGGTAAAACCCAGATTACTAACATAAAAATCAACGCTTTCCTTAACACGAAGCGTATATAACATAGGAGTGATACTTTTTAATGCCATAATTTACGTTTAGTATCGAGTAGTTAGTATCAAGTATCACGA
Organism: Mucilaginibacter sp. 22184; assembly: GCF_052045695.1. Lineage (NCBI taxonomy): Bacteria > Pseudomonadati > Bacteroidota > Sphingobacteriia > Sphingobacteriales > Sphingobacteriaceae > Mucilaginibacter > Mucilaginibacter sp. 22184. Next base: position 237,938 of record NZ_JBQEPI010000004.1, read on the forward strand.
CTTTTTTATTGACAGCAGATGCCGCATTTAAGCAATCTTGATACTTGATACTAACTACTCGATACTTATTTTAACAGCTAATTTACTTTAAATATGCATATGTTATACCATCGCCGCCGCGGTCGGCGTGTTCATCTTCCAGGCGATCTACCTGGTCGTACTTTTTGAGGTACTGCCTGATCATTTTACGCAGGATACCATCGCCTTTACCATGAATGATTTTGAGGTTATTGAAGCCCATCATCAAGGCGCGGTCAAACAGTTTTTCAATGGCGTGCAGGGCATCTTCGGTACGCATCCCCCGCACATCAATCTCCGGACTAAAACTAGCCAGATCATTGGTGTGCGAGCTAAAGTTTCTGCGGATATCCTTCGGTACCGACGATTTGGAAACTTTGACAACCCGTTTCTTTTTGGCCACGGTACGCAGGTCGCCAATGGCAATTACCACATTGTCCTTGATCAGCTCGATCACCTGCCCGGTAGTTTCCGAATCGGTTAGTTTCACCCAATCGCCGGGTTTCAACTCTTCGTCTGCAGCTGCCGGGTTTGGTTTTACGGGTTCAACTTTAACGGTATTCTTTTTAAGCTCGGTATTCAGGTTTTCGCGCAGGGCACGGGTTACCTCCTTATCGGCATTGCTGCTTTTTATTTCGGATATGGTATTCTCCACCAGCTTATTGGCATTCAGGATGATGTTTTTAGCCTGATCCTTAGCCTCTTTGATCAGCACTTTTTTGTTCTCGTCCAGGTAGCTTTTCAGCTTCTCGTTTTCGGTTTGCAGTTCGTTTACACGGCGTTGCTGCTTATCCAGCTTTTGCTTGGTTTCAAATATTTCGCGCTTTTCGCGTTCCAGGTCAACCAGCAGGGTATCTACTTTTTTCTGGCCTTCGCTTATTTTATTTTTGGCGAGGTTAAGCACATTGGCCGGTAAACCTATTTTCTGAGCGATCTCAAACGCGTAGGAACTGCCGGGCTTGCCAATTTCTAACTGGTAAAGCGGTTTCATTTCCACATTGTTGAACAGCATCGAAGCATTTTCGATACCCTCGGTATTACTGGCAAATATTTTGAGGTTGGAGTAGTGCGTGGTGACCATCCCCCGCACCTTTTTCTGATTCAGGGATTCCAGCACAGCCTCGGCAATAGGGCCGCCAAACTGCGGATCAGTTCCGGTACCAAACTCATCAATCAGGATGAGCGTTTTGCCGTTAGCATCTTCCACAAAAGTTTTCATTTTGCTCAGGTGCGCGCTATAGGTACTCAAATCGCTCTCGATCGACTGATCATCGCCAATATCCACAAACATTTGTTTAAACACCCCAACCACGCTGGCTTCGGCAGCCGGGATCAGCAAACCGGCCTGCACCATCATTTGCAGTAAACCAACGGTTTTCATACAAACCGACTTACCACCCGCATTCGGCCCCGATACCACAATAATGCGGGTACCTTCGTCAATATGCACATTGAGCGGAACTACCGTTTTCTGCTCGTTCTTGAAATTCAGGAACAACAGCGGATGGCGGGCATTGTACAATTTTAAGCGGGCTTCGTTAACTACCTGCGGCATTTCGGCCTCTATATCAATAGCAAACAGCGCCTTGGCGCGTACAAAATCGAGCTTGGTTAACAAACCATGATAGGATAGTAAAAGCGGCGTATAGGGCCGCAATTCATCTGTCAAAGCAGTTAATATTTTAACTATCTCGCGGCGGCGCTCAAACTCCAGATCACGTACACGGTTATTCAGCGTAAATACCTCCTCGGGTTCCATATAAACGGTTTGGCCCGATGCGGATTCATCATGGATAAATCCTTTAAGCTTGCGTTTGTTTTCGGCCAGCAGCGGGATACACAGCCTACCATCGCGTACGGTAAGCGAGCCATCGGCCGTCCAACCACTGCCGGATGCGGCTTTAAATATCTGGTCTATCTTTTTGCGGGCCTCTTGTTCGGCCTTGGCAATGCCCAGGGTAATTTCATTCAGCTCGCGCGAAGCGTTGGGACGGATCTTGCCTTTGGGGTCAATAACGGCGTCAATCTTTTTCAGGATCGCCTTTTCAATAGGCAGGTGTTCAAATAAAGCCTCGAGGTTTGGGTATAACCCTTCCCGCTCGCTAAAGTAAGCGATCACCGCGAATACGGTTTGCAGGGAGGTTTGCACCTGGTAAAATTCTTCCTCAGACAAAAATACGCCCTCAATACGGGCTTTGTTGGCTAAGGTTTTTATATCGAAAAAGTGATGAATGGGTAAGGCAGCATCATTAACCAGGATATTTTTAAACTCGTTGGCCTGGTTCAGGAACTTGTATATCAGGTCGTAATTGCTCATCACCTGTATCTTGTCAACCATTTGTTGACCCATTTCGCTCAGGCAATGCGCTTTAATTAATTCTTTTACCTCGGTAAACCCCAGCTTATCAACACTATTTTTTGGGTAAAGCATCAGGATGTTTTTGTTTTAACTTTTTTAGAAAATCAGCCTTTTTCATGGCCTTTTTGATAGAATCAAGCTTGTTTGCGGCCTTTTTGATAGAGTCGGCCTTGTTTACCGGCTTTATGGCTTTGTGAACAGCTTTTTTAATAGAATCGGCCTTATGAGCCATTTTGATAGAATCGGCTTTTAATTCAGCCTTGCGGTTTATGGCCTGTAGCTTGTTAACCGAATCGGCCAGGGCTTTGATCCGCTCATCAACCTTATCATATATATCGGTAAGCTTGTCCGGGTATTTGGCATAATAATTCATGCTCCTTTTAAAAGTTCCGGAGTCGGTATGGAACCGTTCAAAGGCGGCCAGATAATTGCCCATACCATATTTGTACAGCGTATCCGGTGTTTGCAACCCAGAGTATAAATGTCCGTCAATGATGTGAATTTCGGTTAGCAGACCAGCCATCGCATCAGGTTTTATAAGTCCGCCGGGCGGTTTATCGTTTTTACAGGCACATAAAAGTAGTGATACTGAAAAAAACAAGGTTAAATATTTATGCATTCTGTAATTTAGCGGCTAATTAAGTAAAATATTCAAAGAGCCTCACCCTGCCCTCTCCATCCCGATAGCCATCGGGAGAAGGTTCAAAAAAGAGCAGGGCTAAAGTCCTCTCTCCCGATAGCTATCGGGATGGAGTGTATTTAAGTGAGGCCCTTAATAATTAAGCAAATTTACGGATAAATGAGCATTGCAGATAATATCAAAAGTTTAAAAAAAGAAACGGGCCCGGGGGTAACTTTATTGGCGGTGTCGAAAACTAAACCTGCTGCCGACCTGCAGGAGGCCTATGATGCAGGGCAGCGCCTGTTTGGCGAAAACACCGTGCAGGAGCTGGTAGAGAAATATGAGCAGCTACCTAAAGATATTAAATGGCACCTGATAGGGCATTTACAAAGCAATAAGGTTAAATATATTGCTCCTTTTGTGAGCATGATCCAATCTGTCGACAGCCTGAAACTGCTGCATGAGATCAACAAACATGCGGAAAAAGCTGGCCGTATTATAGATTGCTTGTTGCAGATATATATCGCCGATGAAGAAACCAAATACGGCCTGGGTTTTGACGAAGCCATTGAACTGCTGCGCTCAGATGAGTTTGTAACGTTTAATAACGTACGCATTCGCGGACTGATGGGTATTGCCACCAATACCGATAACGAAAAACAGATCAAAGAAGAATATTACGAACTGAAGACATTTTTTGACGGCATTAAACAAAGCTATTTCCGCAAGATAGATACTTTTGATACCCTGTCGATGGGCATGTCATCAGATTATAAACTGGCCATTGAGCAGGGTAGTAATATGGTACGCGTAGGCAGCACCATTTTTGGCAACCGTGTTATTAAGCACTGGAAAAATAATTAAGTGAGTGGTTAGATTGGGTTGATTAAGTGAGTGGTTGCCTGATCGTCTGAATAGTTTTTCATAATTACAAAAATGAATTTTATTGGTTTGCAAAACCTAATGAACAATTGAACTAATGAACATCGATATAAGAATTGCCCGCAAAGAAGACTGTCCGCGTTTAATGGATCTGGTGCATGAATTGGCCCTTTTTGAAAAAGCGCCCGAAGAGGTAACCGTAAGTCTGCAGGAGTTTGAGGATGCCGGCTTTGGCCCTAAACCTGTTTGGAAGGCTTTTGTTGCCGAAGCTGAGGGTCAGATAATTGGCTTCGCGGTTTATTATGTACGCTACTCTACCTGGAAAGGCTGCCGCTTATATTTGGAAGACCTGATTATTACCGAACAATATCGCGGCAAAGGTGTTGGTAAATTATTATTCAACGTACTGATTGCTGAGGCCAAAGAATTAGGCTTTAGCGGTATGGTATGGCAAGTGCTCGACTGGAACGAGCCGGCCATCAATTTTTATAAAAAATACGAAGCCAATATTGAGGCCGGGTGGCTCAATGCCTCCTTATCAAAAGAACAGCTTTTAAACTATTAAGCCATGAAAACCAGCTACCTGTTTTATTTTATCGTTGTTAGTTTCGCTTTCGCGTCATGCCAATGGGGTGTTCCATCAAAGCAGAAGGACACTACCAGTGCCGACACGCTTTCCTATACCTACAAAAACATACATGAGCGTGCGGCAGATTGCGGCAATAAGCCAGACAGTGCCTGTGCTGTAGTAACCATCAAATACCCGGTTTTTACAGGGCAGAAAAAGCTGAACGACTCTATCACCCAGAAGATAAGAGGCCTGTTTGCCATGGATGGGCAGCCAGATAGCACCATTGAGCTTATGAACAAGGCTTTCTTTAAATCGTACAATGATTTGAAGAAAACTGAGCCCAAACTGGCTATGTATTACAAGCTGAACAGCTATGCCAAAGTGATATTACAGGATTCGAGCCTGACAACACTTGAAGTTGGCGGCGATACTTACCAGGGAGGCGCGCATGGTGCCGCTGCTACATTCTTTATCAACTGGGATACTAAAGCTAATAAAGACCTTACGCTGGATGATATTTTTACTGCCGGATATGAAGAAAAGCTCAGAACCATTGCCGAAAGCATTTTCAGGAAAGACGAAAAACTGAGCCCCACTGCTTCGCTGGCTAATGATTACTTTTTTAAGGATAATAAATTCGCGCTGAATGATAATTTCCTGATCAGCCCCGTCGGACTAAAATTCTTTTATAACTCCTACGAGATCAAACCTTACGCGGGCGGTACAACAACCCTCATCATCCCCTATTCATCCATCAAATCATTATTACGACCAGGTTCGGTTGTGTCCAAATACATCAAATAAATGCTTGTTTTTAAATTCGGAGGCGCGTCTGTTAAAGATGCCGGTGGCATCATTAACCTGGCCAGCGTTGTTAAAAAATATACAGGGAATCAGTTACTTATCGTGGTATCGGCCATGGGCAAAACCACCAACGCACTGGAAAGCCTTACCCGGGCCTATGTGGATCAGTCGGACAATATGCACCTCATCTACGAAGGCATCAAACAGTACCATTTCGATATCCTGCATGAGCTGTTTGATGCCAAGCACCCGGTGTTTGATGAAATAGCCAACACTTTTGTGGAGATTGACTGGATGATTGAGGATGAACCCCATGATGAATACGACTTTATTTACGACCAGATCGTATCCATCGGCGAGCTGGTATCTACCCGCATCATCAGTGCATACTTAAATAAAGAAGGGTTAAAAAACCAATGGCTGGATGTACGTGGCTATATCCATACCGATAATACTTATCGTGAAGGCGCAGTGCAATGGGATAAAACCCGTGAAAGCATCACCAAAGGCATCCCGGCTTTGCTGGATAAAGGCATTGTTGTAACCCAGGGTTTTTTGGGCGGCACATCTGAGAATTTTACCACCACATTGGGGCGTGAGGGATCGGACTATACCGCGTCCATCTTTGCATCATGCCTGGGTGCCGAATCGGTAACTACCTGGAAGGATGTGCCCGGTATCCTGAACGCCGACCCTAAGTTTTTTACTGATACGGTAAAGTTTGATGAGCTCTCCTATTCCGAAGCTATCGAGATGACCTATTACGGCGCAAGTGTCATCCACCCCAAAACCATCAAACCGCTGCAGAATGCCAATATACCCTTGCTGGTTAAACCGTTTTCTGATCCATCGGCGCCGGGGACTATTATTAAGGAAGATGGCGTAAATAGCTTTGTAAAACCGGTCATCATCCTTAAACAAAACCAGGTGTTGCTGTCGGTATCTTCTAAAGACTATTCTTTTATCACCGAAGATCACCTGAGCGATGTTTTTGGTCTGTTTGCGCAGAACCAGGTAAAAGTAAACGTAATGCAAACCTCGGCCCTTAGCTTTTCTGTTTGTTTTGACTTTTACGAAGAGCGCTTTGAAAAACTGCTGAACAGTTTGCAGCAGGATTTCAAAGTAAAATACAATACCGGCTTAACACTCATCACGGTAAGGCACCATGCCGACGGCGCATTGAAAGAGCTAACCAACGGTAAAACTGTGTTGCTGGAACAGGTAAGCAGGAATACGGCGCAGATGGTGTTGAAATAGAAAAAAAACAAACGCGTCATTGCGAGCCAAGCGTGGCAATCCCCGATAAGCAGAGCTGCTCTGTAGAGTTAGGGATTGCCACGCTTCGCTCGTAATGACGTACGTTTTTCCCGGCTAATTCCCAACAAAAACCTACCTTTATGCCTCCTTTTAGCTTCAAAGGGCTATATTTGGGCATGGACGCAATCAAGACAGTAAAAGATGCAATAACTATAGGATTGGGAATATTATCTGCCGGATTTGGGTTAAAAGGCTTTTTATTATCGAGCCATTTTATTGATGGTGGCGCTACCGGTATAGCCATGCTGATATCGGATATCACACATGCGCCCATCTCTATACTTATTTTTATTATCAATGTACCTTTCCTTTGGTTGGGCTATAAAAAACTGGGATTGCAGTTCGCTATTAAAAGTACGCTGGCTATTGGTCTGCTCGCGATAGTTTTGGCTGTGGTTCAGTTCCCCGATGTTACGCATGATAAATTACTTACCGCCGTATTTGGGGGTGTTTTTATAGGTACAGGCAGTGGTTTGGCCATGCGTGGTGGTGCCGTGCTTGATGGCACCGAAATTGCCGCCGTGCTGGTGAGCAAAAAAACACAACTGCTTAAAGTAAGCGACTTTATTCTGGTACTCAACGTGCTTATATTTAGCTTGGCCGCTTTCTTTTTGGGTGTGGAGCCCGCTATGTACTCCATCCTTACTTACATGGCTGCCGCCAAAATGATCGACTTTATTTTGAACGGTATCGAACAATACTCCGGTATCACCGTCATATCAACCCATAGCGAAGCCATCCGCAAGGCCATTACCGAAACGCTGGGTCGCGGGGTTACTATTTACCAGGGCAAAAGCGGCTACGGTAAAGATGGGCATATCAATGATCCGCGGGATATTGTTTTTACCGTGGCTACCCGTCTCGAGATCCCTTCGCTTAAACAAACCATCCTGGGTATCGATCCTAAAGCATTTATTGTACAGCAAAGTATTGATGATACCACGGGCGGCCTGCTCAAACGCAAAGGACTTCATTAAAGCTGAAAGCTTTTTTACGTAATATTTTTTTCAGCTTTTAGCTAATAGCCTTAGGCTATTAGCTAAAAAAGTATTTCCTTTGCGGCCTAAACCAAATCATATATGAAAAAAATCCTTACCACAATTACTATTGTTATTGCAACCCTTACAACCACATTTGCCCAGCAGAAAAAAGGCGATGTTGAACTGGGTATCCATGCCGGCTACAGCTATTCTGCCATCAGCAACTATTGGGGTAATTCAGATTTAAAATCGTCATTTAACGCGGGTGTATCTACCGATTTCTATTTCTCAAACCGCTGGAGCTTAAAAACAAGTTTAATTTTTGACCAGAAAGGCTGGGCAAATGGATTTATTTATACCGATTCAAGAGGCAATGGCTTAATTACCGATTACCGCTTAAACTACATTACCCTACCCGTAATGGCCAACTGGCATTTTGGCAAAAAACGTAACTGGTACCTGAATTTTGGCCCCTACGCAGGTTACCTGGCGGGTGCCAAAGCAAGCGATATTAGCCTTGACGTAAAAGATTACTTTCACAACGTCGACTTTGGCATAGCAGCCGGAATTGGCACTAAAATTCGATTATCAAACAACGTAAAGCTTCTGCTGGAATACAACGAACAAGCCGGACTTACCGATATCTTTAAAACAAATCCAGGTTCGATAGTCAGGATTGGCAGGGGAAGTTTTAACGTAGGTTTTAATTTTATACTGAAATAAGGCTAAAACAACAAAAGCGAGGGCATGCCCTCGCTTTTGTTGTTTTATAAGAAACCCGTCATTGTGAGCGATAGCGTGGCAATACCTAAAATACAGAGTGGCTCTGCTAATCGGGGATTGCCACGTCGTTCCTCCTCGCAACTACGGTGTAAGATCCCAAATGCTAAACTATCTCAGCTTACCCCATTTTAGCAGGGTGGCCCCCCATGAAAAACCGGCACCGAAGGCGGTCAGGATCATGTTGTCGTTATATTTAAAGTCGTTTTTAAAATCCCAAAGGCACAGTGGTATGGTGGCAGCTGTGGTGTTTCCGTACCTCTCGATATTTACTTTTACACGCTCGGCGGGTAAACCCAAATGGTCGCCAACGGCATGAATGATGCGGTAATTGGCCTGGTGAGGTATCAGCCAGTTGATATCGTCAATAGTCAAATCGTTACGTTTCAGAACTTCTTTACAGGTTTCGGTCATGCCGTTAATGGCAGCTTTAAAAACCACCCGGCCATCCTGGTGTATAAAATGTTTGTTGGCAGCCACGCTCTCGGCCGTTGCCGGAACTTTTGAGCCTCCGCCGGGTACCAGTAAATGCTCCCGGCCTTTGCCCTCGGTTTTAAAAACACTGTCAATTAAGCCCGTGCCATCGGTAGTAGGTTCAATTAAAACCGCTCCGGCCCCATCGCCAAAAAGTATACAGGTGTTACGGTCTTTATAGTTGATGATAGCGCTGTTCTGATCGGCACCTACCACAATCACTTTTTTATAACGGCCGCCTTCCACCAGGCTTGATCCCAGGGTGTAGGCATACAAAAATCCACTACAGGCAGCGTTTACATCTGTTGCCCAGGCATTGGACATACCCACCTTATCGCAAACAATGCTGGCAGTTGATAATAATAAATGATCGGGGGTTGATGTGGCGATGATTACACAATCAATTTCATCTGGAGAAACTTTAGTACTATCTAATAAATTTTTTATGGCCCAGGTGGCCATATCAGAAGTAGCGAGCGTTTTATCGGTTAAAATTCTTCTTTCCTTTATTCCTGTTCTTGATACTATCCATTCGCTGTTTGTATCAACCATTTTTTCTAAATCACTGTTACTCAGGATACTATCTGGAACATAACCACCTATACCCGTTATAACTGCGCTGCTCTTTAACTTCATAAATACTAAAATTCTTCAAAAAACAGGCAATTATACGGAAATTGCCTGTTTTTGACGTCAGGAAACTGTTGTTTCTACAACTAACTGACGAAGTTGTTTTGCAGCCAGCACCATATTCACCAGCGCGGTTTGTGTTTCGGGCCATTTACGTGTCTTCAAACCACAGTCGGGATTAACCCATAAATTGCGTGCCGGCAGTAATGCCGAAGCTTTTTCGAGCAGCGTGGCCATCTCATCAACCGTAGGTACGCGGGGCGAGTGGATATCATAAACACCCGGGCCAATTTCATTAGGATATTTAAAATCGGCAAAGGCATTAAGCAGTTCCATTTGCGAGCGCGAGGTTTCAATGGTGATCACATCTGCGTCCATATCGGCAATGTTTCCAATGATGTCATTAAACTCACTATAGCACATGTGGGTATGGATCTGTGTTTCGTCCTTCACCCCACTGGCCGATATACGGAAAGCACGTACGGCCCAGTTCAGGTAGCTTTCCCAATCGTTTTTACGCAACGGCAAACCTTCGCGTATCGCGGGTTCGTCAATCTGTATCACTTTGATACCGGCTTGCTCCAGGGCAACCACTTCATCGCGGATGGCCAGGGCTATCTGGTAGGTGGTTTCGGAGCGGGGCTGATCATCGCGCACAAACGACCATTGCAGTATAGTAACCGGACCGGTAAGCATACCTTTCATCAATTTGTTGGTATTGGCCTGGGCAAAGCTGCTCCAGCGAACGGTCATATCTGCCGGGCGGCTTACATCACCATAAATTACCGGCGGTTTAACACAGCGGCTGCCGTAGCTTTGTACCCAGCCATTTTTGGTGAACAGGAAACCATCCAAACGCTCGCCAAAGTACTCTACCATGTCGTTACGTTCAAACTCGCCATGTACCAATACATCCAGGTCGATCTCTTCCTGCCAGCGGATGGCTTCGATAGTGGCTTTTTCTATCTGCTCGTCGTACTGCGCCTCGGTCAGTTCGCCTTTTTTGAGGCGTGCACGCAGCGTGCGGATATCATTAGTTTGCGGAAACGAGCCTATGGTAGTTGTAGGGTACAGGGGTAAGTTAAAACGCTGCTGCTGTATTTTTTGGCGATCACTGAATGGACTGTCCCGGCGTGCGTCGGCATCAGTGATAAAAGCGGCACGTTGTTTAACCTCCTGTTTGTGGATCAACTTGGAAATATTACGGCTGGATATAGCCTGGATATTGGCTTGCAGCAGGTCGTTATTACCTTCGATGATCTGGGCCAGCTCGTTAACCTCGTTCAGTTTTTGTTTAGCAAAGGCCATCCAGTTTTTGATCTCGGTGTTGATGGTAGTTTCCAGGTCGAGGTCAAAAGGTGTATGCAGCAGAGAGCAGCTTGGCGCGATGATCACCCTATCCTTACCCAATACCGCGATAGCTTTTCTGATGTGCGATATGGATTTGATGTAATCGTTTTTCCAGATGTTGCGGCCATCAATAACACCTACCGACAGGCTCAGTTTTTCGGGCAGCAAGGTAAGCACCTCATCCAGTTGCTGCGGGGCACGTACCAGGTCGATATGCAGGGCGCTTACCGGCAGGTTTACGGCCAGCTGGGTATTATCCTTCAGACTTTCAAAATAAGTGGTAAGCAGTATTTTGATACCCGGAGTATTTTTGTTGATCTCGTTGTAAGCGTATACAAAGGCGTCTTTTTCGGCCTGGGTCAAATCAAGCGCCAGGAAAGGCTCATCTACTTGTACCCAAACCGCGCCATACTCTTTCAGGCGTTTCAATACTTCGATATAAACAGGCACCAGTTTTTTGATCAGATCGATCTTATTAAAGCCTGCTTGTTTCTCTTTACCCAGCAACAGGTAACTTACCGGACCGATCAGCACCGGTTTTGGTGTAGTACCGGTATGTTGTTTAGCCAGCGTAAATTCATCAAATACTTTTTCTGAAAACACCCGAAACTGCTGGTTTTGTATAAACTCGGGCACAATGTAGTGGTAGTTGGTATCAAACCATTTGGTCATTTCCATGGCGGTTACATCCAGGCCATCTTTCTGGTAACCGCGAGCCATGGCAAAGTACAGGTCGATCTCGGTATTGGCTTTGTTTTGGGTTAAAACAGGGGTGTAACGCTCAGGGATAACACCCAGCATGAGCGAAGTATCCAGCACCTGGTCATAAAAGCTAAAATCGTTACAGGGAATCAGATCGATACCGGCATCAACCTGGGTTTTCCAGTTGCTGATCCTGATCTGGCGGGCAACGGCAAACAGCTCGTCGCGGGTAAATTGGCCGGCCCAATACGCCTCACTGGCCTTTTTAAGTTCACGGAGGGCACCTACACGAGGATACCCGAGATTGTTTTTGAGCATACGCATAAAACTTTTTTGGTTAAACATTAAATTGAATTAATGCTCCTTACGGTTTTCGGTATGCTTTCGGGAAATGGTAATAAAAGGCAAAAGCACAACAACGCGCAGGCCGCTAAAAAGGGGCGCCGGCGGTTATCCTTTTTCTTTGACTACTGCTTCAAAACGCGAAAGCATTGTCTTTTATACAATAGGGCAAGTATCCTGGCTTGTAATATTGTTGCCGTCCTTCTCATTCCGTTTGGATGGAATAATGGACCTTACCGGCAACAACTTTTTGTATTACTTACAGTTGCGCGACAGCCCGCGATTTACACACGGTTCCTTTTTAATCCCTGCCCTCCACAGGCAGGAAACCATATTGCTGAAAAAAAGTAAAGAACTTTATTACAACAAATATAGGCTTTAATGGAACACGATAATCAACGTACGCAGGAAATTGCCATAGGACAAGTTTTTTAGATGTGCAAATTACAAATGTGCAGATGTGCAAATGTTCTGCTGTCAATAATGATTACGATTTCCCCATGTTGGCATATCCCCACGCTTTCATGGCATCAATAATAGGCAGTAACGTTTGGCCATGCTGGCTGATATGATATTCAACCCGGGGTGGCACTTCGGCAAAAACTACTCTTTCCAATACGCCGTCTACCTCCAATTCACGCAATTGATTGGTGAGGGTTTGCTTGCTTATTTCGGGGATGCCTTTCTGCATTAAGCTGTATCGGTTGGTTCCGTTCCTGATCAGGTGAATGATCACCGGTTTCCATTTGCCCCCAATAATATTCATACAATAGGTTACCGCGCAGTTGGTTGGGTTAAAATTTTTTGTTTTACGGGTGATCGATTTTGCCATTAGTCTAAAATTATTGCCTAAGCATATAAATATAGTCTTTTGCCGATGATCAGCAAAAACCGGGACATTTGCCAGCGATAAAAACAAATAATATGACCAAGAACTCAGAAATATCAGCTATAAAAACAAACCCGGTTCCGGGTGTTAAAAGTTACCATTTTGAATCATTTAATCTGTTGGTTATTACAGATGGAGATGTAGAATATGATAACGGCTGCTTTGCTCCCGGTATACCACCTGCAGAACTGAAACAGTTACGGGAAAACCACAATAACCTGACCGCGCACTTTATGCTGCCTCATAATATTATGGTATTCACATCACCGGATAAGACCATCATGATCGATGCAGGCAACGGTGACAAAGCCAGACCCGGCGCTGGTAAATTAGCAGGCAATCTGTATGCCGCCGGAATTAAACCCGCCGATCTCACCGATATTATACTCACCCATGCTCACCCCGATCATTTTAGCGGTCTGATAAGCCATAGCGGCCAACTGGTTTTCCCAAACGCGAAGATCCATCTGCACCAAAAAGAATTTGATTTTTGGCAGGATGATCATGCCGATTTCTCTAAAAGTAAAAGTCTGCTATCCTCACTTCAATCGCTCCAGCAGGAGATCCAATTTTTCTTTACGCAGATAAGCGGAAAGTTACAGCTATTCAATACCGATGAGCCACTATTTGATTTTTTGCAACCCATACTTACACCCGGGCACACACCGGGCCATTGTATGTTCACGATCATTTCGGGCAATGAAAAATTCATTCATATGGCCGATATTTTTCATGACGAGATCGTGCTGTTTGCCAAACCCGAATGGGGTACTGTTTTCGATATTGATTTTGATTTGGCCGCCCGTACACGCCAATCAATTCTTAAAGAATTTGCCACATCAAAACAACGGGTCTTCGGTTATCATTTACCCTGGCCGGGTTTTGGGCATATTGAAAAGCACAATGATGCGTTTACATGGGTGGTGGAATGATATAAAACTTGTGACTATCGGGCGAAATAAAAAATTAGTTCTTCTTTCTCCCGATATTTACATTTCAAATGCCTGCAAACGAAAACACCATCCTATTTAAAGTAGCCTATCAAGGGCGCATCACCGAGGTTCATACCTACCCCAACCAGTACTATAGCCTGATGACACTGATCTCTGACCAACTGGCTATCCCCGGTTTTGGTTTATGTTGCGGTATGGGCAGCTGTGGCACCTGCCTGGTGCAGATCAGCAATGGCTATCATCATGTTACCCGCAATGTGCTGGCCTGTGATGTACAGGTAAATGACGAGTTGGCCAATGCATTGGTCACTATATCAGGCGTATTTTAAAGAAACATCCTAATCATAAAAAGTTTGTCATCCTGAGGTACGAAGGATCTATTCGTAAACTTTGTATATCGGCGATTAGATGCTTCACTACGTTCAACATGACAAGAAAGGAGAGCGGGAAGCGGCTCATGAGTCGCCTGTGAGCAACAGGAAAAAAGGCCCGCAAAACAAAAACATTTGGCCTTTAAAACAAATTCTATTTAATTAAAGCCCTCTACTTTTGTTTCATCAACAAACAATAAAAAAATGGAACAAATAACAGATAATTATAATGGCGCGCTGCAACAACTTGTAGGCTCGGGCTTTAACGCTAAATCAACTACTACCGACGTGATCAAAGGCATCGATCTTACCGGCAAAAACATCATCGTAACCGGCGGCTACGCAGGTATCGGCCTCGAAACGGTAAAAACATTTGTTCAGGCTGGTGCGCAGGTTACCGTACCCGCCCGCGACATACAAAAGGCGGCCCAGAACCTGCAAGGGATCGACCATGTATGCATCCGCACTATGGACCTGATGGATCCTGCCTCTATAGATACGTTTGCCGACGATTTTTTAAAAACCGGTAAGCCGCTGCACATTCTGGTAAACAATGCCGGTATTATGTGGGTGCCGCTGCAGCGCGACAGCCGGGGTTACGAATCGCAGTTATCCACTAATCACCTGGGGCATTTTCAGCTTACGGCCCGGATTTGGCCTGCCTTGAAAAAAGCGAACGGTGCCCGGGTGATCAATGTATCCTCATTCGGGCACCAGATAGCGCCTTTTGATTTTGAGGACCCAAACTTTCTGCATCGCCCTTACGAAACTTTACAGGGTTATGGTCATTCCAAAACAGCTAACAACTTGTTTAGTGTGGAGCTGGATCACCGGGGTAAAAACTCTGGGATACGTGCATTTTCGCTGCATCCGGGTTCGGTGATTGGTACTGATCTTGCGAGAGTAGCTCCTATGGAATTGTTTCAGCAAATGGGCACGCACGATGCCGATGGCAACCTAAAACCCGAGGTGGCAGCCATTTTAAAAAATGTGGAACAAGGCGCAGCTACATCAGTTTGGTGCGCAGTGAGCCCGCAATTAGATGGTATTGGCGGCGTATATTGCGAAGATGCTGACATAGCCGAAGTAGATAACGGCCAGATTGAGCACCGCTATGATGATCCATCGACTCTCCGTGGCGTAAAACCATATTCGGTAGATGCCAGTTATGCCCAAAAACTGTGGGCTTTAAGCGAAGACCTGACCGGCATAACCTTCGAAGCCAATTGATCACTATCTTTGGATAATTGAACAATGGATTTTAAGATACACTATTTAACGCCCGACATCAAACTATCCTACTTTGATGCACAATCCTTCCGCACGGAGGTATTGTTTGAGCAGCATATGCTGGTATGGTTTATATCGGGCGAAACCAAAATAGTGCAAACCAATACTACCTATCTGTTTGGGGCTGGCGATATTTTCCTCATCCCCCGTAACCAACTGGCTACGGCTATCAATTATCCAAAGAACGGGCAGCCGCATAAAACGGTGGTGATGCATCTTACCCCAAAAATATTGAAGGACTTTTACGCGAAGAACCGGGCCAAAAGCAGGCATTTTTATGACCAGGGTATCCGCAATTTTGGCAAGCACCCGCTGCTGGAAAGTTGCCTGGCATCGCTGATACCCTATTTTGACCTGGAAGAGCCCCTGCCCGAAAGTATCGCTGCACTGAAAATAGAGGAAGCCATCAATATCCTGCGAACCATCGATAAGGATATTGATGGCATACTGGCTAATTTTGATGAACCCGGCAAAATGAACCTCAGCGATTTTATGGAACGGAATTTCATGTTCAACATGACGATGGAAAAGTTTGGGTATTTAACCGGTCGTAGTCTCACCACCTTTAAGCGCGATTTTAAAAAAGCCTTTGGCACCACACCACAAAAATGGCTTACCCAAAAACGACTGGAGCTGGCCCACTACCAGATTAGGGAACAAAACCGGCGACCATCAGAAGTATATGCAGAGGTTGGTTTTGAAAATCTCTCCCACTTTACTTCGGCCTTTAAAAAACATTTCAGCTATACGCCTACCAACATGGCCGGGTTTTAGTGCTCACAGGTTTTCGTTGGCCCATTGCTCAATATAGTCATAATCCTCCCGCTCGTTCCTAACGGTATGGATGTGTAAATGGAATAACGTATAATGAATGATATAACATTGCAGGCGTTCCTCAAAATGGAGTAATGCTTTGGGGTTGTTTTTCATGGCCGCTTTCCATACATCCACATAGATGAGCCTTGCGTCCTCATCCAGGGTTCATCCATATGGATCAAGTCATACAAAGGATCGCCCAGCAGCATTTCTGCCCAGTCAATAACGGCAGCTACCCGGTGATCGGATGTCAGCAGTAAATTATCATAGCCATAGTCGCCGTGCAATACGTGTTTCTCTTTGGGCAGGTACGGAAAATAGCTTTTCATCCGCTCGGTTAAACGGATAAACAAATCGCCATTAAGCCAGGTAGTTTTGGCCAGCTCCTGCCAGGCAATGGTGTATTTGCCATTATGGATAGCCAGAAGATGCTCTGCCCAGCTCCCAAAGATGCCGTTCCCGTTTTCATCGGTATAACCCCAACCGCTAAGCTTACCGGTATCAAGCTCGTGAATAGCTACAAGCTGCGTTATTACGGTTTGAGCTATCTCCATATTGGGCTCAGATGCGTATATATCCATAATTTGATCCGAAGGGGTGCCTGCTACATACCTGGAAATACAATAAAATAGCTCTTCATCGTACTTCCCGATAGCCATAACTTCTGGGATGGGTATCGCGGTACTATTAATGTGAGTGTAAGCAAATATATCTTTCCCAAAATCGACAGGGTGTTTACTTATTCTGATAACCCGTACTTCCCCAGCTGTTTTAAAAGAGAAAGCCTGCGACCACCAGCCATCCGCGATAGCTATAATTTCGGTAACATGGGTAAATTGCTGATGTAAAAAAACAGTCAGGGAATTAAGGTCTATATGCATATATTTTCCTGAAATAAAAGCAAAATATTAGCCTTTGATCCCCCCCATCCAAACGGGTATCACTAACCGGATTAGCCCTTTGTGCAAGCTGTGCTGTCACAAAGGGCCATACCCCAAACAAATGGTATTGCTTTATGCTGAATATTAAGGCTAAAATTTTTTAACCCTAATTTATAAAATCGGCATCAACTGTTATAATTTTAAATTATTGATTTACCTTAAATGTCTCTGTAGCCTGGGCGGTAGCACGGTTGCAGGTCATGGCTTGTGTACCATTCTCGCTCGAGATAAATTTGCCATTATTGCCTTTCAATGAAACCGTTCCATCTGCATTGCTTACCCAGTCAAACTGCTCCCATGGGCCTATTGATGCACGATTACAATTGATGGCCTGGGTACCATTTTCTGAGGATACATATTTGCCTAAACTCTGCAGGGCAACTTTACCACCCCCGGCATCAACTATCGTAAACTGCTCCCATCCACCGGCCGCGGGGCGGTTGCAGTTCATGGGTTGTGCGCCGTTTTCGCTGCTTACATAATTATTATTGGAACCCTTTAATGTTATGGTTTGCCCTATAGGTACAGAGCTTACCGGGTTACCGGTGGTTTGAATTACTTTTTGAATGGTGCCATCTGCATTGTAAAAAAGCTTATCCACACAGATAGATCTTGTCCAGTCGTTATGGGAGATGGAGCTGTTATGATAAAACGCATACCACTGATTTTTATATTGCACGATAGAACCATGATCGGTATAACTGTCCGTAGGATCAATATATACCCCCTTTGATGTCCACGGGCCTAATGGACTGGTGCTGGTAGCGTAGCGCATCTGGTTGTGTTTACCATTAACATCATGATTATCAGCATAAGAAAGATAATAGACCCCATTTCTTTTATGTACCCATGCGGCTTCGTGAAAATCATCGAGGCCCTGCATGGTTTGCATTGCGCCATCAATTTCGGTCATGTTATCTTTAAGCTTGCCACCCTTGCAGGAGCCTCCGCCACCATAATAAAAATAGGCCTGTCCGTTATCATCTACAAACACACAAGGATCAATCAGCGGCTCAAGACCAGCAATATATCCCTGAACGGTGAAGCCGCTTGCCGGACTTGTGCTGGTAGCCACACCTATTTTCCAACTGCTGCCCCAGTCCGTAGCACTTGGGTGAGGGAAGTAAAAATAGTAAGTACCATTTTTGTAAGCACAATCAGGAGCCCACATAAAACCTCCTTCGGCCCTGCCCCACGGCACCTGGCTGGCGCGCAGAATTTCGCCATGATCCGTCCAATGAATCATATCATCTGTTGAAAAAACATGGTATTGATCCATCAGGTCGCAACCGCGCGGAGGATCGATATCGTGCGAAGCATATACATATAACCGGCCATCGGCCCATACATGTGCTGATGGATCGGCGGTATAGATGGATGTTATAAACGGATTTTTCATCACATCAGCAGCCACTACATCTTTTTTCAGATCGGCGCTTTTATTAATATCCGTAAAATTATCAATAGTTTTTTTGGAGCAACCTATGCTTAATGCAAGCAATAGAGCCATCATGGGCAGGATGAGCTTTCTCATATACAGGTTTTAATTGGTTACTTATAAATTGCCTGCCCATCACTTCCCGTTTGAAGTATTGAAATTAATATTCAGATTAATTGGCAGCTATAATTGGTTAAAACAAGTATATGATAAGTGATTAATAATAGCTTAATAATTTATTAATAGGTATCATTAAGCTATTATTTGAAAAATATCTTGTGAGCATACCAGGTATTTTCATGCAAAAATATCTAATATGCATATATCCCCTGAAATAAAAATAATTATCAGCCTTTGATGATCAGCCCCATCCAAACAGGGATCAACTTTTTTCGTTCCTGCATCAGGGCAAAAAATTCATCAGAAGTAAAATAGCCCGAATGCAGCATCTGTGGGCGACTCAGAAATGGCGACATGATCATGCCGGTGATATTCCACAGCAAGTTAACCGGATGAAAATTGATATCTCCGTTTGTTTTCAACTCGCGCAGCTGCCTGGCAAAATGCGAGTTAACCAGCAGCTTCATAGTATTGATCATGGGCAATTTGGTTAAGCCGCCCATTACTTCACTCACCATAAAAAATATAAAGTCGGGGTTTTCCAGTACCTGGTCAATGTAGTAACCTACGCAAACCGCTATTTTTTCGGTAATGCTGGTGTCTTCATCGTTCAGTACCGGTTCAATTTTATCAAAAAGCTTTTTGATGGTTTCGTCCATAATAAAGGCAAACAGGTTTTCCTTACTCCGGAAGTAGTAGTTAATCGAAGCCACGTTGATATCGGCCTCAGTAGCTATATCCCTGATGGTAGTAGCCAGGAAACCTTTTCTGGTGAAAATTCTCCTGGCCGCGTCCTTTATTTTTTCTTCTGTTGAAAGTTCGGTAGTTGCTGGCATAATTGGTATTAGTGCTGTAAAGCTAACCATTAGCCAACAAATAAACTGCCATAATTCTACGCTTAATGCGAATCTGATACCGCTTTTTGCCCTTTTACAAATGGTGCTAAATAAACCATCGGAATAGCACATAACATTACAATACCCACTATCCAATAAGCATCGTTATAACTTAAAAGCGTGCTTTGCTTTTGTACAGCGCCTTCAATGGCACCGTAAGCCATACGGGTAGCATCGCTGAAGGATTTGCCCTTGGCTATAAAACCCTGCACATAACCGTTAAACCTGTCGTTATAAAAAGGATTGTAATTGTTGATATTCACCAGCAGGTTATTGCGATGTACGGCCTGACGTATGTGGATCATGGTATTTAAACCGGCAATACCGAATGAGCCGCCCAATTGCCGCATCATGTTGTTGAGGCCGGTACCCTGCCCTACTTCCTGTCCTTTTAAGCCGCCGATAGCCAGTGTAGTTAATGGCACAAAAAGTAAGGATAAACCTACCCCACGTATAGCCAGTGGCCAGAAAAAATCACCAATGCCTGAAGATAAAGTAGAGTGGCTCAGCATAGCCGAAAACACAAAGAACAACAACATACCTACCGTGGCCATAAACTGAGCCGGAACACCCTTATTGAGCATAATACCCACAAAAGGCATCATTACTATGGTAAACATCCCACCCGGGAATAATATTTCGCCGGTTTGTTGTGCCGAAAACCCCAGCAGCCCCTGGCAAAATACCGGGAATACAAACGTGGAACCATATAAGCCAACCCCCAGAATAAAAGAAGTAACCATACCAGCCGAGAAACTCCGGTGCCGCATGATCTTGAAATTGATGATAGGATAATCGGTACTGAGTTCGCGCCAGATGAACAGCAGCAGACCAAAAATGGCTGTTACAGTTAATACAACAATGTACGGGGTGGCAAACCAGTCTTCATCCTCGCCTTTTTCCAATATGGTTTGCAGGCTCCCTACGGCTATAGCCAGCAAAGCTATCCCCCACCAGTCGATAGGTTTTCCTTTACCATCGCTGGGCGTGGCCCGTACAAACATATAGGTACAGGTAGCTGCTAAGGCGCCTACGGGTATGTTCACATAAAATATCCAGCGCCAGGCGGCATGGTCGGTAATATAGCCCCCGATAGTTGGGCCGATGGTTGGACCAACAATAGCTCCCAAACCAAATAAGGCCGTGGCCGTACCCACCTGGTTGGGCGGCCAGGTTTCCAGCAAAATAGCCTGCGCGGTTGAGATAAGTCCCCCACCGGCAAGTCCCTGCAATATCCTGAATATCACCAGTTCAGACAGGCTTTGCGCGTTACCGCATAAAAAGGAAGCAATGGTAAATACGATAATAGAGGTTAAAAAATAATTCTTCCGTCCGAAGAAACTGCCCAGCCAGCCAGACATAGGCAGGATGATCACGTTGGCCACGCTGTAGCCGGTAACCACCCAGGCGGCATCGGTAATGGTAGCGCCCAGGTTACCCTGGATTTGAGGGATGGAGACGTTAACGATAGTGGTGTCGATCAGTTCCAGCAACGATGCTGTGATAACTGTAATGGTAATGATCCATTTTTTTATGCCTGTTTCAGCCATTTTGATAATATCCTAAATGAGTTAATTGATAAAAATCAGGACAAAATTAATCAAACGATTGATTAAAACATTTGTTTAAATTACATGTTTAGTTTATTTACACAGCGTTGACGGAAGCAGGGAAACGAAAAAGCAAGCCATTCCCGACTTGCTTTTTTCAATAGTGATCTCACCGGGGTAATATTATTAAGTCAAGGGCTGCTCCATCGGAGTAAAAGCTTTGTAGAAAACCCGGCATAAGTATTTAGCATGCCGTAGGTATGCAACCTGTGTGCAGTATCTACGGCATTGGATTTCGAATTAAATTTTCTACAAAGCTTTAACCCCTATGGGGTTTACAAAATTCCTTAATTTAATGACATTGTTAGCCAAGAGTAGCTCTTACTTCGGCAGCTTACAACTTTTAATGATTTCATATAGATATAGCGGCACGGCCCATCCCATCCAAAACAGGGATGGAGAAATGTTTTCAAAACTGCCCAATTGTTTAATGGAAGGTAATTTCAACGCAAGCCCTGAGATAACAAATGCCAGCGTTACGATATAGCTTCTGATCATCCACTCTTGATGGAGTTTAAACTTTTTGATAATCGCGGTATAATAGGCGATCGTGGTGGCGCTGATCCACACACTTACCCATATCTGTAAAGAAAAAGCATAGGCCCAGTTTATTTGATACGCGGTAGTAAAAGCCAAAATCACCGCGCAAATACTGCTTACCAAAACCGCTAATAAATATAGTGTACCAATGATCCGGTGCAGCCGCCAGCTGTACGTTCTTAAACTGGGCCAGAACTGCAGGAAGCCCAGTATAAGCGATCCACCACCGGCAGTTATATGGACTATCAACACCCATTTTATTTTGAAATATTTGCCCAGTGCCTCTGGTGTTAATTGCAGAAAATGATCTGCGCCGTGCATAAATAACCATGTTAGCGATATGATAGTTACCCATATGAGCAGCGGGATTATATCACCCGTGGTTAGTCTGAAAGCGGCATTTTTTTTTATAGTAGTTCTCATTATTTGTTTACGATTCTTGTACGCTTATTTCTCTACAAAATTCCGGTAAATCAATCGGGCGGGCAATAACCGATAAAAGATTCGGTATTCATCAATTTTAATCAGCCTGCCTAATTATTTAACTTTATAAATTAAAAGCAGAAACGATGTACACTAAAAAAATAGAGGAGGATCTGAATTGCGGGCTCCGCATTGGTTTTAAAATATTTGGTGGAAAGTGGAAAATGTGCATTCTTGACGCCATCAACAACGGCTTTACCCGCCCTGCAGAAATTTACAGAAGCATGCCCGACGCTACATTAAGGGTTATAGAAATGCAGCTGGCAGAATTGCTGTATTTTGGTGTTGTTGATAAATATTCGGAAGATGTGTATCCCAAGAAAACCGAATACCGGCTTACCAATCTTGGCAAAAGCATCCTCCCTATTTTATCCCAAATTGACAAATGGGGAACAGAGCACTCGGCATTCGTAAAAGAAAGGCTTCAGGAATTAGATGAGGTACAATAATAATATATTGAGGAAGCAGCAGCTGCATAATTTGATCAGGCAAATTTGTGGGCTGATTTAATAACAAATTACCGGCAAACACACTTAACGCGCTGAAACAAGTAACTCGCCGATTTTTACAATACCTGGAACCCGTGCATAAAAAGCCGGAAATTGAGCATCTCCACATAAAAAGATCAGGTAAGTAGGTGTTTTGCAACCTACTGTCCTCATAGATTTTACCTATTCATTATAGAATTAATCGATTGTGATTGTTGAATTCAATATCCTAATTTTATAATATATAAACTTATAAACATGGAAAACGAATCAAATGACATCAGTAAATGCCCGTTTCATAATGGCAGCATGAAGAATAATGCAGGTGGCGGCGGTACCCGGAACCATAATTGGTGGCCCAACCAGTTAAAACTAAATATCCTGCGCCAGCATTCTTCATTGTCGAACCCCAATGGTGATGATTTTAATTATGCCGAAGCTTTCAAAAGCCTCGATCTGGAAGCCGTAAAAAAAGATCTTCATGCCCTCATGACCGACTCGCAGGACTGGTGGCCAGCCGATTTTGGTCATTACGGTGGTTTGTTTATCCGTATGGCATGGCACAGCGCCGGAACTTACAGGGTAGGCGACGGCCGCGGAGGCGCAGGTGCTGGCTTACAACGCTTTGCTCCATTAAACAGCTGGCCAGATAACGTAAGTTTGGATAAAGCCCGCAGATTGCTTTGGCCCATCAAACAAAAATATGGCCGTAAAATTTCATGGGCCGATCTATTGATACTGACCGGCAACATAGCCCTGGAATCAATGGGTTTTAAAACTTTTGGTTTTGCTGGCGGTCGTGAAGATGCCTGGGAAGCAGATGAATCTGTATACTGGGGCTCTGAAACTACCTGGCTGGGTGGCGATCTGCGCTACGCGCATGGCTCGCCAGGCGTAAAAGAAGGTCATGGTGTACTGGTATCTGATGATGATGCCGATGGCGACATCCACTCCCGCAACCTCGAAAAACCGCTTGCAGCAGTACAAATGGGATTGATCTATGTAAATCCGGAAGGTCCTGATGGTAATCCTGATCCGGTTGCTTCGGCAAAAGATATCCGCGATACGTTTGGTCGTATGGCGATGAATGACGAAGAAACTGTCGCGCTGATAGCCGGTGGCCACAGCTTCGGTAAAACGCATGGAGCTGCCTCTGCCGATAATGTAGGCAAAGAACCCGAAGCCGCGGATATCGAATCACAAGGTTTTGGCTGGAGCAATAGCTACGGTTCTGGTAAAGGCGCCGATGCCATCACCAGCGGACTGGAAGTAATATGGACCACAACGCCAACCAAATGGAGCAATAATTTTTTTGAAAACCTGTTTGGGTTTGAATGGCAATTAACAAAAAGCCCTGCCGGCGCGCACCAATGGGTGGCTAAAGATGCCGAGGCTACTATTCCTGATGCTTATGACAGCTCCAAAAAGCATCGTCCGGCCATGCTGACTACGGATCTTGCCTTAAGGTTTGATCCGGCTTACGAAAAAATATCAAGACGTTTCCTGGAAAATCCAGATCAGTTTGCCGATGCTTTTGCGCGTGCATGGTATAAATTAACACACCGCGATATGGGTCCGCGCGAGCGTTACCTGGGTCCGGATGTGCCACAGGAAGAACTGCTTTGGCAAGATCCTATCCCTGCGGTTGATCACGCCCTGATAACTGATAGCGATGCAGCCGATTTAAAAGCAAAAGTATTGGCATCAGGTTTAAACATATCTGAGTTGGTTTCTACCGCGTGGGCTTCTGCTTCTACCTTCCGTGGTTCTGATAAACGTGGTGGTGCCAATGGTGCACGCATACGCCTTGCGCCGCAAAAATACTGGCAGGTGAACAATCCGTCTCAATTGCAACATGTATTGGGCGTATTGGAAGGCATCCAAAAAGAGTTTAACGCGGGTGGTAAAAAAGTATCACTGGCCGACCTGATTGTACTGGCTGGTAATGCAGGGATCGAAAAAGCGGCTAAAGATGGAGGCCACGCCGTTACCGTTCCGTTTAAAGCTGGTCGTGCGGATGCTTCGCAGGAACAAACCGATGTAGAATCATTCGGTTACCTGGAACCAGCTGCCGATGGTTTCCGCAACTATCGCAAAACAAAAGCGCCCATATCTACCGAAGAATTACTGATAGATAAAGCGCACCTACTTACATTGACCGCGCCTGAGCTAACCGTATTGCTGGGTGGCCTGCGTGTACTGAACATCAATTTTGATGGCTCTAAGCATGGTGTTTTCACCGCTCGCCCGGGTGTACTTACTAACGATTTCTTTGTAAACCTGCTGGATATGGGCACTGCTTGGAAAGCCGCTTCAGCCGACAAGGAATTGTATGAAGGCAGCCACCGTGCAACCGGCGAAATAAAATGGACAGCTACCCGTGCCGACCTGGTATTGGGTTCCAACTCCGAACTAAGAGCCGTTGCCGAGTTATATGCAAGTTCTGATGCTCAGGACAAATTTATAAATGACTTTGTAGCCGCCTGGACTAAAGTAACGAATCTGGATAGATTTTAAGCTGATCCACAGATAGCTTAAAGGGCATCACTTACAACCGGATAAAGTTGTGGGCGATGCCCTTTGTTTTTTAATGTATACCCGGGGCCTTCTTAAAACTACGAATTATCGCCTACCCCGGGGGCCGCGGCGATGTAAACTTCAATGGAAAGCATATTGGCAATGTATTGCGGGTTTTGTGTCTGTTTCATGATATAGTAAGGTGCATTTATGGTGGTTACCGTAAATTGGTCGCCCGGATTCACCGGATTATTGCTTTTGGTGGACTTTACGGCTAAATTCCCGCTTAATATAGTATCACCTCCATTTTTTTCCACAACCTGGAAATTTCCATTGGCGCTTTCAGCGACGCCTCCATTATAGTTAACATATCCGGCAAATTGCTGCGCACCGTATGGAGGAATCTCACTGGTACCTGCATTTATCACCATCTCCATCCCTCCGGTATCCAGTAACATTGGTACGCTTGTTATATTAAAAATAGTTATCGTAATAGTAGCACTACTTGGTGAGGCAGTGTTATTTGTTGTAGTGAACGGATATTTTACCTGTACATCCCAGCCATTTAACTGCCGGTAAAAATCATTAGGGTTAGTGCCATAAGACCAAAGCAGGTTCATCACATCCGGATTGATCACCGCTACCCATTCACTGAAAGTTCCATCGATATTTTCACCGTAAAAGGTAAGTTGATCTTCCTGTAAACCTCTCTCCGGACCTGTAGAGTTGTGCAAATACGCGTTGATGTAAAATGACGGATTGGAAGGGATCAATGTTTGAAAAACTTTGCCCGCGTACCCATCGAGCATTTGGTTGGTCATCACTGGGGTAAGCGAGGCCGGCCAATACAGGGAATCAATGGTGTCTGTATTTTTTATCATATCGTAAACGGCTGTGGTCTTACCCCAATCTGATAATATGGCCATTTCCATTTTGCCCAGCATAGTACCTATGTTTTCAAATAAACTCAGCAGCGATTGTTGCAATTGGAATACGCTCAGTTCATAGTTATAGATATTCTGCAAAACTGCTTGTGTCTTTGAAGTTGGCTGAGCAGAGGGTCTTGCCTGGTAGCAGGTCACCGACGCGGACATGACATTTGCCAAAACGGGAAGTAGATGTTTTAAAAACTTTTCGCCCGCTTTTAGCTCTCCAACTACATCTGGATCACCCACAAGCGCGCCGGCAGCATTTAACGCTGTGTAAAGTACTCCCTCTACTATATCCCAGATAAATTTTTTCTTCTTTTTGGGCGGTGTCACCGGTTGATTTTGACCGTTGGGGAAAGCGCATGCCGTGATCAGCTCAGAAACCAGTAAGGCCTGTGCCTGGCTCAGGGACTGATGCATAATACCGGCCTGTGTAAAAAATTGTTGAATGGCCGTTACACTAATGATTTCCTTATTTAACTGTTCAACCACAGTTTTCCAGTCTTGCGATTGGCTATTTTTTAAAAACAGCATATTAATGACACTCAGATAAGTACCCAGGGGCGCGGCAAGATTTTGATACTGCGCACGTATCCCGCCGGGCAAGCCAAGCGTTTTATTGATTTCGTTGTATACATTGGTTAAGTCTTGCGAACTACTGTCATCAGGTACCGGAAAAGGAACCCGTGGCATAACCAGAACCGTTTGCAGGGCCTGGCCCGGTGAAAAATCCCAAAGTTGCATACTGGCATCGGGCTGGTCAGAAACCGGCTGGGTAGTTAGGGAATAAGTTGTGCCATCGGTGGTTACCGTCAGGGCAAAGCCCGTTTGTTTATTGACCAGCATGCCCGATGGATCAGCCACCCAAAGTTGAAAAGGTTGAGCTCCGGGAGCCCGGAGATAAGCGGTAACATTAGGTCCAAAATCGGGGGTCCAGTCATTTGCGCCTTCAGTAGCTTCCACACTAAGTACAATGTTATCATTTAAGGAGCTCGCTATATAACCCGGATATACAAACTGCCAGGTGGATAGCGCCGCATTGCCGCGTGCCCCAACAACAACATTATAGGAGTTTTTTGTCGCCCCCTCTTCCAATTGCAGGAACAGCCCTGGCTCTTTTTCGGTCCCACCTGTGTTGCGGAAGGTTGTAGGTTGATTATAAGCGGGATTAAATGGCGCCATAAACCAGCATTGCCCAGGTACGTTGCTGGCAGGTGATACCGCCGTTTTTAATGATACAGAAGATATGGTGCCACTATTACCTTGATTCAATTGGGCATATAACGCAAGTTGCTGCCCTACATTTAACAGCACAGCACTCTGGAAATGATACTTTGAATTGTGTATGATAAACATTTTCCAGGTGTCGCCCCATACCCATTGCTGATTGGGGTTGCCGGTTTGTCCGGGCGTTAATGACAATGTACCATCCTGGTTACCCGTCAGGAAAAGCCCTGAGTTTAAGGCGCTGACAATATTTCCATCGAGCGTAAATTGCCAGAGCTGATTTACTGCCGCTTCTCCATTTGCTAATATATTACCACCCAGGGGTGGCGCGGTCTGTACAGTGGCCCAGTCGTTACTTACAGTGAGTAAAAAAGGTATTCTGTTATTTTTCTGTTCTGTGGCTGACTGAATTGTAAACCACTGACCCGACATTTCAGGTTCGTAGTTTACTATCTTCCATGAAGCGTTAGCATTATTTGAACCAGGATAAGTATAGGTTGTTACCTCTCCATTTGCCATTCCGGGATTAGAAGAAGTTGCAGAAATTGAATTTAATACACTCAGGTACTGCACGGTAGTTCCGTTGGCTACCGCAAACATGCCATTGGGCAACAAACACCAGGTCTGCAATACACCGGCATCACCGGCTGCCTGCAGGCTAATGGAATTACCCGTAGTGGGGTCTGCTGATAAAAGCAGTGAAGGGTTCAGTATATTAATCAGGGTACCCTCCGGGGTGAATTGCCATAATTGAGAAAGAGCACCTGGCTGAAGCTGATTGATCTGGACCAGTGTTGACGCTACAGGGCTTGAACCGGCAACAGTAAGTACATACTCGGGACCGGGAGGAGTAGACGACGAACTTTGATTTAGCTCTGTTTGGATATAAAACCATTCCCCAATCGGCGCGCTTTCTAATGGGAAACGGGTCCATTTCTCATTGCTACCCTGGTTAATTTCATACGTGACCACCCAGGCGTTTTCTGAAGCTTTTGCGTTTTTAACAGTTAACACCATTTGGGTGCCAAATTCCTGACTTGATAGTATTAACTGCTCATGGCTCCATGTCCATATTTGTTGCGCCGAAAGTGTAGCGGGAGGAGTGACCACATCAGTCTGAGTACTGGTATCTGTTGCAGATGAGGCATTAGATGTCAGCACCCAGGTTGAATTGCTAAGGGGGGATACAGACCCATCATAATTAAACTGCCATAATTGGTTTGAAGCACCTGGCTGCCATTGTTGTGTACATGCCAGTAACTGATTATTCTGCCAATTTGCAGCCAACATATAGGGTGAAGATCCGCCCGGGGGAGTTCCACTGCATTGTGTCTGAATATAAAACTGGTTAATAGTTTGCTGATATCCGGCCGGGAGAAATTTCCATAATTGTTCTGGCGAGGGCGAATTGTTGAGAGCGGTTAGCGACAGTGTATTGGAAGGGTCGGCTCCTCCCACATAAGGCACCTGGTTACTGGCTGCCGTGATGAGCTGTTGATTTTGATTGTTGGAAATGGTATACCCTCCCGCGTACCAGGTTATCGCCCATTGTTGAGTTTGGTCGGTATCGTCTTTTGTCACAATGCACAGCGTTGATCCCGAAATTCCGATCACCATATTGAATAGAAAAGGATTGACAATAAACCCATCGGGAGTAAGTTGCCATGAGCTATTCCAGTCTGTAGGCCCTGGAGCAAGCGCCCATAAAATCAATGGCGAATCTTGACTGGTGCCACCGTTTGATATATTGATAGCATTTAATGTATATGGCGGACTTGCCGCGGATACAAGACATACCGGAGTACCATAAACCGGCGGTAAGCCATTTTTAACTAAGCCTTCGGCGTCGTTAGATAAATACGCGTTGAGTGTTGACATAAGACTGATGTTGGTTGATTTGAAATTCTTATTAAAAATAAATAAGAATATATTGATATACCATCATCATATATGTATCCATTTTGGTCGTTTTTTTTATGAAAACATATTAAACCAAACTGATTATTAGAAGATTAGGAAGAGAAGCTAAAGTGGATACTATTCACCGTCAATTGAGTTTATTCTCCGTGGTGAAGTGTATAGGGTAAACGCATTTGAACAATGGAGAAATAAAATACAAACTTTTGTGCCCATGTGCATGCTATTACGCATGCACATGGGCAAGTTTTTAAATTAGCCCTTTTTAAAAAATCTGGTTTTAATAAAGGACGTGAACAGGATACCCGCCACACTACAGGTAACCAGAAGATAAACGATCAGGATGTGTTTCGGCATTTGGGTTTATAATTTTCCTAAATGTAACGGGTATGATACAACAGATGCAAGTGTTTTGAAAAATAATCTTTTTACCGGATGGGATAAAAAGTCAGTATAAGGTCATTTTGCCGCCTGTTTTATGTCATTATTCAGCTCTTATCTGTTTAATGGCTAATTCCATATTTTCAATCGCTTTTGTTCTTCCATCATTAAGCATCGCTGTATGCTTATCGGCTATTTGAGATAAGGCCAGGCCAACTATCGCTTTATCATCAGTATTAATTCCAGACAGTACCATTGATGTTATCTTTTCGAACAAAGCTTTCAGGCGTTTTAAAATTTCGCCGCCCTCATTGGTTAGCTTTATTAAACGGGCCCTTTTATCGGCAGGGTCTATCCTTTCACTGATCAGACCCGCTTTGAGCATCCTGTTTAAAATATCTATACCCGTGGTAGGTTCCAGCAAAAGGTTAAAACTTACAATTTCGGTTTTACGAATTTCTCCTCCGGCCGCTATCGCTTCCAAAAGATAATACCAATCCAGTTCAAAGTTGGGTATTTGCCGTAGGGCAAGTTTATAGTAGGCTTTAAGGATGCTATTGGTTTTACCCAACTGTTTAGCCAGTTGCAGATCGGCTCGGCTGTTATCGGGCGCTTGTTTTTTATGTGCCGATAGATAGTTATAGCAAAAGCCTGCTACATCGGCATCCGCATGCTGTTCAGTATATTGTTGCCAGGCGGTAATGAGTTGTACTAAAGGTTGCATGCTCAAATATACAATTAATTACAAAACCATTGTATCTATATCGATTTCGTTTTATAATTGTAAAAAATAAATCAGACATGAAAAATTATATCGTATTATTTAGGGAACCCGATGGCCGTGTGGATGAACATCCGACAGAAGCCATCAAACAACACCAACAAAATTGGGCTGCCTGGTTCGGTCAATGGGGCGCTGCGGGTAAACTGGCTGGCGGCAGTGGGTTAACATTACAGGGCCGTATCATTAAAGAAGATGGCAGCATCATCACAGATATTCACCGGGTAGGCACCGAGATAGTTGGCGGCTACCTGCTGCTCAAGGCCGATGATCTTGATGAGGCAACACAAATTGCTGCCTCCTGCCCTATTTATGAGTTTGGCGGTTATGCCGAAGTACGCGAACTGCAAAATCAATCATAACGCAAGGATAAGGTCCGGTATTAAACTGATTAGAATACAGGGGGCTCCGACGGTGCCAAAAACACTTCATACGATGGCTATAAACAGGGTGTTCCTCCGGAGCTTTGGTAATTTATAGCTCCAGAGGAGTATCCTGTTTATAGATAAACGAGGAAAAATTCATTGGCTCCTTCGGAGCCTCCTGTATTCGTATTGGTTACTTACCGGGACTCGTTTACATTTGTTTTATGGCTTCATCGCCATCTCCCACTTTTTCTTTGAAATGTTTAACTTTGCGCATGCCAACGTCTGAGTTAACCGAAAACGATATTTATAATCACGACACCATCACCAGCGAAGCTGTTCAGTTTAGGGTTGCCGAAATTTGTGCCACCTATTGCAGTCTGAGTTCATACAATCGCCGGAATTTTTATAAGATCACCTTATCCCTGGGTGGTGAAGGGCAGTTATATTATGCCAACAGGGCCATCGAGATCAATAAACCCGCCCTGGTGTTCACCAATCCGCTGGTTCCTTATTCCTGGGAATGTGACCCGGCACAGCACATCGGATATTTTTGCCTTTTTACCGATGAGTTTTTACACCCGGGCAACCGTATGGAAAGCATGGAAGAATCGACCCTGTTTAAACCTGGCGGCGACCCGGTATATTTCCTGGATGAAACGCAGGTACAATATATCCAAAGCATTTTTAAACGCATGTTGCAGGAGTTTGATAGTGAGTACACTTACCGGTACGAGCTACTGCGCAACCACCTCAATCTAATTATTCATGAGGCTATCAAAATGCAACCGGCCATAGCTTATTTTACACCACAGAACGCGGCTTCGCGCATAGCCAACCTGTTTTTGGGCCTGCTCGAGAAACAATTCCCTGTAGAATCGCCCAGGTATATGCTGGCGTTAAAAAAGGCCGGCGATTATGCCGATAGGCTATCGGTACACGTCAATCACCTCAACGCCGCCGTACGCGAAATAACCGGCCGATCCACCACCACGCATATTAACGACAGGATACTGACCGAAGCCAAATCACTGTTAACGCATACCGATTGGAGCGTTGCCGACATCGCGCGCAGCCTGGGCTTTGATTACGCATCCTACTTTAATAACTTTTTTAAAAAACATACCGGACTTACCCCTATGGCTTTGCGCAAAACTCTTTGAAAAGTATAATTATTACTTTGAAACGTTTAACATGCGTTCAGGCCGTCCGTTTTAACTTTGCTTAACGAAAACATAAAAGCAACATTATTATGATACAAGCAAAAGCGTATGCCGCCCAAACGCCGGAAACTGACCTGGCGCCCTGGGATTTTGAACGCCGCGAGGTAGGGCCGCATGATGTACAGATAGAAATACAATATTGCGGTGTATGCCACTCCGACCTGCACCAGATCAAAAACGATTGGTTTCCGGGGATATTCCCGATGGTACCGGGCCACGAAATTGTAGGCAAAATTATTAAAGTAGGTGATCACGTTAAAAAATTCAAAGTAAACGAACTTGCCGGTGTTGGCTGTATGGTTGACTCCTGCCAGGTTTGCGAAAACTGTAAAGACGGCCTGGAGCAATACTGCCTGGAAGGCAACACCCAAACTTACAACAACAAAGATCGTAGCGGCGTGCCTACCTATGGTGGTTATTCCAACACTATTGTAGTACGCGAGGAATTTGTACTGCATATTTCTGATAAACTACCGCTGGCCGCTACAGCACCCCTGCTTTGCGCCGGTATTACTACTTACTCGCCGCTACGTCACTGGAAAGTGGGCAAAGGCCATAAATTGGCCGTATTAGGTTTAGGTGGACTGGGCCACATGGGCGTTAAATTTGGCGCGGCCTTTGGTGCCGAAGTTACCGTACTGAGCACATCACCATCAAAAGAAGCTGAGGCTAAAGCTCTGGGTGCCCACCATTTTGTGGTAACATCCGATCCAGAGCAAGTAAAAGCCGTTAAAGGATCATTTGACTTTATCCTGGATACCGTTTCGGCTGAGCATGATATGGATCTGTACCTGTCGTTATTAAGAACAAACGGTACTATCATTGGTGTAGGTGTACCATCAGAACCCTATTCCATCAGACCATTTTCGTTATTGGCTGGTCGTAAAAGCATGGCTGGTTCCGGTATCGGAGGCATCCCTGAAACTCAGGAAATGCTTGATTTTTGTGCCGAACACAATATCGTTTCTGATATTGAACTGATCGACATCAAGGATATCACCACTGCATACGAGCGCATGCTGAAAGGCGACGTACGTTACCGCTTTGTGATCGATATAGCAACCTTGTAATTAGTGAATTATTGATTTGGTGAATTGGTGAATTTTCATTCAACATCGGCAGGTAAAAATTTTAATTGTTGATTATTGATTAAAAGACATAGCAACACTGTAATTGATTAACTATTGACTAAACTAAAACTAAAACTAAAAGCGCCTTCCGGTTTCCCGGAGGCGCTTTTTTAGTTAGTGAATTTTGCCTGAACCATGATTTACACGATTTTTCACGAGTTAATTTTAATCGGTGTTCAAGAGGGCTCTGCCGTTTAAGGATTACCATGATTTATTGCCAGATCATCCCAACATGTTTGTCATCCTGAGGAACGAAGGATCTATTCTTAAACATGCACATCGTTTAATAGATGCTTCACTCCGTTCAGCATGACAATTTTTTTAATTATTGAATTAGTGATTAAAAAAATCTTCTTCCCCGTCAGCAGATAAGCTTCGGGCGAAAGCGGGCAGAACGATGATGGCCTTGTGCGATCGCAGGGGCATAGCAAGTTTTGCAGAAGAAGTGGAATTGTGTGAGCAAAGCGGGGCAAATAATTGCAGCCCGTGGTTCTGTCCGCATTGCAGGGTAAAGGCAATGAGCGCAAAGAAGCATTTCTGCTGAAGCCTTTTTGGTTACTTTTGTGGCGACATACGGCGAAGCCCTCTTGAGTACCTTAAAAAAAACAAACCACAACGAAAAAAGTAACTGGCCCTCCCGCGGCCAAGAGCGGGTATGCGCCATACAAACCAGCGAGTAGATCCTTCGCTCCACTCAGGATGACAAACCGTTCGTTTCCGTCACCTCCAAAAAAGAAGATTTTCGCATAAACATCTGGTAAAGAATATATTTATATTTGTATTTGTATATCACCCGCTTAAAACTGTAATGAATTACCGTCAGTTATCACCGCCTGACTATCTCAAAAACCACATCCGCTTTTTCTGGACACTGGAAAGCGATGATTCTGCTGTGTTTAGCCGCTCTTTCAGAACCATGGCCGAAGGCTGCCCGGGCTTGATCTTTCAATCGCCGGATAAAGGGCCGATGTACCAGTTTGATAAAAAACTGCCCCATATTTTCATCTACGGACAATCAACCCGCCATGCTGATATCCAGTTCGGCGCTGTTTTTAGTACCATTGGCATCTGCTTTTTTCCTAACGCGCTCAAAGCCATATTCGGGTTTGATGCCTATGAATTGACCGACGATTGTACCTGTCTGGACCTGATAGCCCGCAAAGACGGCTTTTTATTATCAGAACAGCTCCTGGAGACCGATTCGCTCACCGATCGTATAGAAGTATTGAGCGCTTACCTGTTTTTTAAACTTCAAAGAAATACCCGGTATGAAGATGAGGCTATGCAGTTTGCCATAACACGCATAGCACAATCAAAAGGCAATGTTCAGATGAAGGAATTACAGCAGTATCTGCAGCTTTCGGAGCGCAGTTTTGAACGCCGGTTTAAGCAATATGTAGGGATATCGCCCAAATTATATTCCCGGATCTCCCGGTTCCAGGCCGCGCTCAACCAGATCCGCCTTGGCCAGCACAGCCGCCTTACCGATCTGGCTTATGAAAATGACTATGCCGATCAATCGCATTTTATACGTTCGTTTAAGGAGTTTGCCGGCTGCTCACCCCTGCAATACCAAAAGCAATCCATGCAGCAGGTGGAGAATTTTTATGAGAAGGTGCTGTAAGTATCAAGCGTTTTGCAGACCGGACGCTTACTTCGCCTGTCCATAATAAGCTTTTACCAGTGTGGCCTTCCCATTATCATCCAAAACAGCTACATCGGCTACCAGCGCGCCGGTTTCCCGTTTGTAAATAATGGTGATGCCATCGGTTCCGCTCAGCATATCTATAAATTCAAAATACAGACCTGGGGCCAGGTCAAGGCCTTTCAAAAAATGTGCTCTTAGTTGTTCTTTCCCGCTGATCTTGCCATCGGCAATACCCCAGCGTTTGGTAACGGTGAGCGAGTAAAATACAATATCGTCGGTATAATGCGCCATGATCCGGTCAATGTCCCGGTTATTCCAGGCATCTATCCAGTCAAGCGCTATGACTTGCGTATCCATTTGGTTTATTTATGATATATAAATATACGCTTTTAGTTTTTATAGGCCAATTCTTCCACCTCTTCCGGAATCTGGACAGCCTTATTTCTGCCATCCTTTATTTTAAAGATCAGTCCGGCAAATAAAATACATACGCCGATAACGCCCAATGCCACAGGCAGTGTAAGCAGTTGGGCTATAAAGCCGATAAGTGCCGGGCCAGCCAGGATACCGGCATATGCCATAGAAGTAACCACCGGGAGCGCATAGGCTGGCGAAAGTCCCGGCATAGTGCCTGCCGTTGAAAATAGGATCGGAATGATATTAGCACAACCCAGCCCCACCATCAGGAAACCCGCCAGTGCCAAACTCACATACGGAAAACAAACCGCAAGTATCAATCCCGCGGAAGCGATAACGCTGCCCCATACAACCACCTTTAATCGTCCTACAGCAGCAATAACGCTGTCGCCTGTTAAACGCATGATGGCCATGGCTACCGAAAACATGGCATAACCAACACCGGCAAACTCAATACTTAAATGCCGGTTGGCGGTCAGGAAAACCGCGCTCCAATCCAGCATCGCTCCTTCGGCCAGGGCCGATATAAAGCAGATAGCACCCGATATCAGCAAAGCGGCTGAAGGAAACTTGAAACCTTTGGTGGATTTATCTTGTATTTCTGCCGGGTCATCACTCATTAAGCTGGAGAATTGCGAGTAAGTGATCAGCACCAATAAAACGGATATAAAAATAATGGTGGTCATGGCATCCAGCCCGGCCTTAAGCAATAAACCAAAGCCCAGCGAGCCCACCAAACCACCTATACTGTACAAACCGTGAAAAGACGACATGATATGTTTACCGTATGATCGCTGCACTTTAATAGCCTGCGCATTCATGGCTACATTAATGCCCCCGGTTGATGCCCCGAAAATGAGCAGACAGATACTCATTTGATAAGTATGATCAAGAATTAGTAACAAAGGTAATATGGCGGCAATCAAAGTGCCCGAAACTACAATCACCCGTTTACTCCCAAACCGGCTAACCAGTTTACCGGTAAGCGGCATTGTGATCATGGCGCCAACGCCAAAAAACAGTAGTAAAAGCCCCAGGCTGCCATTATCCAGCCCGAGCCTGGCTTTGGCCATCGGTACCAGTGGCGCCCAACTGGCAACACCTAAACCACAAACTAAAAACATTAAGGAATTGGCTATTCTGGCTTTTCTAAGATCGCTCATGATTCAATTTTTTTAAGGGTGATTGATTTCTCCTTGCAATAATATGCAATAAAAAGCGAATAATTGCATATACGTGCAAATATTTGCAATTATTTGCAAAAACAGATTCAATCATTCTAAAAGAAGCACTGGCGGTTTAAGCGGAAAAATGACCAGTTCGGGGTTTCTATTGTCTATTTACCCCATTTAGCGGTTGAATTGAGGCTGTATTAAGCACAACTTTGTATCACAAAACAATAACTCAAACCATGGAAAAGAAAAAAGACATCCTTGCCGGCATCATTATTTTAGTTGCAATGGTCTTATTAACCATCTCAACTTCAGCCTCGGCACAGCAACAGGGCGTTAAACGTAACGATCTGCAACGTCACGATCTGAGCATCACCGGATACGAAACCGTACAGGCACGCATCGATTTTGAGCCCGGGGCCCTGGCCGTTAAACACAAACACCCGGGCGAAGAGATTATCTACGTACTGGAAGGTTTATTGGAATACCAGTTAGGTGACAAATCTCCTGTTACGCTTAAAGCCGGCGAGGTATTATTTATTCCGGCGGGTACTGTCCACTCGGCTAAAAACGTGGGTAACAGCCCAGCCAAGGAGCTTGCCACCTATGTGGTTGAAAAAGGAAAGCCGCTTGTTGTGCCGGTGAACTAAATATCATTACAATGCAAATAATCCCTCCGTTGCCAAAAGCATGGCAGCGGAGGATCATCATCTCCTTATAGCGATTAATTACTTTTTGCTTTAAGCAATCGCCTTATGGTAACCAAATGGGCGAAAAACACTGTAGGAACAATAAAACCGGGTAACCATACAAAAGGAAAATAGAACAAGGCCACACTGGGCTCATCAAACGCAAACCGCTGAAAAGGAAGGGGTGCCGACAATACCGCGGTTATTACAATATTGGCCAGCAATAACAAACAGATCACATTCCAGGCAAGCAATACTTTTTTGCCGAGCATCGGTTTAACGTAGCCAAAATACCAGACCAGTGGCGCGGTTATTCCGCAAAGGATGTCATAGTTCCGGCCTTCAAATGTCATTACCTGGGGGATCCCTTTATACAGGTGCAGCCAGTATAAAACCAGCTCAACCAGTATCCTTACTACATGGAGCAGGGTTAATATTTTCACATCAAAGCTATCCATTGCCCACCGTCCCCTTTTTATAAAAAACAAGGCGATTATGAACACCACCGGCGGCATTAATAAAAGCGCGAACCGTGGCGGCACCACACTGGTTACCGTATAAAATCCCGACAAGCTGACCGCACCCTGTAGTACAAGCCATAACAGGGTAATGATCATCACCGGTTTTGAATAATGTGTGGCTTTATACAACAGCAACAGCGTAACGATGACGCCAAGCGCAAACACAATATCGATATCAATTGGTAAATTTTCCATTGCTTAGTTATTTATAAAGCAAAGGAACTTAAATAAGGGCCGCCCCATCTTGCCAATTGGCAAGAAATGAACCTTTTACTATTTCTTTGAAAATTCTTTCCGGATCCGGCTTAGCGAAGTATCGGTAATACCCAGGTATGAGGCGATGTTTTTTAATGACATCTGTTGAAATATCCCGGGGTTGGTTTTTAGCAGATGCGCGTAGCGTTCTTCGGCGGTTTCGGTAATGGTCAGCAACATCCGGTTTTTCAACTCCGAAAAGCCTTTTACCAGTGTCCACCGGCCAAATTCCCTAAACTCCGGCAGCGTATGGAAAAGTTGATTGAGCTGTTCATAAGTGATATACCAGCCCTCGCAATCTGTTAAAGCCTGGATATTTTCTTTTGAGCGTGTACGGTTAAAAAAAGACGACACCTCCAATATGATCTGCCCCGGCGAACAAAAACCGGTAGTAACCTCATTCCCTTCTGTATCATGCGCAAATGTGCGCATGTACCCTTTTTCCAGGAACAGATATTGATCGCTTATTTTCCCGGCTGTTAAATGAAATTGATTTTTAGGAATGATTTTATGGTTAAACTGTCTAACAATTTCCTGCGCCGCAGATAACGAAACCAGGTTGGTGTTCAGCAAAAATGTAGTGAGGGTTTCTTTATCCATACAAACGATACTAATCAGGTAACTAATATACCAAAACCATCACTATAGGTAAGGCTCCTTCACCGTAGCGGGTGTTAAAAATCATATAATAATGGTAACTTTCCTATAAATATATTACCTGTTTCTTCAATCTGTAAATCCTATGAAAAAAGCAGCGCACAACCCGATCTTTAAAATTGCAAAACTCAACATACCCAAATTACTTACAGTAAGCTTTTTATGCGTGCCTTTAGTTTTTATTATAAGTGGATGTGCCGCCCAGTCGACACCAGCGCGTTCGTTGTTGGCCCTTTCTAAAAGTGATCATACGTTATCCATCATTGATCCGGTTAGCCTGAAAATTCTGGCAAGCGTTCCCGTAGGTTCAGATCCGCATGAGGTTATTGCCTCTGCCGATGGAAAAACGGCCTACGTTTCTATCTATGGTGGTGGTAGTCTGCACGAACTTAGTGTGATCGATCTGGTGGCGCAAAAGCCCCTGCCCTCTTTGGATACCAGGCCGCTGATGGGTCCGCATGGTTTGGCATTTGCCAATGGTAAGGTGTGGTTCTCGGCCGAGGGCTCCAAAGCTGTCGGCAGCTACGATCCGGCATCTGCCAAATTCGACTGGGCTATGGGGACCGGCGAGGACCGCACCCACATGATCTATGTAACCCGCGATGGAAAAAAGGTTTATACCACCAATGTTAACGCTGCAACAGTGAGCATTCTGGAGGATAAGGCCACACCCCCAGCCTATCACGAATGGGTGCAAACCGTTATCCCGGTGGCTAAAGGCTCCGAGGGCTTTGATGTATCGCCAGATGGCCGTGAGTTATGGACAGCTGGCGCCGCCAACGGTACCCTCTCTATTATCGATCTCGCTACCAAAAAGTTAACTGCCAATATCGACGCTAAGGCCGTAGGCGCCAACCGGCTCCAGTTTACCCCGGATGGCAAGCGTGTACTGGTGAGCAGCCTCAGAACCGGCGACCTGTTTATTTATGACGCGGCATCACATAGAGAGTTGAAACGCATCAATACCGGCCACGGCGCCGCCGGCATCCTGATAGATGACGATGGGTCACGCGCCTTTATTGGCTGCACCGGCGATAACTATGTAGCGGTGATTGATCTCAAGACCTTAACCGTAACCGGGCATATTGATATACGCGGAGCCGATGGCCTGGCCTGGGCGGTTAGACCGTAGGCCGATATTACTCAACTATTTTTATCCATTTTTTCCAACAGGGCCAGAATTTTGTCGAGTTTATCTGTTTCGATGGCGTTTAAGCGCAGTTGTAATTCTTCAATTTCTCTTTTGGCTTCCACATTGGTATGAAAATCCTCATTGGCCTGTGCCCGGTCGCGCTCATTCTGACGGTTTTGGGCCATCATGATAATCGGCGCGGCATATGCTGCCTGGGTCGAAAAGAGTAGGTTTAATAAAATATAAGGATACGGATCCCAGTGATCAACAAAAGCCACCACATTCAACAGCATCCACACGGCCACAATAATGGTTTGAATAATAATGAATCGCCATGAACCCATGCCCGCCGCTACCGAATCGGCCAATCGTTGCCCAAAAGCCAGTGAATCCGTATGTCTTTGATACCAATTTTTTTTACCGTTTGTCATTTTTAAAGGGGTTAAACTTTGTATGCTAAATATAAAAATTTAATTGGCCGGACTAAGCAGGTGCTTTTATGAAAAGAAAATCCCATCACGCGCCACTCGTGGTCTTCGTGATGGGAAATGATGTAAGTCTATTTTAGTACGCGCGAATCGCAGGCAGTAAATTACGGTTTGGACGATGGCGAGGCCAGAAACAACCTCTCCCCATTTTTAAAGGCCGCCACACCATCAAAATTTATCGATTCTGAAACCAGGTCTTTATCATAGGCAACCCTGCCCTGCCCCTCGTTGATAAATATGCCCGTTCCATGCGAATTGTCGATATTGATGATACCGTAAGTAACATTTTTTAAACTCGTACCATCTTTTGTTCCGGATAGCAGGATGCCGAAATAGGCAAATTTGGTTTTATCGGCCGAAACAGATTTCACCTTTCCATAAACGGTAAAATTATTGCCGCTGCCTGAGATGGCCGTAGTAATGCTGGTGTCTGCAGCGTTCAGAAAATATTTGCCAACTAACTTTATTCCAAAATCCTTGGTGCTTTGCTCAAAGAATTTCACGCTGGCATCATGAAAACTCTGACCGGGATAGTCGGTTTTGATATTACTTTTTTTCAGTATTAATGGGGCAATATGAAAAGCGCCCTCTACATTGGGTGGCGTTGTACCCTGGTTTACCGTCAGGCCTAATTTTGATAGGGTATCGATGTATTGCTGAGGCAGAATGTCCGAAATTTTCTTATTCAGGATCTCCTCCGGAGTAGGATTAACTTTGTCACTTTTTGAACAGGAAACTATCGTCACAGCAGATAGTAAACACAGCAGAACTAATAAATTTTTCATAGGTAAATGAATGATGATTGAATGTGATATCTAAATGTCTTTAGGGAGAGTTCAAAATTATATATGTTCTTACAATGCATCTATACCTACATTTGGGTATTTATTTGTACTGGTTTCTAAGTAATGGGATGGGAAATAGTTCCTATTCTACCGCAAGCGTCCCGCTTGTGGTCACCCTGATGATAACTGTACATAATCTATCTTAAATACCACAAGCGGGACGCTTGCGGTAGCGGGGGACGCCTGAATGGGCAAAGGCACATCAACTTCCGGTCTTGATACTTGATACTAACTACTTGATACTGACTACTCGCTACTTGATACTACTACGAAAGCGTATTCATAGGCTGCTCATCCAGCGTATGCACAGTATCTTTCTGGAGCTGGGTTTTGCGCAGGAAACGGAAGTGCAGTATACCGATGATGAGGGCCACCACGCCTTCCAGCATTACGGTATCGGCTGTGCCTATCCATTGCGAAACCGAGCCTACCAGCAAACCGCCAAGCGGCTGCATACCAAAAAATGCCATGGCGTAAAAGCTGATCACCCGGCCACGCATATCCGGTGTTACCGTGGTTTGTATCAGTGTGTTGCTGATGGTGATCTGCGACATCATCCCGAAACCGGTAACCGCCGCGAACAGCAAGGCCAGCGGGTAATTGGGCATGTGCGAAAAGATGACCAGTCCGGCGCCAAATATGAGCGTGTTAATAGCCAGTATCTTTTTGAGGTTATGACCCGGTTTTAGCGAAGCCAGGAATATAGCACCCGAAAATGCGCCCAGGCCTATCACACTATCCAAAACACCAAAGGTGGATGCCGTACCCTTAAAAATATCCTTGGCGTATACCGGTATCAGCGTGCTAAACGGCAATACCAATAAACTAATGGTGGCCAGCATAATGAGTATGGATTTGATGGATGGCGTATTGCTGATATAAACAAACCCTTCTTTGAGCTCCGAGAAAATATTTTTATCGTGTTTTTTAGATTCCATTTTGGGTAAACGCATCATCAGTAAGGAGCCTATTACCGCTATAAAGCTGATGGCATTGGCGCCAAAACATACGGTATCGCCAAATTTTTCCAGTACCAGACCGGCTATACCCGGACCAATCAACCGCGACAGGTTAACCATGGAAGAATTGAGGGCGAGGGCATTCGGCAGATCGGCCTTATTATCCACCATCTCATACACCAGCGATTGCCTGGCGGGCACATCAAAGGCATTAATAAAACCCAGTACGGCGCTCAGGGCTATGATCTCCCACACCACATAATGCCCCCAGAATATCAGCGCGGTAAGCAGCAGCGCCTGTATCATGGATGCCGCCTGTGTAGCCAGCAATAAACGGTAGCGGTTATAACGGTCGGCTGTTACACCACCCAGGAACGAAAATAAAAACGATGGGAACAAGCTGGCAAATAAGGTGAGCCCCAACATAAACTTCGAGTGGGTAAGCGAATAGATAACCCAGCTCACCGCCGTTTTCTGCATCCAGGTACCTACTAACGATATAGACTGGCCGGCAAAGTATAACCGGTAATTGCGGCTCTTGAAAGCATTAAATGTACTTATATTCATCTCTTAATAATGATTGAATTAGTGATTTAGTGAATTAGTGATTTTTGGGGAACCAACTCTTAATCAAAATCAACTAATTTGGTTAGCGGACCAATGGCCCGTTTCAGCAGTTCTTTTTCCTCCGCTGTGCAGGTAGCCTCCAGGGCCTTGTTGAGCCATTCGTTGCGCTCACTACGTACCTGGTACAACAGGGTTCGGCCAGCATCAGACAGGGTGATGATGGCCTTGCGCTTATCCGTTTCAGAAATACGCCTTTTGATCAGGTCCATCTGTAGCAGCTTGCTCAGTATTTGCGACATGCTTTGCGTGGTGATCTTCTCCATGGCGGCCAGCTCGTTGGGCAGCAACTCACCGTGTTTATCCAAAAGCGCGATGATGGACCGCTCGGTGAGCGATAACTTATCGGCTGTTGACGATTGTTTACGTAATTTTTTGATCAACCGTGTCACCACGGTACGCAGCTCAGAAGCCAGCAGGGAATCTTTTTGCTTTGTCATAATTCATCAAGTAAACTTATAAGTTTACCTTACAAAGGTAAGTATTATTTTATCTGGCTAAAGTCATAAAGAAAAAGAAGGGTTAACCTTAAAAGTGCGGTCCTCGAGCAATTCTCTCCCCACGGCAGGGAATTAAACTAACCTCTGTAACCTTAAATAATTTGACTAAAAAGTGCAACCTTTTTATTCCCGCTGCGTCTTGCATATAAACTATTGACTTATGCACCAATACCTTAAAATCATCAGCCTCACCATCCTATTACTCACCTTTTACATTCATGGCTTCGCGCAAAACGGTTTCTCCAATTCGCCCGACAGCGTCCGCTTTGTAACCGGCGATATCGACAATTTCTGGAAAGCTTTTGATCATTATAAAAAAGACACATCCATAAACACCTTTGGCAAAGAATATATCGACATTGGCAGCGATGGTGTAAAGGGCTTTACCCCTTATCGCATTCGGAGCGCCGATAACCTGTACAAAACAGTTAAGAAGCGACAGGCCGATTACGAGAAAGTGAGAAGCAACACCCTGCG
This sequence comes from Mucilaginibacter sp. 22184, assembly GCF_052045695.1. Lineage (NCBI taxonomy): Bacteria > Pseudomonadati > Bacteroidota > Sphingobacteriia > Sphingobacteriales > Sphingobacteriaceae > Mucilaginibacter > Mucilaginibacter sp. 22184. The sequence continues at coordinate 281,458 of NZ_JBQEPI010000004.1, forward strand.
GATAAAAGAAAAGGAAAAGCAATGCCGGGCCACCTTTTACGCCTTAAAATATTTATACCCACAGGCAAAATTCCCGCCGGTTTATTTTGTGATTGGGGCCTATAATTCGGGCGGAACTTCCGGCGATCAGGGTTTATTTATTGGCGCCGAAATGCAAAACAACATTGATGGCTTGCCGGGGATTGTAGCTCATGAACTGATCCATTTTCAACAAAACCTAAATGGCGAAAACCCTACCCTCTTGCAGCAAAGCATAATAGAAGGCAGTGCCGATTTTATAGGTGAGCTGATATCCGGAACACGTGGTGACGATGCGGCAAATAACTATGGTAATGCCCACGCCGAGCAACTTTGCAAAGAATTTGTTTCCCTTATGAATGGCACCGAGCGCAACGACTGGCTTTACGGAACTTCCAAAAAAGACGACCGCCCAAACGATTTGGGTTACTGGATAGGCTACCAGATCACCGCTCATTATTATACTAAGGCAAAGGATAAAAAACAGGCAATCTATGACATCCTGAATATTAAAGACTATACCGATTTTCTGAAAAAAAGCGGCTACCTGAATCAATATTTGAAGTAAGGGCGTGCCAGAAAGGCTACAATCTAAAAAGTTTGTCATCCTGAGGAACGAAGGATCATCTTCAACATGCCTATCGCAGAATAGATGCTTCAAACGTTCAGCATGACAACATAATTGTATCAAGTTTCACCTTTCTTTTCCCCGTCAGCAGATAAGTTTCGGGCGAAAGTCTGAACCATGATTTACATGATTTTTTGACTACCGTGATTGAATTATTGATTAAACTCAACTTCTTCCCCGTCAGCAGATAAGCTTCGGGCGAAAACGGGCAGAACAATGGTGGCCTCGTGCGCCAGCAAGGGCATTGCGAACCTTACCTGAAGCGTAGGGTAATGAGCAAGCGAAGTAGAGGTAAGGTTTGGTCCCGATAGCTATCGGGATGGTTCTGCCCGTTTTGCAGGGCAAAGGCAAAGAGCGCAAAGAAGCATTTCTGATGAAAGCCTTTTGGTTACTTTGTGGCTACAAAGTAACCAAAAGGCCCTCCCGCGGCCAAGAGCGGGTATACGCCATACAACGCGAAGAATAGATCCTTCGCTACGCTCAGGATGACAAAATAAAGAGAGATTGCTTCGTTCCTCGCAATGACGTGCGTTTTTTTAATTGATGAATTAACAATTACTCCAACTCTTAATTCCTGATTCTTATTTCTTGCTTCTTTTTAAATTATTTGTATCGCATTTGTTACATTTAAAGAGCGTCATACGTATTTGATAAAGCGGTACAGGCTCGGGGGTGGAATGATATTGACTGGATACATTTTTCTCAACAAAACCATAAACTGTTACTATGAGCAAGTTTCTAACCCTTCTTTTCGCTTCGCTGATATGGAGCACTACCATTTGTCACTCACAAACACCCAAAATATCCACAATGAAGAACACAACCACATTTAAAGTATCGGTACCGCAACCCGTATTAGATGACCTAAAAACCCGTTTAAAAAACACCCGCTGGCCGGGCGAAGCGGAGGGCTCCGGCTGGAACTTCGGCACCAACGAAACTTACCTGAAAGAGCTGGTAAATTACTGGATCAATCAATATGACTGGCACAAACACGAAGCCGAGCTGAACAAATATCCACAATACATTGCCAATGTAAACGGCGTGAAGGTGCATTTTCAATACATTAAAGGCGAAGGCAAAAACTCCAGGCCATTGCTACTAACCCACGGCTGGCCCGATAGTTATTATCGTTTCCACAAGATCATTCCGCTATTAACCAAGGGTGATCAAAGTTTTGATCTTATCATTCCATCTATTCCCGGCTTTGGATTTTCTGAAAAAACAGCTATAAGCAGCGAAGCAGTTGCCGATTTATGGAAAGTACTGATGACCGAAAACCTGGGTTATACCAAATTTTACGCGGCTGGCGGCGATGTGGGCATGGGCGTTACCAAGGCTCTGGCATCAAAATATCCGGGCGTTGTAGCGGGTGTACATTTTACCGATATTGGTTACCCCATGGGCCAGGAAGATCCCAGTACCATGACCGATGCCGAAAAGCAATTTGCACAATTTGTACAACAATGGTGGTACAGCGAAGGCGCGTATGCCATGGTACAGGCCACCAAACCGCAGTCGCTGGCCTATGGTTTAAACGATTCACCTACAGCACTTGCCGCCTGGATGCTCAGCTTCGGCAATGCAGGGGCCCCGCCCGAGATCGTGGAAAAAGCATTCGGCGGCAGGGATGAACTCCTCACCAACATCATGATCTATTGGACAACCCAAACCATAGCCACTTCTGTTAAAATGTACAAGATAGATGCCATGGCACAATGGAGCGGCGCCAAACCATTGCAAAAAAGTGATGTACCCGCAGGTCTGGCGGTATTCCCAAGGGAAGCGCAATTCCCCAAAGAATGGGCCGAGCGTTTTGTAAACGTCACCAGTTTCAAAAAGATGAAAGAAGGCGGCCATTTTGCTGCTCTGGAAGTCCCGGATGTTTTTGCCGATGAATTAAGAAGTTTCTTTTATAGCATCGATTGATAAGCAACGATAGGATAGCCATTTGGTATTCCACCCAAATTTTTGTATATTGTATAAATCACAGCCCGGTGCTCCTTTATTAAGAGTTCCGGGCTGTTTTGTTAAGGAGAAAACAAGACTCAAAATCGACCATTTTTCAATTAGTTATTTGACAATCAATAATTTAATACTTTTTAAAGTTTTTAAAACGCCTCAAAAACGGGCTAAATTTTGTTAAAAAGTGTTAAAATGGATATTTTTCAAATGTTTTTAGCGGTTATCACCCAAAAAGCGCATCGAAATTTGTTAAAATTCAAGGTTTAAAAAGTTTTTGGAAAGGGATAGTGACCCCATGATCAGAAAAAACGGGGTGTCAAAAATTACTTCATCGTTAAATATCTGTCGACACAAAACCGCACCTTTGTGATCAGTAAATATGGAAGCCAAACACGACATAACCACGCTGGACGATATCAAGCTACTGGTAGATACTTTTTATACCCTCGTAGCTGCCGATGCGCTGCTGGCCCCCATTTTCACCGCGCGTTTGGGCGGGCACTGGCTGCCCCATCTGCAAAAAATGTATACCTTTTGGCAAACCGTACTACTGGAACAATATACCTATAACGGGGCACCTTTTCCGCCGCATGCCCGTTTACCGGTAGATGAGCAGCATTTTGAGGCCTGGCTTAACTTGTTCTCGGCCACCATCGATAACCTTTTCCTGGGCGAAAAAGCCGATGAGGCCAAATGGCGGGCAGGTAAAATGGCCCAGATGTTCCAGCTTAAAATAGCGCATATCAAAAACAACCCACGCAATATATTATAGCGGAATTACTGGTGTATAAGCGCATTTTTGTAATTTTGTACCGTGCCACCTATCGAAAAAAAAGTTACCGAAATTCCCAATCCCTTCGTCCCGGTGAAAAAGAAAGCTCCTGCTAAAAGAAAAACCGTGGCCCAAAAGAAAAAGGATCAAAAAAACACCGTATACTGGCGAATAGCTATAATTGGACTGTTACTCATCCTGCTTTCGCCTTTTTATTATGGCTATGTTTTGCGGAGTTTTAGCGCTACCTGGCGCTGGATACTGGATATAGGGCAGGATACCGGCTATCGAACTTATAAGAACTTTAATGTGCGTATCCCGGCAGGTTTTACGGTTCACGGCATTGATGTATCATCGTACCAGGGCAAAATAAACTGGCAAAAGGTAAAAGCCATGAATGATGATGACGTACATATCACTTTTGCCTTTATCAAAGCTACAGAGGGCGTTTTAAGCGTTGATCCCTACTTTCAGCGCAACTGGCGCGAAGCACCTAAGGCGGGGATTATTTGCGGAGCATATCATTACTTTTTGCCACAAAAAAGCGGGGTGTGGCAAGCCAGGTTCTTCCTGCAAACCGTAAAAATGGAGAAGGGTGACCTGCCTATGGTAGTAGATGTAGAACAACTTTACAGAACGCCTCCGACTAAAATGCGTGAGCAGCTGATGTCCTTTGTAAATCACATAGAAAATAAAACAGGGGTTAAACCTATTATTTACACCAATATCAGCTTTTACCAGGATTACTTGCAAGGCTACTTTGACGATTATACCCTTTGGATTGCGCATTACTATCAGCCGGTATTAAACATCAGCAAAAAAACCAATTGGCAGTTTTGGCAACACTCCGATAAAGCGCGCATTAATGGTATCAATGAAAAAGTTGATTTCAATATATTCAGGGGCGATAGTATAGCTTTTCGCAGATTGCTCGTGAGCCAATGATTTTTTGTAACGGGAGAGCAGCTACAAACGTCAATAAAATAAAACCTATGAAAACACCCATATACCATTTCCTGATAGCTGTTGCCTTTTTAGTATCCTGCATGTTTTCATCCCAAAACGTACACGCCCAAGCCACTCAAAAACATGTTGACCAAAAGCTATACAATACCATTTTGCATATGGACAGTGTTTGCTTTGATGCCTATAACAACCGTGATCTGGAAACGCTGAAAAAAGTATTTTCCAAAGATCTGGAGTTTTATCATGATCTGGGTGGCCTTACCAATTATGAGCAAAACATCCAGGCTTTTGAAAGGACTTTCGCCCAAAATAAAGTTTCAGGCATGAAAAGAGAGCTGGTAAAAGGCAGTCTGGAAGTTTACCCGATTAAGGATTATGGCGCCATTGAGGTTGGTGTACACCGCTTTACCCATATGGAGGATGGCAAGCAAGTGGTTGGTCTGATGAAATTTTTGCATGTATGGCAATACAAAAACAACGAGTGGAAAATTACACGAATAGTTAGTTACGATCATTAATCCGGTTTCTTTAACGGGATAAACAAGGGTACACTATTTACCCACGAAGCACTTATTACAGTTGCAGATAAACCTTATCTTTATAAATTAAGTAACCTAAATCACCCTGTATATGAAGAAGTTCCTGCTGATCCTCATCATTTCAAGTGCATCATCTGCCTATATGGCTTTTGCACAACAAAGAACATGGCATTCTCAGCTTAAAAAAGCAGGTTGGCTAATAGGCGAATGGAAAAATCAGACCCTGAAAGGCCTGTCTGTAGAAAGCTGGAAAAAGCTAAATGATTCCACCTTACTGGGTAAAAGCTATGTATTAAGAGGTACAGACACTGTATCTGTCGAGCACATCCGACTGGAAGAACATCACGGTAACCTGTATTATATCCCTACGGTTAAAAACCAGAACGAAGGCAAACCGGTAACTTTTACCATGACAACATCATCGGCTGATCATTTTGTTTTTGAGAATCCGGAGCATGATTTCCCGCAAAAAATCACCTATAACCGTATCAACAAGGATAGTCTAGTAGCCGAAATTTCGGGAACATATAAAGGAAAGCAACGCGCTATAAAATTTCCGATGGGGCGGATAAAATAATATAGCCTACAAAACGGAAAAACCGCTGGCGGAATGCCAACGGTCTTTTCTGTTTATATAAAATGAGAGATTAGTTTACTTTATTCACCCTGCCCGAACCGGTGTACTTGGTTTCGCCAATGGTGGCATTGCCCGAGTACGAAACGCCTCCTGAACCGGTGATACGTGCGGATACAGTTTTATTGGCGATAATAGAAATGCTGCCCGAGCCACTGATGCTTGCGGCCAATGTTTCTGTAGTTAAGCCAGTACCGTTAATCTCACCAGAACCACTGATACGAAATTGAGCCGATTCGGTATTGCCTTTAATGTGTATACCACCAGAACCACTGATGCGTGTTTCTAAAGCGGATGCTTTTACAGCCACACGCATATTGCCAGATCCGCTTAATATTACGGATACGCTTTGACCAGTCAGGACACCATCAAGATCAAGATTACCAGAGCCGCTGTTGCTCAATCCGTTTAACGATTTGGCGGTAACATAAATGTCGCCCCGTTTAATGTTATGGTTACGCAGGGAAAAATTACGACGGAAGCCTATTTTTAAAACACCGCCTTCTACATCGGTTTTAACATCGTTTACTACATCGTCGTCAACATCCAAACGAACGCTTTCCGTACCGCCAATTTTAACGTGCACATTAAAGGGACCGCCCGATTCTATACTGCTAAAGCCAGAAACAGATCTGGTTTGCCCGCTTTGGGCGAATGTATTTAAAGATAGCATGGTTATAGCCAATGTAAACAGGATAAAGATTTTTCTTTTCATAATTCGATTGTTTTTTAGGAGACGCTATATAATGGCAAATAGTTGCAACAAATAATGAAGGATAGGTATTTTCTTTCCGAAAGAGGTTATTTTATTATTTTGGATGAAGTTAGTATATAAAGTTCCTATTTAAATGCCCGATCAGTCTGTCCGTTTTAACAAAACCCGTATAGCTCCTACCCCCAGCGGCTTTTTGCATTTGGGTAATATTCTGTCGTTTGCGCTGACGGTTGCATTGGCCAAACAACATGGAGCTAAAATATTGTTAAGGATAGACGATATTGATCAGGCCCGTGCTGATGAAAAATATATACAGGATATTTTTGACACCCTGAATTTTTTAGAGATCCCCTGGGATGAAGGTCCCCGTAATGTTGAAGAATTTAAAAACACCTACTCGCAAATACACCGGTTGGAGCTTTATGCCGAAGCTAATAAACAATTAAGGAACAATGGATTCCTGTTTGCCTGCACCTGCTCGCGCAAACAACTGGAAAAAGAAACTTGTACCTGCTTCAATCGTAAAATTCCGCTGGATACAAAAGATGCAGCATGGCGCTTGCATACCCACAATAACCGCGAGCTAACCATCAGGGATTACAATGGGCAAACCGTGGCCATTAATTTACCTATGGACATGCAAAATTTTGTGGTCAGGAAAAAAGACGGGTTTCCCGCCTACCAGCTTACTTCGGTAATAGACGACCTGTTTTATGGTATCGACCTGATTGTCCGCGGGCAGGATCTTTGGTCATCTACTTTGGCTCAGCATGAGTTGGCATTGGCTCTGGGTAAAAACGAATTCCGGGATATTACTTTTTATCATCATCCTCTGCTTACAGATGAGCAGAACCAAAAACTATCCAAATCGGCAGGAGCCACTTCGGTACTTTACCTGCGTCAAAACGGTAAAACCCAGGCGCAAATTTATACAATGATAGCCGATATGCTGGGGCTCCATATAGCTATCAGCAGTTGGGAACAGCTGGCAGATGCGGTACTATCCTTTTATAAAAACAACCCTGCTCCGACAATGAGCGGAACAGGGTCTGACATTTAAGTTTAGTTGGTGCTTATACGGTGTACACTGAGATTATCGTAATAGATATAATCGGTAGTATTGGCCGTCCAATAATCCTGGCTTCCCCCTCTGAAGGTATGCCAGGTTAGCTGGTCAATCATCCGTTTAGAGTCATTGGTTGTCCATCGGATATCCTGGTCAAGCACAACGGTACCGTCAATCACAATTTGGGCATGGCCATTGGTATTGCTGCCTGTATTGCTTTTAATATACATGTGCACATGATACCATTGTCCTTTAACCAGGGCGCCACTTGTAGGATAGGTTTTACCAAATGTATCGCCAAAGTTGTTGCCTGATGACGGGCCACCATTCATATCCTTGTAATAAAGATATGGCTGAAAATATACCCGACCTGGGTTAGAGTTTGGCGAATACCACATTAAGCGTAAAGTTCCGCCGTTGCCATCCCAGGCAGCGTCGCCACCGGTATTGTGCTCGCCTATACCGAAACCGAAGCCTACTTTACCGCCACGGCTCCAGTTAAACTGGCTGTGAAATTTTACATCATAGTCCATTTCGTAAGCGGTACCTGCCCCTATACTGATATTGGTTACCAAACCACCCGCACCCGAAAGCTGACCAGGCAACAGTGTAACACGGCTGCCTACGGTATTATCCTTACCATTGGTAGTGTAAGCCCTGTCGTTCCAGGAACTCGTATTACCCAAATCGGCATTGGCTTGCGACTGGGTGTAGGTAGCCCCGTTAGTCCGGTTATTCCAGTTGGCAGTAAAGCTGCTGTTTACCGCATCGACCGCCAGATTAGGGCCGTTTACAACGGGCTGTTTGTCATCAACATTGTTTGGCGCATTCGCTTCCTTTTTGCAGGCGGTAAGCGAGAGACCGATAAGCATGATAGCTGCCCCCGATCTTAAAACGTTCTTTTTCATAGTACTGGTTTTAAATGATAAATTGGTTAATTGGTTATAGTTAAAAGTTGATGATTTGCTGCAGCGGTTTTCAACTGTAAAACTCAGGATTGTATATCGGCTTAGTGATAAGGTTAAAGCGGATATAAATGAAATGTACAAGCATGGCAATGCCCTGCGAAATGTGTTATTTTTCCAATTCCGTTAAAATTTTAATAAATAATTATTTGATGTATTGACTGCGGTTTAAGCTCCAAATGAGTACTGACTTCCATTTGGTTAATTGGTTATTGTACAGGCGGTGAGCACTGTAACATCATATCAAAACTATTTAACTAAAAGATAATATTGCAACAATATCCCGATTTTATTTGCGCAATCGTTTTCGTAAAAACCCTCATAATCACACCACTTAAATCTAATTATAGCAAAAACATGGGAGACTGTTGAATACTAACCAGGCCAATAACGCAGGACTATAAATATCTATTTTTTTGTATTATAATGTAAAATACATCTTTCAACGATTTATTTCTTACCCACTCAATTAATCATGAAAAAGAGGCCGTTTCGCGGTAACCGCTGTTTGCCTTTAAGGGCAAACTGGCAGGTCACAAAACATCACCTTCTGACCCTCGTCAAGGCCTCTTCATAAAAACTTCATGAATTACCAAATAAATGACAGAGACTTAAAAAGCTTGTTATTTCTATTATTTAGGCAATATTTGGCCTGGATAAATCTCTTTTTATTAAAATCCTGAACTTATTTTGTTTGAGGTATTATTTTCTGTATCTAAATAATTACAAAACAGTTGATAGGTAAAACTGTATTTTTACAGCAGTTAAAATTATGTCGTGAAAACGCGGAAACAGATCATAAAGCAATGTATCGTTTTATCACTTTTAGTGATATTACAGGCTATATCTTTGATCCACATCGCTTCGATGCCCAGGTTCTATACTCCGATCGACAAGTCTCAATCGTCTTCAAGTGTAGATCTTCTTCATAAAAACCAAAGCGCGGGTAATGTAAGGATACCTTTTCAGCGAGGCATCGAAAACAACCGTAAAGCTTTAATAACCCCTCCAGATAAGGATTTTGTCCTTATTTTATCTTTCTTTTTAGGTAGCCTTATTTCACTGGCTATAGTTAAAAAACATAACACTCATGTAAGTCAACCAGGTGCACTATCACCGAGTTCATATCTGAGATTGTGTACGCTTAGGATCTGATTCTCTCCTGCTATTTCCTGCTCTAATTGATTGAAGCTTCTCATTAACAGAGGTTCCGATTCACGATATGTATTATTCCGGTTTTCATATGGAATAATATCTCAGTTTGTTCAGCTGTTTTTTAAAATCTATTGCTCAAAAAACAAGCAGATAATCATCAACTGAACCATAATCCTGATAAAACTAAATACGGATGTGCCGGAAGGCACAAACAATATGTTTTGAAATGAACAAAATACATTTTAATATTAAGCACAACCTTTTCGTTGTATTCGCGGGTTTGCTACTCTTATCATTGAGCGCACAGGCGCAAAATGCTAAGCCTAAAACCAAATCGTTCCCAGTTCCGGAAAATATCCCGGACACTAATAAAGTTGGCTTTCCTGTTATGCCCAACGCTACAAACCCGGGCAACAGCAGCGATCAGTACATGACACTGAAACAATGTATCGAGTATGCTATGATCCATCAGCCAGCGTTAAATAAATCACTGATCAATGTCGATATCGCCAAAACAACCAATGCCATTAATCTGTCGGCCTGGTTGCCCCAGGCCAATGCCAATGGTAACCTCATCCATTATATACAGCAATCTAACGCCAATATATCAACAGGTGTGGGTACCGGTGGCACTACCACCGGCAGTACGGGTACCGGCACTGGATCAAGCACTAATGTGCGTTCGAGTTATTCCAATACATTTATTCCCGAGCTGGCTGTTACACAAGCTATAGTGAGCCCTAATTTATTATATGCTGCTAAAACTGCCCCCCTGTTGGTTAAACAAGCCCAGCAAGTAACTGATAGCACCAAAATATTCCTGGTATCGGCAGTAAGTAAATCATTCTATAATGTATTGCTTACACTACAGCAGATCAACGTTTTAAAGGAAGACACTACCCGCTTGGGTAAAAATCTTCGCGATACTTACCACCAATATAAAGGCGGTATTGTTGATGAAACGGATTATCTGCAGGCAACCATCACCCTCAACAATTCCAGGGCTCAGCTTAAGCAGGCCAATGAAAATGTGGTACCTCAATACGCTGCTTTAAAACAATTAATGGGTTATGAGCCTGATAAGGATTTTAATGTCAGTATCGATACGGTACAGATGATGAACGATATCCAGATCGATACTACCAAGCAGCTGCAATATGAAAAACGGATAGAGTATCAACAGATCCAAACCAAAAAGGATTTGCAGCTTCAATTAAGCAGCTATTACAGGTATCAGTTTTTACCTTCCGTATCGGGATTTTTTAACTACAGTGCACAGTTCGCGAACAACAGTTTTCCGAATCTTTTATCCAAATCCTACCCAAGTTCGTTGGTAGGTTTATCCATCAGCATACCCATATTTACCGGGTTTGCCCGCCTGCATAATTTGCATAAATCGCATTTGCAGGAACAACTGATCGGTTGGGACGAGGCGGATCTGAAACTGCAATTACATAAAGAGTATGCCACAGGATTGGCCGATTACCGGAGTAACCTTTACAACTTTAATGTTCAGCAGAAAAACGTGGCCATGGCCAAGCGGGTATACTTTGTGGTCGACCTTCAGTACAAACAAGGTATTGTGGCTTACCTGAATGTTATAACCGCCGAATCGAACTTAATTACCGCAGAAATCAACTACACCAACGCGCTGTTCCAGCTGCTTTCGAGCAAAATTGACCTGGAAAAAGCAATGGGAGATATCACTTATTAATATAAAAAACCAACTCCATGAAAAGAGTATTTTTAAATGCCATTTTTATAAGCCTTACTATTCTGGCAGCGTGCAATAAAAAGCAACCACCCGTTAATCCTGAAGTTCCTGTTAACCTGTTTAAGGTTAAGGAAAAACATGTGTTGTATTATGATCAATATCCTTCAACCACGGCGGCGCTTAGCCAGGTTACGCTGTTGCCACAGGTTCAGGGTGCCGTTACAGGTATATTTTTTACAGAAGGTACTCATGTAAAAAAAGGTCAGAAATTATACGAGATCGATAAGCGCATATACCAGGACAGCTATGATGCTGCAGTAGCCAACCGCAAGGTAACCGAAGGCACATTAGTACAATCGCAACAGGACGCCGACCGTTATGAATACCTGAATAAATACAACGCCGTTGCCAAACAGCTTTATGACCATGCGGTAATTACGCTGCAAAACTCGCAGAGCCAGGTTAAATCGGCAGATCAGGCGGTAAAAACAGCCCGCACAAATTTAAATTATGCCACGGTTTACGCCCCTTTTGATGGCACGATAGGTTTTAGCCAGGTAAAATTAGGCAACGTGGTTACAGTAGGCTCAACGGTATTGAATACCATATCAACAGATGACCCGATGGCGGTTGATTTTGTGATCAACGAAAAACAACTGCCCCGTTTTGAACTATTACAGCAAAACAAACAGCAAACCACCGATTCACTTTTTACCATTCTATTGGCTGATAATAGTCTTTATCCCATCAACGGAAAAATTTCGGTGATCGACCGTGCGGTTAATTCACAAACAGGTTCTATTACTATCAGGCTTGTGTTTCCAAATCCCAAAGGTATGCTTAGGGTTGGGATGAGCTGCGTAGTGCGAGTTCATAACCAGGAGAAAGGTCCGCAGTTGCTGGTTCCGGGCAAAGCCGTGGTTGAGCAAATGGGCGAATACTTTGTGTATACCGCTAAAGACAGCCTGATGAACAATCCAAAAGCAGGTGCCGACTCTGCCAAGCAAAAGATAAAGAAACTGGTTGCAGTGCAGAAAAAAGTTCAAGTGGGTCAAACTATAGGACCTAACATGATCATCAAAAGCGGTATTAATAATGGTGACCGGATAGTGGTTGACGGTGTGCAGCTGTTACATGATGGCTCACGGATTACAACGGCTAATAAGATTGGGCCATCAGCCGGTGGCAGGGGCGGACGCTAATAGCATCGCCAAAAAACACAATCTGAAATTTTTAGACAAAGTATTGTATGATTGCTAACACCTTCATTAAAAGACCTGTAACTGCTATAGTTATATCTATTGTACTCATCATTACCGGTACAGTAAGTATACTGCTTTTACCGATAGACCAATATCCGGATATTACGCCGCCTATTGTACAGGTGAACGGTCAGTTTACCGGTGCCGATGCGCAAACCGTTGAACAAACCGTGGCCACCCCTATTGAAGAACAGGTAAACGGAACTCCAGGCATGGAATATATGCAAAGTAATAACACCAATAACGGGCAAATGAGCATGAACGTGACCTTTAAAATGGGAACAGACATTGACGTTGCCGCACTTGATGTGCAAAACCGGGTGAGTATTGCTACTCCACTGCTACCAGCTGTAGTAAGCCGTCTTGGCCTTACTGTTCGCGCGGTTAACCCCAGTATGCTGATGATGGTGGCTATTTATGCGCCGAAAGGAACGCATAATATCACCTTCTTGGATAACTACACCAATATATTTATTCAGGATGCTTTATTGCGCGTACCAGGTGTAGGCAGTATCAACCGCTTTACCGATGACTTCAGTATGCGTATCTGGATGAACCCGGATAAAATGGCTGCTTACAGCTTAACCCCACAGGACGTGATCAATGCCCTTAATGCGCAAAACGTGCAGGTAGCGGCCGGTACGGCCGGTGTGCCGCCACAGGCATCAAGCCAGACTTATGAGTTGGGTATCCTGGTTAATGGTCGATTGAGCAAAGTATCTGAATTTGAAAAAGTTATTGTAAAAACAGTACCGGCCACGGGCCAACTGGTTTACCTGAAAGATGTTGCCCGGGTTGAACTGGGTAAGTTTACTTTTTCGAGCAACTCCTTTGTTGATGGGCATAAAGCCTCCTATCTGCAAATTTACCAGGCACCGGGCAGTAACGCGTTGGAAACCGCCAACGGTGTATACGCGGCGCTGGCTAAATTGAAAACCAACTTTCCATCGGATGTAGAATACAAAGTTCCTTTTGAATCGGTTACCGTGGTTAAGGTTTCTATGGAGGATGTGGTAGGAACGCTGTTAAAAACCCTGGCGCTGGTTGCCGTTGTGGTATTTATTTTTCTGCAAAACTGGCGCTCGACCCTGATCCCGGTACTGGCTATTCCCGTATCTATTTTTGGCACCTTCTGCTTTTTTATCCCCCTGGGCTTTACCATCAACACCCTAACCATGTTTGGTTTTGTGCTGGCCATTGGTATTGTGGTGGATGATGCCATTATCGTGGTAGAAGCCGTGCAGCATTATATCGACCATGATGGCATGTCGGCTAAAGAAGCTACCTACCAGGCCATGAAGGATATCTCGGCACCGGTAATTGCTATCGCGCTGATATTGGCGGCGGTGTTTGTTCCGGTTGGGTTTATCCCGGGTATTGTGGGGCGCTTGTATCAACAATTCGCCATTACCATCGCCATATCGGTGATCATATCGGCATTTATAGCCCTTTCCTTAACACCGGCGCTATGTACCCTTCTGTTAAAACCATCACACCTGGATAAAGACGCCAAAGGCATTAACAAATTGTTCTTCAAGTTCAATACCTGGTTTGAAAAGGTAACCGCCAGTTATACCGAAGGTGTAAGAAAAAGCATCAAGGCATCGCGTTTTGTGGTGATCATTTTGATCTGCATTTGCGTGGGCACCTATTTCTTATTCCAGAATAAGCCATCGGGCTTTATTCCTTCTGAAGATGATGGCAACCTGTATGTGACCTTCCAGCTACCGCCGGCATCTTCTACCGCGGCTTCTGTTGATGTAATGTCCAGATTGATGAAAGTTATCGGATCGACACCCGGTGTGGCCCATTACGCGGCTCTATCCGGTCTCAACGTGGTAACCAATGCCAGTAACTCCAACAACGGTACTATTTATTGCCAGCTTGCCCCATGGGATGAGCGCAGTAAATCCACCGAGCAGGTACCAGGAATCATTGGCGAGCTGCAAAAACGTATTGCTGATGCTGGTATCAGGGATGCCAATGTGGAAGTTATCCAACCATCACCCCTTCCTGGTATTGGTACAACTGTGGGCTTCAGTTTGCAGATAGAACAACGCAACACCTCTGATAATTTGCAGGACTTTGAAAAAGTGGTGAAAAACTTTGTTGCCGAAGCCAATAAAAACCCGGTTATCAGCAAGGCGTTTACCTTTTATACCGCTCACACCCCCAACTATAGCTTAACGGTAGACCGGGAGAAGTGTGAGAAATTAGGTGTAAACGTAGCCGATGTATTCACCACCATCCAGGCGTATATGGGTAGTCTTTATATCAATGACTTCACCACCTATAACCGAACGTTTCACGTAGTGGTTCAGGCGGATACGGCCTTTAGAAAAGTGGTAAATAACATGGACAAATACTATGTACGTAACCAGGCCGGTGATATGGTTCCGCTGGGTACAGTTATCAGTTATAAGCCAGTTGACGCGCCACCACTGATCTCGCATTTCAACATCTTCCGCACTGCCGAGGTTGATGGCTCTGCAGCACCTGGTCATAGTAGTGGAGAAGCCATTGCTGCCATGCAGGATCTGGCTAAACGGATTTTACCACAGGGTTATGAATACGAGTTTTCGGGACTGAGTTATGAGGAGATCAAGGCGGGTTCAACCACTATTTATATATTCATCTTCTCCATCACCTTCGTATTCCTGTTCCTGGCGGCTTTGTATGAAAGCTGGTCGGTTCCTTTCTCTGTACTGTTGGCTGTACCGGTAGGCGCAATGGGTGCAATCCTTGCCCTGGTACTGGTGCCGAGTTTAACCAATAACGTGTACGCGCAAATTGGTCTCATCACGTTGATAGGTCTCGCGGCCAAAAACGCGATCCTGATAGTAGAATTTGCCAAGGTGCGGGTAGATATGGGCGAAGAGCTGATCAAATCAACGCTGGAAGCCGTAAGTCTTCGTTTACGCCCTATCATCATGACCTCACTTGCCTTTGTTTTGGGTGTATTGCCTTTGGTATTGGCAACAGGTGCAGGTGCGGTAGCGCGGCGGACTATCGGTTTTACCGTTTTGGGCGGGATGATCGCGGCTTCAACGCTGGCCATATTTATTGTACCAGTATTGTTTGTGCTGATAACCCGCTTCTCCTATGGCAAAGAAAAGCTGGAGTACTTACAGGCACACAAAGAAAATCTGAAGGAAAAAGCAAGAAAAGTTGAAGCTCAAAACATTGATCCCGAACTGGAATAT
Organism: Mucilaginibacter sp. 22184; assembly: GCF_052045695.1. NCBI lineage: Bacteria > Pseudomonadati > Bacteroidota > Sphingobacteriia > Sphingobacteriales > Sphingobacteriaceae > Mucilaginibacter > Mucilaginibacter sp. 22184. The sequence goes on from NZ_JBQEPI010000004.1 coordinate 297,060, forward strand.
GAGATTGCAAAATCCCGTGAATTACATAAAAGCTAACAAGGATGGTTTCAAATACATTTATAAAAAGGCCGGTAACCGCTATTGTTATATCATTAGTATTAATGATAGCGGGACTGATCTGCCTTTTCAATCTGGCGGTTGACCAATATCCTAATATATCACCGCCAAGCGTATCGGTAAACGGATCGTATACCGGCGCTGATGCTCAAACAGTTGAGCAAAATCTGGCCACTCCCATCGAAGAGCAGGTAAACGGTACACCGGGCATGGAATACATGACCAGTACCAATACCAACAGCGGCAGCATGGGTATAAGGGTAACCTTTAAAATAGGCACCAACGTACATATCGCCGCGCTTAACGTTCAGAACCGGGTGGGCATAGCCACGCCCTTGCTACCTTCCGTGGTAAGTAAACTGGGGCTGACCGTACGTGCGAGTAACCCCGATCAGTTAATGCTGGTCGCGATTTACTCACCTAAACGCACCCATAACATCACCTTCCTGGATAACTATACCAATACGTTTATCCAGGATGCCATACTTCGTGTCCCCGGCGTGGGCGATGTTAGTGCACGTACCGATAATTTCAGCATGCGTATCTGGCTCAATCCGGATAAAATGGCATCTTACAGTTTAACGCCTGCTGATGTTACTGCTGCCCTTAATGGACAAAACGTATATGTTGCAGCCGGTTCTGCCGGTGCTCCGCCCCAACAATCGTCGCAAACTTTTGAAACTGGTATTTTGGTAAATGGGATGCTGAGCAAAGTTTCGGACTATGAAAAGATCGTGGTAAAAACCATTCCCGGAACCGGGCAATTGGTTTACCTTAAGGATGTGGCCCGGGTTGAACTGGGTAAGTTCACCTTTTCCAGTAACGCCTTTGTGGATGGCAACCGGGCATCAACCATACAGGTATACCAATCGCCCGGAAGTAACGCCTTGCAAACTGCCGAGAATGTTTACGCCGCGCTGGCCAAACTCAAAAAATCCTTCCCAAAAGATGTGGATTATGTAGTGCCTTTTGAGTCAATAACCATCATCAAGGTATCGATGCAGGAGGTAATAGGCACCCTGGTTAAAGCATTAGCTTTAGTGGCTATTGTGGTGTTCCTGTTCCTGCAAAACTGGCGCTCAACACTCATACCTATACTGGCTATCCCAGTATCTATCCTGGCAACGTTTATATTCTTTATACCGCTGGGATTCACCATCAACACGCTAACTATGTTTGGTTTTGTGCTGGCCATTGGTATTGTGGTGGATGATGCCATTATTGTGGTAGAGGCGGTGCAGCATTATATAGATGAGAAGGGGTTGTCACCCAAGGAAGCTACCTATCAGGCCATGAAGGAGATCGCCGCGCCGGTGATCGCGATAGCCTTGATCCTGGCATCGGTATTTGTGCCGGTTGGCTTTATTCCGGGTATTGTGGGTCGTTTGTATCAACAGTTTGCTATTACCATAGCCATATCAGTTATTCTTTCGGCTTTTGTGGCCTTGTCGCTAACACCAGCGCTTTGTACTTTGCTGTTAAGGCCAACGCCACCGGTAACCGAAAAATCAAACTGGCTAACCAAATTCTTTGATGCTTTTAACAAGCGATTTGAAAAGATCACCCTGAAATATACTAACGGCGTTCACCGCAGTATTAAAGGGGCCCGGTATATTGTTATCATACTGGTGTGTATTTGTGTAGGTACCTATATCATGTTCAGGGTTAAACCATCCGGATTTGTACCGGCAGAAGATGGCGGGCGTTTATACGTAACCTACCAGCTACCCGAGGCCTCATCAACCATTCAGTCCGTTACGGTCATGGAGAAGCTGATGAAAATAGTGGCCTCGACACCGGGCATATTGCATTACACGGCCATATCGGGCTTTAACATACTCAATGGCGGGGCCAACTCCAACAATGGTTCCATGTTTTGTATGCTTACTCCCTGGGACGATCGTACCACTCCAAATACCCGTGTACCCGGACTGATGAATGTGATCAAACAAAAGATAGCCAAAGCGGGTATCAAAAATGCTAACGTGGTGGTAGCTCAACCTCCTCCCATCAGGGGTATAGGCCAGGCAGCCGGTTTTAGTATGCAGATTGAACAAGGTAACACCACCGACGATATTTATGCTTTTGAAAAAGTGGTTAAAAAGTTTGTGGCAGCGGCAAAAGCCAATCCGGCTACAGCAGGCGCGTATAGCTACTTTTCGGCACATACGCCAAGTTATGAGTTGAATGTCGACCGTGAAAAATGCGAAAAGCTGGGCATTAATATATCTGATGTTTTCTCGACCATGCAAGCCTACATGGGTAGTTTGTTCGTCAACAACTTTACGCTGTATAACCGCACCTACCACGTAGTTGTGCAGGCCGATACAGCTTATCGCGCACTCATCTCCAACATGAACAAGTATTACGTACATAATTCTGTTGGACAAATGTTGCCTTTAAGCACAGTGATCAGCTATAAGCCTATTGTAGCGGCCCCGTTGATCACCCACTTCAATATTTTCCGCTCGGCCGAGGTTGATGGTTCTATACCGCCGGGATATAGCAGTGGCCAGGCTATTGAGGCGTTAAAAGCATTAGCAGCTAAAACATTACCGCGCGGATACACCTATGAATTTTCGGGCTTAAGCTATGAGGAGATCAAGGCGGGTTCAACCACGGTTTACATCTTCATGTTTTCCATCATTTTTGTATTCCTGTTCCTGGCGGCGTTGTACGAAAGCTGGTCGGTACCTTTCTCCGTAATGCTCGCGGTTCCCATCAGTGCTTTTGGCGCTATTCTGGCGCTTACTGTTGTGCCTACGGTTACCAATAACGTATATGCTCAGATAGGATTAATCACCTTGATAGGCCTTTCGGCAAAAAACGCCATCCTCATTGTGGAATTCGCCAAAATAAGGGTGGATCGAGGTGAGGAGTTGATCAAATCGACATTGGAAGCCGTACGCCTGCGTTTGCGCCCTATCATCATGACCTCCCTGGCATTTATTTTAGGCGTATTACCGCTGGTTTTAGCAACAGGTGCTGGTGCCGAATCCAGAAATACCATTGGCATCACGGTTTTAGGGGGGATGATAGCCTCGTCAACCATTTCCATATTTATTGTGCCTGTGCTCTTTGTATTATTTACCCGTTTTTCTTACGGTAAAAAGCAGCTGGCTTATTTGCAGGAACATCATGAAGAATTAATGGAAAAGGCCCGCAAAGTAGAGGCCCAGAATATCGACCCCGAACTGGAATATGATATTGCCGAAGCCAATGCCAAACATAACGCGGACAAGCAAACAGCAAATGAAAATAACAAATAGCGTAGCGATCTATGAAACACACACAGCTGATATCAGAAAATTTAAGACTGATCAATTATTTATATAATAAGAACCTCTCCAGGGAATTATCATCTATCAAGGTGAATCATCATTTTGAAGTATTGTTGATTTTGGCCCAACAAAAGGGCCCGATAACGCAAAATAAATTAGCAGAATTGCTGCACGTTGATAAATCGAGGGTGGTGAGTATTGTTTATTCACTGGAACAGCGAAAAATGCTGATCGTGAAAACAAACCCCGCCGACAGGCGTCAGCATTATATCTCCTTATCACCTCATGCTTTACTGTCTATTCCTTATATCGAAACAAAAGTAAAAGAGGTAAATGAATTGGCTAATACCGGCATCAGCGAAGAAAAACTGGATACTTTTTTCGAGGTGGCCGAAGCGATAATGCAAAACCTGACTAAAAACAAGCACTGAATTTGAAATACTTTTCATAAAAGTATAATATTTTTCAGATCGCTGTCAGGGTTATCTGCTGTTAAATGTGTCATGGTTCAAAATATCTACCATGAAATATTTAACAGCAGATTTAAAATTCATCAAAAAAAGCCTATCACTCATCTCCTTCATAACCGCCCTCCTGCTTATTGAACATGCACAATTACGTGCCCAATGCCTGTACTATCCCCGCGACCTGAAACAAGCTTTTAAAAACAAAACCCGGTCGGCAGATGGGAAACCTGGTAAAAATTACTGGCAAAATCACAGCAGCTACAACATCACCTTAACTGTATTACCTCCCAGCAGAAATATCCAGGGAACCGAGCAGATCATCTACAGTAACAACAGTCCGGATACGCTCAAAGAACTGAATATGAAGCTAATCATGAACATACACAAACCGGGAGCGGCACGATTTGCCAATGCGCAAGCCAACTATTTAACCCAGGGTGTGCAGATGGATAGTTTTTCAATAGATGGCCAGCCTGTAACGGTAAACAATCAGGATGCCACAACCAATCAAACTATCGCCCTGTCAAAACCTTTACTGCCACATCAATCTGTAAAATTGGATATTACCTGGCATTATGAACTGGCTTTGGGTGCGGGTCGCGAAGGGGTTATTGATTCCACCTCTTTCTACCTGGGCTATTTTTACCCGAGGGTAGCCGTTTATGACGATTATAATGGCTGGGATAAACTCCCTTTCTTAGATATCCAGGAATTTTACAACGATTTTAATGACTATACCCTGCAGGTTAAAGTGCCATCTGATTTTTTGGTGTGGGCAACAGGAACCTTACAAAATCCAAAGGAGGTACTACAACCAGAGTATGCCAAGCGTTTGCAAAGCTCCATGAACAGCGACTCTAGCATACACGTAGTCACTCCTGCCGACCTTGCCCAAAAGAACATCGCCGCAAAAACCAAGCTCAATACCTGGATCTGGAAGGCGGATGATATCAGCGACATGGCTGTAGGCATAAGCGATCATTATGTTTGGGATGCGGCAAGTGTAGTTGTTGATCATTCTACACGTAGAAGAGCAAGCATACAGGCAGCTTACCTGGATAGTGCCGCCGATTTTCACTCTGCAGTAAAATTTGGGCAGTACGCCTTAAAGTGGTTTTCGAACAATTTACCAGGTGTACCTTACCCGTATCCAAAAATGACCGTTTTTCAGGGATATGCGGATATGGAATACCCCATGATGCTTAACGCCAGCCATAAAGATGATTTGAGTTTTGCTCAGCTTTTACTGGATCATGAGATCTCTCATACCTGGTTTCCGTTTTATATGGGTACCAATGAAAGTCGCTATGGTTTTATGGACGAAGGCTGGGCCACCACCTTCGAAAGGTTGATAGGCGCCACAGAAATAGGTCAGGAAAGCACCGATGCGCTATGGACTGAGCTCCGGGTAAAACCGTGGATCAGTGATCCATCAGCCCCGGAAGATCTGCCCATCATCACGCCTACGAGCGAATTAAGAGATGGCCTTTCCAATAACGAATATGGAAAACCGGCTTTGAGCCACTTTGCGTTGAAGGACCTGCTGGGTGATGACCTGTTTAAAAGATCGTTAAAAGGTTATATGGACAACTGGCATGGTAAACATCCGGTTCCCTGGGATTACTTTAATTCCATGAGCGATAAATCTGGCCGAAACCTGAACTGGTTCTTCAACAATTGGTTTTTCAGCAATGGTTATATCGATCTGTCATTACAAAAGGTAAACAAAACCAAAGATGGCTACGCCATCACTATCAAAAACACCGGTGGGTTTTATATCCCCTTTGATGTTAAAATTATCTGCCTGGATGGCACCTGCAAGATCATACACCAAACACCTGCCATATGGGAGCAAAATCCGCAGGCTGTCAGCTTTGTGTTTCAAACAGACAGGGTAGTAAAAGCCGTTGAGATAAATACAGGGGTATTTTTGGATGCCAATACCTCGGATAATAGCTATGTGGTTAAATAGCATGTAGTCTGTCGCAAACTGCCCTTAATTTGTCGTTTTCACACGCTTGCTCTTTTTGCATGTACGCTATTTTTGTATCATAAATTCATGAATATGAACAGTAACAATAAAACGATCCTTACCGCGGAGGTAGAAATAAACGCCCCGATTGAAACAGTTTGGGCCAGGTGGACTGAACCGGAGCACATTATGCAATGGAATAACCCATCTGAGGAGTGGCGTAATTCTAAAGTAGAAAATGATCTGCAGGCGGGCGGCAGATTCCTTTTTGCCATGGAATTAAAAGATGGCAGCTCCCGTTTCGATTTTAAAGGCACCTATGATGAGGTCAAAATTCATGAACTGATCTCCTACACCCTTGACGACGACCGCAGATCAACCATAACTTTTACAACAGGCCATATGGTGAAAATAACCGAAGCCTTTGAACCCGAAAAGAACCACCCACTCGATATGCAAAAAGATTTTTGCCAGGCCGTATTAGATGGCTTTAAAAGATATGCGGAATCTGATATTTAATTAAAAAACGAAAACCCCAAAGCCCCTCAGAACTAAACCTATGACAATTTATTCTTTGGGCACATTGATAAAGTTGGGGCAAGAAGCAACCTCAGGAGCCCAAAAGTGGGTTTACACTAAAACCCATAAAATAGCATAAAAATAAAATTAACTACCTGATTATTAATTAAATACATAAATGCAAACCATAAAAAGTGTAAACCATGTAAACCCACTTTTTAGGCTTTAATGAGCATATGGTTTATCAGGCCCTGCCCTGTAAAAAGGATTCTATGGCTGCCAAAACTTCTGTTTCAAATTCCTCTTGCCTTTTCAGGTCTTTTTTAGTGCTGCCAAACTCATGGCTGATGGGATAGCTTTTGCCGAATTTATTTTTCTTGTTCGAAATGGCGTAATGCAGCAAACCATTCAACTCCACGGGCAGCAGGTGCACATCTTCAAAATTCATTAATTTACGGGTGTATAATCCCGGAAATTTGCGGTAAATGGTTTGGGCGTACTGATCAAACTCATAAGTAACATTTACCCTGAACAAAAAGTCATAAATGGCATAAAGTGCTGGCACCATGCCTACGGTAAGCCATCCCCAGGTACTATCATGCCCAAGGTTTAGCACAGGTACTATGATAAATACGGCTACGGCTATCGAGGCCGAAATAACAATATTGATCCAGTAGTTGCGCATCGGCTGAAAACTCAGCTTCCCTCCCATTATTTTCAAATTATAGCGATCCATCTTTATTTTTTAGTTGGCGATATCAATCCTGCCTGAAGCTTTTTAGTGTACCGTCGTTGTTAAATTCTATGGAGTAACGTTGGCGGCTGCCATTGATGGTGCCAGGATACCAGCGCATCACTTTATCCCAAACCACCATATAAGCGCTGGTTGTTGGCCTGGCACCTTCAATTTCCGCAGCCTTTTCATTATATAAGCGGGTAATGTTGGCTATCGTAGTAAAGTCGACCTCATCCAGGGAAACCGACCGGCTGTCTATATCAGCATTTACCGATACCTGTTCTGGTTTAGGTTTTGACCAGGCACCATTCCGGTATTCATAACTATCCACATCATCCGGATTTTCAGGATGACGGAGCATTATACTAATGCTGCCGTCATCATAAAAATGTACCGACCGGTAAATAAAGATCTCTTTACCCCGGTACTGCGGCAGGTTTCTTAAAGATGCCTCCGCTTTTTTCAGCGCCGTGGTGTTTGTTAAAAAATCCTTACTCTTTACAGGCCTACTACGATGCGAGGTAGCATTAACCTTTGATAAGGCTGTTGTTAACTGATCTTGCATCTGCATTATTGCTCTGCTGGTGGTACTGTCAATCGCCTGCTGCACCAAAGCAGGTTTACTTACCCTCTGTTGTGGGTTTGGTTTAGGTATAAAAGTCTCGTCGACACTCCTGGTGATCTGTTTGCAGCCCACAGAAGTTAAACTGCAAACTACTGTAATGATTATAAAGGAGCTTAACGTTTTCATCGGTTTAATCTATCTCGTCTAAATCGGTGGCAAAAGCTATTTTTTGTGGGTCATCCTGCAGATAAAAGATGTCTGCCGTTTTCTGTTTTGTGCTATCCAGATCGAGCAAACTCACAATTTTTTTGATGCTGGCCCTATGTGTATGATTCTGGTGATCCACAAATTCCAGTTCGAAGTTCACCATCGGCTGCTCGTTAATGTAGGTACTGGTAAGGTTTGCCGCGATTTGTTTAGCCGTTGTTCTGACCCCCTTAAATTTAATTAAAGGAGCATTATCCAGTCCACTGTTTAGTTTACTGCTAATAAAGCCGAGAAGTACACGATAAAACAGTAGTACCGCCGGGCAAATCAGCAGCGGATGTCCAAAGCTCATAAAGCGCCAGCCCATCCCCTCGCTTTCTGACTGATAGGAGTATATGTAATATCCAACCACTACCGTTAAAAGCAGCAGCCAGCCCAGGTTTATCAACGCTATTATTCCTCTACGGATACTGCCTTCGCTATTTTCAAAAATAAAGTACGGGATATGTTTCATCTCCTTATCAATTAACAAACCAACCCGTTTACCTACTTCAAAGCGGCGCTCATAGGGCTTCATATCATTTATGCCAGCCTTTTGTACAATCTCGGTATTAGCCAGATTTTTAAAGCTCAGACTAAGCTCGTAGGTATTATACCCTGCGTCGGGTTTCGTTAGGTTGACTGATTCCAGTATTTTGGCCTCGCGCCGCACTCCATTTTTCTTAAGGCGATCCATATTCCGTTTGGCCGAAAACGCCTTCAAAACCCATTTACGATAATACCCTGCCAGCAAGATGATCCAAAGCACCATTGACAAAGCCGTCAGTCCTAACGAAAGCCAGGGATCTGATCCTTCGATATCAAGTGGGTTTTCGCTTTTGATGTTATAATATAACAGCATCGGAAAAGGGATAGCGAAAAACAACATGTAAAGCATCCAGAATATAGCAACACCGCGTTTCATTGTCGATTGGTTTTAGTTAAAAGCCAGTTACCTACTTAATTTTATTTGGGCAAGCCCATAATATCACTCAACTCGTCCGTAAAGTTTTGCAGGGGTTTGGTAACAAAAAAGCCTTGCCGCACCAGTATCCTTTTTTCTTTACCATTCTTATAAAAAATCATGGTAGCTGACACATTAAGCGTGATGCCGATGTTGGTCATTTTGGAGATCAGGAAATGATCAAAATCATCAAAGCTGTATTCCTTTTCAGGAGTAAAGAAAAATGTTTTAAAGGTCATGCTCCTGGCTGCTGTGTTAAAGCTTATTTTGGCGGTGGTACGCAGGATTCCTATCGTACCCAGGATACCCAGGCACGCTGCAAAAAAATAGGCACCTTTGCTGTTTCCATAAATCAAAGTAGCAACCATACCCCCGAATGAGAGTAAGGAAAGAAAATAGAACATACCCTTTTGTATTTTCACCTGGTAGGTATTCCCATCCTGTTCAAAATATTTAAGTGATTGCATAAGGCTATATTTTAAAAATGATCAACCTATAAAAGGGAAACTATTTTCAAATGCTTTACCAAATACAGGAATGGGCTTTTGGGCGTTATTGGCTGCATTGATCATACCCAATATCCAGAATACAATGATCACTAAGCCTATCAATCCCAAAAAGGCCAGTGCAGGCACCAACGATACAATAAATCGTAAAACGATATTAAGAATGATGCTCACAATGGCTAAACCCAATGATTGTCTTAAATGATATTTGAGCAACGCATCTGCTTTATCTTTTCCCGAAAAATACGCGACCAGCCACCCAATAAGAGTTATGTACGATACGATGGATAATGTTTTGTTGTTCATGATAATTTAGTTTTTTTGCCTGGCGATATTGCCGCAACAAAATTGCAGACAACTACCATGCAATGCTAATTTTTGCATTCTACAAAGCGTCTACCCATTTACAGCAGAGCGTCTACAATATATCTACAGGTTTTATAAATAATTGATTGTATGAATATTACAAATACACCCCAAGCACCAATCCTGGCGTTTCCGTATTAATTTTCAGTTAATTGTAGTAATTTGGCTTCATGACATCTCCATGGAATAAGCTCTTTATTGGGGCCTGTATGATAATGCTATCATTTGTTGCCCGGGCCCAGAATGTAATAATAGATAGCTTACGCTCTGTTATTGATAACCCCGCATTAAATGAAAAAGAAAAACCTGCTTTACTTTACCAACTGGGCCAGGCAAACCGGGTCAGTAAAAATTATGAGATTGCCGTATCCAATGCTAAACAATGCATTGTCCTGGCTTTAAAGTATAAAAACTTTACGGTAGCCACTAAGGGCTATACTCTATTGGCTACTATTAAAGCCAACACACAGCAGTTGGCCACTTTAAAACAAACCTGTGATACGGCCGTAATCATGGCACAACAGGCTAATGACCCCATAGCTATGGCCTATAGCTATTACGCAAAAGTATGGTTATATAGAATGCTCGGTAATTCGGATAATGTAGTAAAATACTGCCAGTTGGGATTAAAAGAGCTCGAAAAAAAAGCTGACCCCGGTTTAGCCGCTGGTTTTTATTACCGGCTTTACGCCGTAAACTCCGACTGGAACAATGAAGCTAAAGTAAATTTTTATGCCCGAAAAGCCGTTGAAAACGCCTTGCAGGCCAAAAATTATGACTTATTAAGTAATGCTTATACCGCGCTGTCAGTAGCTCATGAATACAATTACAATAAATCAAAAAACAAGGCCCAACTTGACAGCTTTTTCTTTTACCTGAATCGGTCAGAAATACTCTACCGGCAACATTCAGGAAGGGTATCTGCTAATACCTATGGTATTACTTGCATTAATATCGCCAACGCTTACTATAAATACTTCCCGCAAACTGATAAAAATGCCCGGAACCAGGCTATCGAGCATGCTAATATTGCCCTTTCAGTATTAAAAAACTCAAATAACGGTCAGGAAATTATGGCCAGCGGCTTGGGGATACTAAGCGAATATGCCCGGCGCGACGGAAATACCCCTCAGGAGGAAAAATATTTACTGGAAGCTTACCGCGTCATGCAAACCGATAAGCAACCTTATTATTACACGATGATCAATGTGGTTACGGGCTTATCGGAGTTTTATGAAAAAAGAGGAGAACTTGGAAAAGCGCTGGATTTTCAAAAGAAAATAACGGAGTACAACATCAAAAACTTTAACCAGGAACAAGCTCTCAATACTCAAAAACTGGAAATACAATACGAGACCGAAAAAAAGAACAGTGAAATGCAGGCCTTAAAGGAAAAAGAGAAAAGCCGCAGATTGCAAAATTACCTTTACGGCTGTATAGCCATCGCTTCTGTTTTGGGTTTGTTATTCATGTTTAGGTCATATCACTTCAAGTTGCGTTATTCTATGCAGCGCGAAAAACAATTACAATTGGAAAATCAGGAATCTGAGCTACAGGTAAAACTGGAAAAAGAAGAACAGGCCAGGCTCAGAGCCGAGCAGCAATTACTGGAAACACAGCAGCAACAACTAAAATTAGAAATGATGGCCAACACGCTTCAACTGGAACACAAGAACCGGATGCTGCACGATATAAAAGATAAGCTAACCGAGGGTGACCCTGTAAATATGCAGCGGATACTAAAAGAAGAAATGCTGCTGGATAACGACTTTGAACATGCCACATTACAAATACAACATGTGCATCCAGAATTTTTCAATCTGCTTAATGATAAGGCAAAAAAGAAACTAACCCTGCTCGATTTAAAACTTTGCGCCTACCTGTATCTTAAAATGGATACCAGGCAAATTTCGCAACTGATGCATATCGAAGCCAAAAGTGTACGAATGAGCCGCTACCGGATAAAACAAAAATTAGGATTGGAAAAAGAAGAAGATTTGAACCTCTTTTTACAGAAATTAGGGAATTAGGGCTATAGCTGGCCGAGGTCATGATTGCGCACAAAAAAAGCCTCTCATTTTCATGAGAGGCTTTCGGGTAAATGATGGGGCTCGAACCCACGACCCTCGGTACCACAAACCGATGCTCTAACCAACTGAGCTACATCTACCGTTTGGAGAGTGCAAAAATAGAAATCTTACGGCTATTTGCAAACTCTTTTTAAAATTACATTCGGCTTACCTGTTTAATTTAGAACGATTTTAATTAATTATTAGATTTGTATTTATGGCTGAGCAATTAATTGAATTGAACGTGACAGGGATGCATTGTAATAATTGTGCCTTATCTGTACATAAACTACTTGAAAAAAGGGGCTTACATAATATACTGGTCGACTTTGCCAGCGAAGAGGTAAAATTTTCAACCAGCGACAGCACCCAACTACCCGAAATAAAAAAAGGAATAGAAAGCTTAGGTTTTAGAGTGATTGACGATATTTCGCAACATCAGCCTTCATTTTACGATAAAGTAGAGAATAAATTTGTCTTCTGCGCCCTGTTTACCGTACCTCTTTTACTCGGCATGTGGTTGCCCTGGCATGTATTACATCAACCTATTGTACAACTATTATTATGCCTGCCGGTATTTATAGTAGGCTGCCTGCATTTTGGTAAAAGTGCATGGAGTTCTGTAAAAGGTGGCGTACCCAATATGGATGTGCTCATATTTATCGGTTCAACATCGGCATTTGTATATAGCCTTACGGGTACACTGCAGCATTTAGGTCCACAGTATCAATTTTACGAAACGTGTGCTACTATTATTACCCTGGTACTATTAGGCAATGTGTTTGAAAAACGATCCGTGACCCAAACCACGTCGGCAGTAAAAGATCTGATCAAATTTCAGCAGGTAAATGCTAACCGTGTTGTTAACGGCGGTGTGGAAGTGATCAGCGCCAAAGAAGTACGCCCAGGTGATACCTTATTAGTAAATCAGGGAGATAAAATACCTGTTGACGGCGAAATTCTGTCTGGCAGCGCGTCTGTAGATGAGGCCATGCTTACCGGCGAAAGTTTACCCGTTGAAAAGAAAAAATATGACAGGGTAATAGGCGGTACTATACTAGTTAACGGCAATATACATATGCTGGCCACCAAAGTTGGCTCCAATACTATCCTGTCGCAGATCATCGAGCTGATGAAAAAAGCCCAGGCAGCCAAGCCGCCTATTCAAAAACTGGGTGATAAGGTTGCTTCTATATTTGTACCAGCAGTGCTGGGTATCTCCCTGCTTACCTTTGTACTTACTTTTTACATCGTTCATGCCGGTCTGCAGCATTCGTTGCTGAACGCGATAGCCGTATTGGTGATATCATGCCCTTGCGCTATGGGACTGGCTACCCCTACTGCGGTAATGGTAGGTCTTGGTCGTGCGGCTAAGAGTGGCATCCTCATCAAGGGTGGTGACACGATTGAAGCCGTAGCCCATACCAAATATGTGGTATTTGATAAAACAGGCACCTTAACCACCGGCAAGTTCAGCATCAATGAGATCAAAGCCGAAGCTGGCGTCGATATCGAATTGATCCGAGGCATCATTATCGCCATTGAAGAGCGATCAAACCATCCAATAGCCAAATCACTGGTGAGCGGATTAAAAAATCTCCCCCGGCAAAAAGTAATCCTCAAAGTAGCCAAAGAGGAAAAAGGCCTCGGTATGCGTGCCGAAGACGTACAAGGCAGCAATTACTTCCTCGGTACTGCCAAACTGAATAAGGACGATCATTTTAATCTCTCCCTTTATAAAAACCAGCAGTTACTGGCCCAGATAGCGCTTGATGATGAAATAAAACCAGAAACGGCCTCCCTTATAGCCCAACTCAAAAAAATGGGCATCAAACCCATACTATTGAGCGGCGACAAAAAAGACCGTTGCCTCAAAGTGGCCTCTGTTATAGGCATTAAGGAGGTGCATGCCGAAAAACTGCCCGACGAAAAGTTGAAAGTGATCGAGATGTATAAGCAAAAAGGTAAAACCATCATGATAGGCGATGGAATAAATGATGCCCCTGCATTAACCAAAGCCGATGTGGGCGTATCCATGAACGATGCCAGCCAGGTGGCTATACAATCAGCCAGTGTTGTGCTGCTTAATACCGATCTGAATTCGGTGATTAAATTTTTACAGATCAGCAAGCATACCCTGCTCACCATTAAACAAAATCTGTTTTGGGCATTTGCATATAACATTGTAGCCATTCCTCTGGCAGCCCTGGGCTTTTTAAACCCGATGGTAGGCGCATTTACCATGGCTTTTTCAGATGTGGTGGTGATTGGTAATTCGCTGAGGTTGAAAATTAAAAAGGTCGATGGTCGATAGACCATAGTCCATGGCCCTTTCATTTTCTGTTTTATTTACGCATAAGTCAAAGTTTCTTACTTTTGCAGCTGTGGACTATGGTCTATCGTCCATGGACTAACAATTATGATAGAAATATTTACAGACGGTGCATCAAGCGGGAATCCGGGTCCGGGTGGTTATGGGGTAATTTTGCGTTCGGGGAAGCATTATAAAGAGCTTTCTGAAGGCTTTCGCAAAACCACCAACAACCGTATGGAACTACTGGCTGTAATCAAGGGACTGGAAGCGCTGAAAACCCCTAATCAGCAGGTGATGATCTTCTCCGACTCCAAATATGTGATCGATTCCATTGAAAAACGCTGGGTAAATGGCTGGGTGCAAAAAGGTTTCGCGGGCAAAAAAAATAAAGACCTCTGGCTCCGTTATCTCGATATCAGCAAGCACCACCAGATCAAATTTACCTGGGTACGCGGTCATAACGGTCACCCCGAAAACGAACGCTGTGATGAACTGGCTGTAGCCGCCGGGAAACAGAAACCACTGCTTATAGATTCGGTTTTTGAAGTGGAGAATGGGAAATAATTAGTATCAAGTAGCTAGTATCAAGTATCACGACTTTTTTCTTTTTATATTGAAGAGGCATAGCATCTTGATACTTGATACTAGCTACTTGATACCCAACCAACCTACCTACCACCTTCCCGCCAGCTCTATTACCTGTAAATCCTGAATTTTATCGCCATCGATATTAAAACGCATCAGCGTACGTACTTTATGCCAGCCTTGCTGCCCGGCCGCGCCTGGGTTAAGATGCAGGCAGCCAATAGTTTTATCGGGCATCACTTTCAATATATGCGAATGGCCTGAGATAAACAACTTAGGCGGGTTTAAGTAGATCTCCTTTTTCACCGCCGGACTATATTTACCCGGATAACCGCCAATGTGGGTCATCCATACATCAACACCCTCACAATTAAAACGCAGATTTTCCGGGTATATCAATCTTACATCCTTTTGGTCGATATTGCCATATACCCCTTTTAGCGGTTTAAAAGCGGCCAGTTTATCGGCCAGCTCCAGGGTGCCGAAATCGCCGGCATGCCATATTTCATCGCAATTTTCAAAATGCTTAAAAACGGCCTCGTCGAGGTAACTGTGGGTATCGGATATCAGGCCTATGCGGGTCATGGGAGCAAATATAGATACAAGCGGTAAGAGTCAAGAATCAAGAGTTCATAAATCTGTCGTTGTGCGCAAAAAAACTGGATAAAGGCTAAAAAGTGGGTTTACATGGTTTACACTTTTTAGGGTTTAAATTGATTTAATTTATTGATAATCAAATAATTAACTACAATAAAGGTCTATTTTGTGTTAACCCACTTTTGGGTCTGTTTTTGGTCGAATATCATAAGTCAATCATTTCCAACATCAGCAACACAAGGTGCACGAAAATATACCAGGATAAAATTTGTCATGCTGAACGTAGTGAAGCATCTATTAGTCGACAGGCAAAGCTCACGAATAGATCCTTCGTCCCTCAGGATGACAAATAAGAACTAAAATGGTGATTAAAATATCGTCAAAAAGTTCTCCAATACTTTTTGGTATTGCCTGCTGTAAACTTTAGGCGAATCGTAAATCACTAATTTCTCCGCTTTTGATTCTCCCTTACCAAAACCAAAAGCCAATATTTCCCGATGAAGTTCATCACTTTTAAACGAATGTATACTGATTACTTTTTGTAAATGAAGCTGATGTTGCGTGGCCAAAGCTTTAACCAGCTCAGCAGTATCAATTGGCAGCACCAACCAGCAAGTCCCATTTTCTGTTAAATGTTCAGCCACACCAGATATCAAGCCTTCAAAAAAACCATCACCTGCATGTTTGGCCAAATTCTTCTTTACCCCCGGCGATTGAAGGGAGTTGATATAGAAAGGCGGATTGGATACAATCAGATCATATTTTTTACTGGGATGATCGGAAAAAAAATCGGCAAAGCCAGTCGGAAACAATTCCAAACGATCAATAAAAGGCGAGTCTTTAAAATTACTCCTGGCAGTTACAGCCGCACTTTCATCAATTTCAACAGCATCGATATAGGCGTCTACAAAACGCTGGGCCAACATCAGCGCAATTACGCCGGTGCCTGTGCCTATATCTAATATGGATAGAGGTTTATCTGCATCAGCCAATGCACCCAGTAAAACACCATCGGTATTGATCTTCATAGCGCAACCGGTTTGGTCGACACTGAATTGTTTAAAGCGAAACATTGATGCGAATTTATTACTAAATGTTAAGATGCGTATCAACGTTGACATTTAGCGGGTTTATATTTGTTGGTGACAACACCAACAAAGTGCGAAGTTGTCCTCGCTGCCGTTGTTTTTGCCGCCCGTTGTTGGTGTTGTCACCAACAACTCTTATCTTGAAAGTTATAACCGATTTAAATGGCCGAAATCAATTTTGACTATCACCCTCAATTTTTCACCGCAACTATACTGGAATGGAAACCCTTATTACAGGACAACGCTTTTAAAGATATCATCATCAAAAGTCTTTTATTTTTAACCAATGAAAAAAGCATTGTTGTTTATGGTTTTGTGATCATGCCGAATCATATTCATTTAATATGGCAGATTCAGGATGGTTATAAACAGGATGTTATTCAATTGCATTTTTTAAAATTCACCGCACAACAATTCAAATTTAAATTATTGGATACTGACGATGATAGGCTACCCCTATTTTTAGTAAACGCTAAAGATAGAAAATATCAATTTTGGGAAAGAAATTCATTGAGCACTGATTTATGGGGTCCGAGAGTGTTTATGCAAAAGTTGGATTATATACATAATAACCCGCTCCAAAAAAAATGGCAATTAGCTACTTTACCGGAAGACTATAAATATTCATCAGCAAGGTTTTATTTGACAAATGAGGATAATTTCGGCTTTCTGAAACATCATAATGAATAAAAGCATAATGGTATTTGTTGGTGATAACTGATGTTTGTTGGTGACAACACCAACAAGCATAATTATTTTTCACAAAGCTCCAGCGGTAAACCATCCGGATCGGCAAAAAAGGTGAAACGTTTACCGGTAAATTCGTCTATGCGAATAGGCTCTGTAGTAATGCCATTAGCTTGTAAACTATCAATCGCTTCATCAATATCATCAACCTCAAAAGCCAGGTGACGCAACCCAGCGGCTTCGGGGCGTGATGGCCGGGCAGGTGGCTCGGGGAAGGAGAAAAGCTCGATCTGGTATTGGTCGCCCACTTCCAGATCGAGTTTATAGGATTGCCGCTCTTCGCGGTATACTTCTAATAATATCTTGAAACCCAGTATCTCGCTATAAAAATGCTTCGACTTTTGATAGTCGGAACAAATAATAGCGATATGATGTACCCGGTTCAGTTTCAGCATTATTCGCCTAATATGGAGTGTAGCACGTTGCTGTGAACCATTTTCAGGTCGGTAACATGACCAAACGGAACTTCGTCAACAGTAAGCGAGCCATTGTTCACGGTACCCAGCAAGCTGAATTCTACATCGCTGGTAGCCATAAATTCAATAAAGCGCTCTTGCTCTTCGGGAGCTACGGTTACCACTACCCTGCCTTGTGCTTCGCCAAACAGGAAGGCATCTTTACGGATCTCATCATCAGTTTCGATATCAAAACCTAAGCCGTTTGGCATAGATGACTCTAACAGGGCGATGTATAGGCCACCATCGGCAACATCATGTGCCGATTCGATCACACGGTGTTGGATGAGCCCTTTAACAGCCTGCTGTACCTCGTATTCCTGGTCGATATCAAAATGCGGTGCAGGTGCTTTTAGTATTTTGTGCCATGAAGCCAGGTACTGTGATGAAGCGATATCATTAACCGATTCGCCGATTAGGTAAATCAGGTCGCCGGGCTGTTTAAAGTCGGCGGTCATGATGTTCTCTACATCGTCCATTACGCCCAGCATACCAATGGTTGGTGTCGGGAATACCGAACCACCATCTGCCGACTGGTTGTAAAAGCTTACGTTACCACCAGTTACCGGGGTTTCGAACTTACGACAGGCATCGCCCATACCTTTTATGGCGCTTACAAACTGCCAGTAAACCTCTGGGTTATAAGGGTTACCAAAGTTTAAGCAGTTGGTAATAGCCACAGGCTCGCCACCGGCACAGACAATATTACGTGCAGCCTCGGCAACGGCAATGGAGGTACCTTTATAAGGATCGGCATATACGTAGCGCGAGTTGCAATCTGTGGTTAACACAATGGCTTTATCAGTATCCTTAACCGCCACAACGGCTGCATCGCAGGCCAGGTTGGCGGTCATGGTTTGTACACCTACCATGCTATCGTACTGATCGGTTACCCAACGTTTTGAAGCCAGGTTAGGATGTGCAGCCAGGTGCTCGGCCACTTCAATCAGGTTTTCAGGCTCCTTAACATCATCGATGTTGAATTTTTGGTTCTCGGCAAAGTAAGCAGGCTCACGGTATTCGCGCTGATAAACCGGTGCACCGCCACCTAAAACAAGGTCGTCGGCAGGTACGTCGGCAACCAGTTCGCCGTTCACAAAATATTCCAGGCGTTTGGTATCGGTTACCTCGCCTATTACGGCGCAATTCAGATCCCATTTGTCAAAAACAGCCTCTACATCCTTTTCGCGACCTTTATGAACCACAATCAGCATACGCTCCTGTGATTCGGACAGCAAAATTTCGTAAGGCTTCATATGATCCTGGCGGGTTGGTACTTTATCCAGGTGGATACGCATGCCATGCTCGCCTTTGGCGCTCATTTCGGAGTTGGAGCAGATGATACCGGCAGCGCCCATATCCTGCATACCTACAACGGCGCCGGTTTTAATTACTTCTAAGGTAGCTTCCAGCAACAGTTTTTCCTGGAAAGGGTCGCCTACCTGTACGGCAGGAAGATCATTTACAGAATCGGCAGTGATATCTTTAGATGCGAAAGCCGCGCCATGGATACCATCTTTACCGGTTGCAGAACCTACTATATATACGGGGTTACCCACACCGTAGGAAGTTGCCGAAACGGTTTCGCCCGCTTTTACAATACCTGCCGACATGGCGTTAACCAGCGGATTTACATTATAACAATCGTCAAAAAACAGCTCGCCGCCTACGGTTGGGATACCGAAAGCATTACCATAATGACTGATACCTTTTACCACGCCTTTTACCAGCCATTTGGTTTTATCCAGGCTCAGATCGCCAAAACGCAGGGAATTTAGCTGCGCGATAGGACGTGCGCCCATGGTAAATATATCCCGGTTGATACCGCCCACGCCTGTAGCAGCGCCCTGGTAAGGCTCCAATGCTGATGGGTGGTTATGCGATTCGATCTTGAAGGCGCAGCCGATGCCATCGCCTAAATCAACAAGACCGGCATTTTCTTCACCAGCCTTAGCCAGCATCCGCGGACTATCCTTAGGCAGTGTTTTTAGCCAGGTAATAGAGTTTTTATAGGAACAGTGCTCGCTCCACATTACCGAGAATATAGAAAGCTCGGTAAAGTTGGGTACGCGGCCCAATATTTCTTTTATACGTTCAAATTCTTCGGGTAATAAGCCTAAATCTTTGGCGGTTTCAACGGTGGTTAATTCCTGGTGCTCCAATGTACTATTGTTTTATTTGAAAGGATGCGCAAAAGTAGGAAAAAAGGCTGAAAGCTGAAAGGTAAAAGGCGAAAGGTTTTGGACGGCGTGGGGTTCGGGTTACGGGTTGCGAGGTTTGGGTGACGGAATGGTTAGTTTACTTTCTTCACCTGAAAATGAAACCTGTAAAATTCAAATCGTAAGAACTTTTTAAACCATCGATTTTAACATTTTTTTACTCAAAAACGAATGAAAAACCGATCAAAAACGATTTAAAATTTGATTAAAAGCATCAACTTTAACGCTTTTAACAAATTTTTGATGGTTTTTAAAATTTTAAAAAGTATTAAATAACTGACATTTAAATAGCGATATACCAAATGGTCGGTTTTTGTTGCTTTTTTTGAAAAGGGTAATTCTGTTTTTCAAACGGGATAAAAAGCTGGGCTGGTTCATTTAAATGTTCGGGGAACAGCAATGGAGGGATATATCTATTTAACCTGATGGTGCAGTGATATCACCGCACCACCAGGCCAATAATCAGAACAACTTAAACTCCATAAGTGCTCGTCAGGAACTCTTTTAGCCCTAATGTTTTCCTTCCAAGCAATTTTTCCAGGTCACTTCGGCGGGTATCAAACTCTCCTTTGGCTATTGCCGTTCCGAACCCTGCCAAAAATGAAGCGTTTTCCCGGGGAACGCCAGCCTTTACCAATTCATCTACATAAGTTTCTGCATCAGGTTTATGATATTGGATGTTTTTGCCCGTAATCTCGGAGATCATTTGCGCGATATCTTCAAATGAATAGGTTGTATCGGCAGCCATGGCATATGCTTTATTTTCGTGTCCCGGGGTTGTCAACACAACCGCTGCTGCTTCGGCCATCTCTGTCCGGGCAACAAAAGGTGTTTTACCGTCCCCGGCGGGGAAGAAAATGCCATTTTCCAAAACCTTATCGC
Organism: Mucilaginibacter sp. 22184; assembly: GCF_052045695.1. Classification (NCBI taxonomy): domain Bacteria; kingdom Pseudomonadati; phylum Bacteroidota; class Sphingobacteriia; order Sphingobacteriales; family Sphingobacteriaceae; genus Mucilaginibacter; species Mucilaginibacter sp. 22184. The sequence continues at coordinate 317,695 of NZ_JBQEPI010000004.1, forward strand.
CTAAAAACAAAGGAATCACATCGGCATAAAGTGTATCGTTTAACAGCGTATAAGGAATACCCACTTCCTGAAGGTAGTTGGCCGTATCGCGATGAATATGGCTAACGTACGGAATAGCAGTTTCATCAAAGCTTTTAATATCTATACCCGTATAAACGATATGCTTAACGCCATTTTCTTTAGCGGCATTGATAACGTTTTTATGCTGAACAAGCCTGTCCACCATTTCGTTGGAAGAAATAAGCAATAGCTTGTCTACACCCCGAAGGGCATTTTTAAGCGAGTCGTAATCATTATATTGACCAATTTTTATCTGAACTCCTTTATCTTTTAAATGTGCTGCCTTCTTTTCATCTCTTACCAAAGCGGCAATTTCATGAGCCGGAATACCTTTATTTAAAAGCGATTCGATTGTCGCGTTTCCTAAATGTCCTGTTGCACCTGTTACTAAAATCATCATTTGTATACTTAGAATTAATACTTATTTTTGTTTGTTACACAAAGTAACTAATAATGATTTCAAAAAGTAACTTGTTACCTTTTGGTAACTATGAAAATAGTGGTAACCTTTACGTGACTAATGGATAATAAAGCAGAAATTAACCCCTGCCCGTTTACGGCAACCATCGCTTTAATTGGGGGGAGATGGAAAACAATCATCATCTATTTATTGCTGGATCATACCAGGCGCTTTGGTGAAATAGCAGCGCGAATGCCTTCTATTTCGAGAAAAGTATTAACCGAACAGCTGAAAGAACTGGAAAGTGACGGATTAATTAACCGGAAGCAATACAAAGAAATTCCACCCCGTGTAGAATATTCGCTAACGGAGCTGGGCCAGAGCCTTAAGCCAATATTATCTGATATGGCCGTGTGGGGGCAGGAAAAACTATTGGATACGATGTAATATCATATTTTTTGTTCGTTCAGAAGACTCTGGGGGCCTCTGCGAGAGCCCTGAGGAGACGAAAAAGTTTGTTTACATCTGCTCAGACATTCCCATAAAGAAACATTTAGCCTGTGGTTGTTGTTATTAAGGTAACGCTTTATCAATACTATATCTCATAATTAAACTATGGCAAAAAGTAAATTACTGAGGATGGACAACATCGGCATTGTTGTGGAATCTCTCGATGACGCTATCGCTTTTTTCACGGAAGTGGGCTTAAAGCTCGAAGGACGGGCCACCGTTGAAGGTGAATGGGCCGGTCGCGTTACCGGACTGGGCGATCAACGTGTAGAGATTGCTATGATGATTACTCCCGATGGCCATAGTCGGCTCGAAATTTCGAAATTTATAACCCCGCCTACTATTGCAGATCACCGGACTGCCCCAGTGAACGCGCTCGGTTATTTACGCGCTATGTTCACTGTTGAAGATATCGACGAGCTGGTACCCAGGCTCATCAAGCATGGCGCCCAGCTTGTTGGCGAAGTGGTTAAGTACGAGAATTCCTATAAACTTTGCTACGTTCGCGGAGCCGAAGGATTGCTGATTGGTTTGGCAGAAGAACTCTAATCGCAGGCCTTCTGCCCGAACCGGGCCGAAAACATTTATCTTTGATCCAGGCCATCAATCAGCCCAAACAAATGGAAGCATTAATCTCCTTATTTACCAAAAACTTAGGGCTAAACATGGATCATTTCCAGGCGTTTTACGCGGAGCTGAAAGTGAAAAACCTAAAGAAAAAAGAACACCTAATTCGTGAAGGCTCAGTTTGTAATTTTATCGGATTTGTATCATCCGGGATGTTTAGGTCCTATATCCGGAATAACGACGAGGAGTTTAATAATGATTTTTATTTCGAGCATGATTTTGTAAGCGCCTATACCAGTTTTTTAACCCAGGCGCCAACCAATTGCAATATAGAGGCCTTAACCGACAGCACCATCCATTATATCAGTTATGATAAACTGAATAAACTCATCGCGCAGGACAATGCCTTTCTGAAACTGGGCAAATATGTTTCCGATACTTACTTTATCAGGAAATGCAAGCGGGAAACATCTTTCCTAAAACATTCGGCAGCGGAACGGCTCGAGGCTTTATCGTCCCTTTATCCCGGGATAGAGCAGCGGGTTTCGCAATACCATATAGCCTCTTATCTGGGTGTAAAAGCCGAATCGCTGAGCCGCATCAAACTCTTAACATACATCAATAAATAAGCGCTTTTTTACCCGGAGCTTTACTTCAGTAATTCACTAAATATTGAAGTATGCCCATCATCAATTTAAAAGTAAGCGGCCCGGAAGACCGCATTTTGGCACAAGAACTTGTAAACGAGATCGCTCGTCTCACCAGGGAGATCCTCAACAAAAAGCCCGAAGTTACGGTAGTAGTCATATCCTTTGTACCAGATCATCTTTGGTTTGTTAATGCTGTATCGCTGGCCGAATTAAATACAAGGAGCTTTCATCTCGACATTAAAATTTCAGACTCTACCAACCTTAAAACCGATAAGGCTAATTATATTAACGCTGTACACAGCTCGTTAGCCCGTATTTTAGGAGATATCCACCCGGTAAGCTATACTGCTATACAGGAAATGAAAGCAGATGCTTATGGCTATGAGGGGTTAACCATAGAATATAAGCTGGTTACCAATCAACAAAAGCAAGCTATTTTGCCGGAGCCTATCGCTTAATAGCATATAAGTTTCTGTTTTCCAACATCCATAAAATCTTAACAAAATGAAAGCTATAAAATTACTATTCATTGCACTTCTGATAAGTATTGGGCAGGCCTACGCCCAGCAACCGTCAGATAATAAAAAGGAAATAACCGACATCATTAATAAATACACCCAAAGCGTAATTGCCAGGGATTCCGTTACTTTTTATAGTTTGTTTAATGATGGGCCGGTTACCTGGTGCGGTGCCATTAAGGGCAAATCTCAAGCCAAAGAAATAGAAAAAAGGGGCGTGAAAGCGGCCGGGAGCAATTATTTTTCGGGTAGTTATAAAGACTTTTTAAGAAGCTTGTTCCGCCTTAAATCATCCGAAGATAAGTTTGATAACATCCAAATTACGGAGGATGGAAACGTGGCGTCGGTAACTATGGATTACAGTTTTTGGGCGAATAATAAAATGACCAATTGGGGCGGCAAATACCTGGGGTTGGTGAAAAAAGATGGAAAATGGAAGATCACCAGTGTTATCTACTCCCTGGAACTTACGGAATACTTTGAACAGCCCCAGCTTAAAGAACGGCAAAAATTAACTTTACATCATGTGATAAAGTAAGCCGTTAGATGAGTCGCTCACGTACGCTACCGCAAGCGTCCCGCTTGTGGTCATCATGATGATAATATTACCTTGCTAAATACCACAAGCGGGACGCTTGCGGTAGCGGTGAGCTTAAATCCCCTCTTGAGAGGGGGCGTGCGGGATTGTGTGACAGCAGGGGTGTGTTAGTAAAGCTGAAGAACACACCCCTCCCCCCTCTCAAGAGGGGAATCGCACATTCTCTGCTTTTAAAAGTCTTCCGAACATTCATGATGCAGCCCTGCTTTAATCACCTCATTTGATTAGATTTGCTTAACCATGTTTGAGGTATTCGAAAAATATTTACGCGGCTGGGTTGAAATCACTGACGAAGAGATGGAACGCATCCGTTTAGCAAGCACTGAAAGGTCGATACGAAAATGGCAGTCGATACTGCATGATGGCGAGGTATGGCGCATTGCCTGTTTTATCACAAGCGGATGTTTCAGGCTTTACCGGTTTGGAAAAGACGGAACAGACCATACCGCGCGATTTGGTGTTGAAAACTGGTGGATAAGCGACCAGGAAAGCTATAATCACGAAACACCTTCTGATTACAACATAGAAGCATTAGCTGCAAGTAAGGTTATTATATGGACAAAGGAATCATGGGAGGAATTGAGGAATACCATCCCCGCGGTGAAGCTATTTAACGAGCGCTTGCTGGCCCGTGCATTCGAAACAAGCCAGCAGCGGATATTCTCTTTGATCAGCAGTTCGGCAGAAGAAAAATACCTGGAATTTCAAAAAACCTATCCCAGCGTATTTAATAAAGTCCCGTTGCACATGGTAGCCTCCTACCTCGGCATATCGCGCGAAACACTCAGCCGCATTCGGAAAGATTTTACTAAGCGCAAATAAGAAAGCTCCCGGACTATTCCGGGAGCTTTCTTATTATATCAATTGCTTTGATCAGGCTATCGGGTGTTTACCGTAAGCATCGCTGCCTATCTGGATCAGTTCACCCAATTGAAGGATCGTGGCTTCATCAAACCACCGGGAAACCAGCTGAACGTTGACAGGCAAATTTTCGGAACTTAAAGTTACCGGTACCGAAAGCGCGGGTAAGCCCGTAGCGTTAAAAGGCGCGGTGGCAGCCATTACATGATAAGCAGATACGGTTTTACCATCTACCACATACTCCTGCAAACCATGGCCGGTAGCCGTCATCGGGTTTACGGGCAGCAACAACACATCATATTGTACAAAGTAATTGGCAAAATGGCTTTTCAGTTGTTCTATGCCGGCTTCGGCTTTTACATAGTCGGTAACGTTAAGCAGCGGAGCATCCATAGTAGCTTTACCAATAAAATGCAGTTCCGATTCGCGGCCTTTGGTAAACTGCTCCATATAAGGCACCAGTTCGCCATACAGCAAACCGAAATAAGGGGTGAGCCAATCGGTGTTTTCCATAAAAGGCAAACGCACTTCTTCTACCTCACAACCGGCCTCTTTCAGCAACAGGGCGGTAGCTTTAATAGCGGCTGTTATCTCCGGATCAACCGGGCCAAAAGCGGTATCCGATACCCACCCTACGCGGATCTTTTGCCCGGGGATCCTGAAACTGGCAGGTTTGGCATCATTGGCGAAAATGCTGTAGCCATCAATTCCATCAGCACCATTAATAATAGAGTACCCCAGAGCCACATCTTTAACCGTACGGGCCATGGCGCCTATATGCCAAAACCTGCTCAGGGCCGCCGGGAAATGCCCCGTATAAGGCACCCTGCCATGTGTTGCTTTTAACGCGGCGATACCCGTGAATGCCGCAGGGCCACGAACAGATATGGCTACATCGCTGCCCAAACCAATAGGCGAAAGGCCGGCGGCGATCACTGCCGATTCACCACCGCTTGATCCGCCGGGGGTACGCTCGGGACTCCAGGGATTCAGGGAGCGGCCGGTAAGCAGATTATCGGATTCCCAATGCGCAGAAAACTCGGGTATATTGGTTTTCATTAAGGGGATAGCACCCGCGTTTTTCATACGGCTAACCACGGTTGCATCCCTATCGGGAATAAACCCGGCGAATATTTTGGAGCCACGTTGTGATGGTACACCTGCTGTATCTATGGCATCCTTAATAGAAAAAGGTACACCATGCAGCGGGCCTAATTTATCGCCGTTGCTTACTGCCTTGTCGGCAATGGCGGCAGATCGCAATGCCTCTTCGCCCATGAGGGTAACCACGCCATTAATGCGGGGATTTATTTCGGCTACGCGATCAAGATGGGCCTGTACAACTTCAACCGAAGTTATTTCTTTATCGCGGATCATTTGGGCCAGTGTACCGGCCTCCTGGTAGTAAACAGGATCTATTTTACTGTTTTGGGTTTTCATATACTTTCTTTTTATGTTCAGCACCCGGGCATTTTTATTGATCAGGTGCGGAACAAAAGTGGGTACCAAACGCTACCCAAAACGAAGCTATATGACACAATTTGGCGTTGACATTTGTCACAGTTTTAGCCACGGATTGTTGTTATCATTGAGCCGCCATGTATATTTGTTTACTGCATAGTGCTGTGCGACATCAGCTAAAGGCTAATTGCAACCTCAAAACCAACTATGGAAATATCCGTACAAAATTTCCTTACCGATACACAGCTCCACGCGGCTTATCAATTATGGAATGACGAATACCCAGGAAAATTACAACACCATCATATAGCTGATTTCAGCAATTACCTGGACAATCTGGCGCATAAAACATACTTCCTGTTAATTAATGAAGACGGGATTCTGATGGGCTGGTCGGCAACTTTTTTGCGCGAAGATGAGCGGTGGTTCGCAATCATTTTGAACAGCAACGTTCAAGGAAAAAAATACGGAACCAGTATATTGAATGAAATAAAAAAACACGAAAATTATTTAGCCGGCTGGGTGATAGATAAAGAAGGAGAGTTAAAGGCCGATGGAAAGCCATACGCATCACCGTTGATGTTTTATATCAAGAATGGCTTTGCCGTACATGAAGATCAGCGAATAGAATCCAATAAAATATCAGCGGTAAAAATCAGCTGGCGGGGTTAAAAGATATTGCAGAAACCCCTTCCTCCCCTTCCCCAGGGAAGGAATCGCACATTCCCCTGTTTTTAAAAAACAAAACAATATCACATTCAATTCCTCCCTCTTGACTCTTGTTTCTTGTATCTTCTTCCTCCTCTACTAAATGACATTCCTATAACGATGTATATTTGGTTTGAAGAAGATTTGGTCCGATCTTTGAATTAGATGTTTAAACATTTATTTAAAATAATCAAATGGAAATAGGAGTTGACAGCTTCGCTTCGGCGATGTACGGCAGTAAGGAATTGAGCAGTGTGGATGCCATGGAACAATTGCTTGACCGCATCGCTTTTGCCGATGAGGTTGGTCTGGATGTTTTCGGTATCGGCGAACACCATAAAAAGGAGTTCCTGGATTCGGCAACAGCGGTGATTCTGGCCGCGGCTGCGGCACGGACTAAAAATATTAAACTCACCAGCGCGGTAACGGTACTGAGCGCCGCCGATCCGGTACGGGTATACCAGAGTTTTGCCACGCTTGACCTGATATCCAAAGGCCGGGCCGAAATGGTTGTCGGCCGGGGATCGTCGGTAGAAGCCTACCCCTTGTTTGGCTTTAATCTTGACGACTATGACGCACTGTTTAGGGAAAAACTGGACCTATTATTAAAGGTACGTGATAACGAATTCGTAACCTGGTCTGGCAAATTCCGCGCGCCTATAAACAACCGCCCCGTGTATCCAAGAACATTGCAGGAAAAACTACCCATTTGGCTGGGTGTTGGCGGCACGCCGGAGTCATTCGCCCGTGCCGGAACCCTGGGATTGCCACTGATGGTAGCCGTGATTGGCGGCGAAACACACCGGTTCAGGCCATTGATCGACCTGTATCGCGAGGCAGGCAAAAGAGCGGGTTTTACCCCCGATCAGTTAACCGTCGGCCTGCATTCGCCGGGTTATGTGGCCGCGACCAATGAACAGGCCGTTGCAGATTATTACCCCGGCTACGCCGAACTGTGGACCCGGTTGGGCCGCGAGCGTGGCTGGCCACCGGTAACCAAAGCGCAGTTTGACACCCTGATAGCACCCAAAGGCGTATTAGTAGTAGGCGGCCCCGAACAGGTTGCCGAAAAACTATTGCGCCACAGCGAAGCCCTGGGTGGTGTGGATCGTTTTACCTTCCAGATGGATAATGCAGGTTTAACACATGCCCAGCTCATGAGCTCTATTGAGCTGATCGGTAAAAAGGTGATCCCGCTGGTGAACGCAGCATAAGTATGGTACGGTGATAACACCGACCATCGGCTGAAACACCTACTGTAAACTAAATAAAAGCTGTCATTTCGAACGAGGTACGAGGAGAAATCTTATACGATTAACCAGACGAACATTGCAAGGTGTAAAAAATTTCTCCTCACGCCATCTCACCACCCAAACTTGTTCGTTCGAAATGACAGATTTTTTTGACTTTTAAATTTTGAATTTTGACTTCTCCTTCCAACTCACTTAATTACCGAAAGCACCTGCACAACCGGCAGATAGGGTGTTAAAAGTTTACGGATGAACTTGCTAAAGAAAGTCGTCGCTTTTTTTTAAAGCGTTGATCACCTCATTGGTATTCAATACGGTGGCAAATTCTTCGTTTATTTGTGCCAGGGCGGTTAAATGGATGGTTTCCGCATCGTAATGTTCACCGTTGATGCCTGTTTTGGCAAAGGCGGCTGTGGCATCGGCTACTACAAAGGTGTTGTAGCCTAAATTACCGGCCATCCGGGTGGTGGTGGATACGCAATGTTCGGTGGTAAGGCCCACAATAACCAGGGTATCAATACCAGCGGCGTCCAGTTGCTGCTGCAAATCGGTACCGATGAAAGAGCTATTCACCGATTTTTTGATCACCGGTTCGCCTGGCAGTGGCTTTACAATTTCTTTGTGTGCGTTGCCCGGGTTACCTTCGGCCAGCGGGGAATTAGGGTTGGTTGAGCAATGCTGAATGTGAAAAATGGGCAAGTTGTTTGTGCGCCAATGATTAAGCAATTTACGGACGTTTGCCTCGGCGCCGGGGTTATTGCGTTCGCCGCCCCAGTAAGGAATATTATCAAAACCCTGCTGTATATCAATCAGTATCAGCGCCGGGTTGGTATTTGTTAATGTTTTCATACCTCAAAATTGCAGCTTTGGCGGCACCCGTTTTTTGCTGTGAGGCTTTATTTGTTTGTTATGATAATACCTGATGGTTACGTGCGCAACTGGGCGGAGCGCCAAACTTTTGCTTATACACTTTTGAAAAATGCGAAATATTCTCGAACCCGCTGCTATAAGCTATTGCCGATACCGGATGGCTGGAGTTTTTGAGCTGATAAGCCGCATATTCCAGCCGGCGGTTGATCTGCCATTTTACGGGTGTAGTATTAAAACGTTCGGTAAATTCCTTTTTAAAGGCGCTTACACTCCGGCCGGTTAGTTTAGCCATATCCTGCAGGGAGAGCTGCCGGTTAAAGTTTTGTTCCATAAAATAAGCCAGATCGATCTTATTTTCGCTCACCATATGTTTTAAAAACGAAACAAAGGTTTTGGAACTGTCGTTCGATAAAATTTGAAGCAATACCTGGTGGGTGATAAATTTCACGATACAGCGCGAATATTCCTGCGGATGCAAAATATGATGAATAGCCTGCGCAATGTTGGCCGTTATAAACTCGGATGTTTTAAAGATAAAGGGCAGCACATCATCGCTAGATTTTTCCTGCCTGAACTCGGGCACGTGGCTGTCCAGAAAATAATCAACAAACTCATTTTCCATAAAAATGAGCATGCTGGTATAATCATCCGACGGGAATATCTGGTAATTACCTCGCCTCCTGAACTGAATATCACCGGCCTTTAAATGCTGTACGTGGCCGCCATACCAAACATCAATAGATCCGGTTAAAACCACCTCAAGGCAATGCATGGTTTGCAAGGTATCATCACAGCCGAAGGGCCGTTTTTTATCAATAACAAAACCATACATTTCACACATGCGCAGCTTCACATGCGCATGATAACCAACCAGATCCTTAGGAATTTGTATCATCGTTACAATAAATTATACTAAGCTACGGCTTGTTGGGTTATCTTTTTAGCTTTTGGGGTAATTGTAACAAAAGGATGATAAAAGGTCGCCTACTAATTCCCTTTTGAGAGGGGAATTAGAATTAATCAGATAACTTTGGAGATAACAAAAAAGGGCAAACGAAAAATATTCGCTTGCCCACGGTGGTCATCTAACGATTTCTGTCCCCCCGGAGACGCTATACAACCACTTTATTTTGAATGCCTTATTGCCATATTACTCACTTAGCTGAAAATTGATGGGGATATTGTACCGAACCCGCACCGGCTGACCGTTCTGGATACCCGGTTTCCAGGCTTTGGCCAGTTTAAGCACGCGCAGGGCTTCTTCATCAAACCCATACCCTGCGCCACGCTCAACTTTAATATTAGACAATGAACCATCTTTCTCAATTATAAAACTCATGATTACCCTGCCTGATACCCCTTGTTCTTGTGCTACCGCCGGAAAGCGAAGATTTTTTTGTAAAAATTTCCCCCAGGCTGCCGCTCCGCCAACCGGCTCGGGCATTACTTCAAGGGTACCCGGATCATATACTGTTGTTGACGATGGTGCTGTACCCTCTCCAGGCCCACCACTGCTCGGCCCTTTGCCTTGATCCATTACATTCTCGGGGCCTTTTGCAGGACCTTCAACATTTTTAGGCCCGATGGTGCCTTCTATTTTATCAATAGCAGGAGGATCAACCGTAGGCTGATCATCCGGAACAACCTTTGTCGGTATAGCCGTAGTTTTTACCGGTGCCGCAGCAGCAGGCTGCTCGGTTGATTTTGGTGGATCTACTTTTTTAAGTTTTGGTTCCACAGGAATCTGAATTTTAAAGTCCTCCAACTTCACAGGCACCAGATCAACCAACTTTTGGGGACTAGCCCTGAATACAAAACTTGCCACAATAAAAAGCGCCACAGCAATAAAGCTAAGCCCTATGGCTTTCGCCATGGTGCGGCCATAATTCTTTCTCAGATCATAAGCACCGTACTCTTTGTTACGATGGTCAAATACAAGGTCGAGCCACTCGGCGTTGTACAAATCAAATTTGGCAATATTCATAATTTTCAGAATTAAATTTCTTATTAAACGAATATACATATATAATATTTTACAAAACAAGAATTATTTTAAAATAATTTTCATCCTTGATACAAGGCACAAACCGTACAAAACGTTAAATTCCAGGCAAAAAATCCTCTCTACTGAATTGGTTTAGCAATTACAATCATTCTTATTTAATGATAAAAAGCTGTCATTTCGACGAGGAACGAGGAGAAATCTTTTGTTTTTTACTTTACAAACAAACTTATAGCGATTTTTTTTACCAACAAGAGGCAAAACAATCACACACGTTTAATTTAGTCTAAAAAATTTTCACATTTAAACAATAAATGCAATTTTAAAAGTCATTTACTTATATATTTATCATATAAACAAACAAAAAGTTAAATTATTTATAAAAAAACTGTATTTATTTTAATTTTTTACTACTTTTAGACATGATCAACAGGCTTTATCAATTTACTGCCTTACTTTTTTTTCTTTTTTCCGGATTTTCAGCATCCGGACGGGGAGGATCATACCACATTTACCATCAGGACGAAAAAAAGGCTTCTTTAAGAGCCACAAATCTTAATCATCGTCCCTCAAACTACGAATACAGCCTTAACAATGTACCCTTACCGGTTATTAATGTGCAGCAACACCGCGGGGCGCATTCGTTACAGGGCTTTTGTCATAATCCCAATTTTTTCTCCATCGGGATCAGATACATCACTTTTTCATGCGGCCGTGGCACAAGTCAGTTGTCGCGCTTCCGCAAACTCATCCTTTTTCCGTTTCACGCTTTTTGGTAGCAGGAAGAACAATGCTATCCCGGTGCCCTGATTAAGCACCCCGGATCTTATTGTTTTTAAAAATTTAGTTTTAATACCGCCCGGCATTTTTGATTGGGTGCCGGGAGTTATTTAAGAATCAAGAGATAAGAATCAGGAATCGAGACAAAAAAAACAAAACAGTTGATCGTTAACCCCTTCGTTTGAATATTTATTCCTCAGATCAAGGGCAACACCAAACCCATCACTGTTTTTCTTTCGTCCTGATTCCTGGCTCTTAACATCCTGACTCTCCAATACTGCCTGGTATTTTGATTGGTGCCAGGCAGTATTGATCAAACCTTACTAAACACCCTAAAACCCGAAACATGAAAAAATTCATACCCTTTGGCGTACTTATCCTTGTAATTGTACTTGCCCTTATATATCCATCAGTTACCCTTACCACCATCAAAGACAGTAAAATTGACAGCGGTGATACCGCATGGCTTTTGGTAAGTACCGCCCTTGTACTCATCATGACACCCGGCCTGGCCTTTTTTTATGGCGGCATGGTGAGCAAAAAAAACGTACTATCAACCATGCTGCAAAGCTTTGTTTGTATGGGTGTTATCACCGTTATATGGGTGATATTTGGCTTTAGCCTGGCCTTTGGCGATTCTATCGGCGGCTTCATCGGCGATCCCCGCACCTTTTTTATGATGAAAGGCACCCTGGGTAATGCCACCTGGAAACTGGCGCCAACTATTCCATTGGTATTATTTGCCATGTTCCAGTTAAAATTCGCTGTAATTACACCGGCGCTTATCACTGGTGCTTTTGCCGAGCGTATCCGCTTTAACTCCTATGTGATTTTCCTTTGCCTGTTCATGATATTTATATATGCCCCACTGGCTCACTCTACCTGGCACCCGGATGGTTTTCTGTTTGGCAAAGGCGTACTGGATTTTGCCGGCGGTACGGTAGTACACATGTCGGCAGGTTGGGCTGCATTGGCTTCGGCATTATATTTAAAACAACGTAACGATAAAGCACACGCGCCTGCACGCATCAGCTATGTGTTATTAGGCACCGGCTTATTATGGTTCGGCTGGTTCGGCTTTAACGCAGGTTCGGCTTTAGGCTCAGGCACATTGGCAGCTACTGCTTTGGCAACTACTACCACCGCATCAGCAGCTGCAGCTATGGCATGGATGTTTTTTGACATATTGCGTGGTAAAAAACCAGGGGTTATGGGTGCTTGTATAGGCGCGGTAGTAGGCCTGGTAGCTATCACACCGGCAGCGGGCTTTGTAACCATCCCCCACTCTCTCATCATCGGCATCGTAGCCGCGGTAGTAAGCAACCTGGTTGTGATCTGGAGAACATCAACCAGCATTGATGATACGCTCGATGTATTCCCTTGTCACGGCGTAGGCGGTATGGTGGGTATGTTATTAACCGGCGTATTCGCGCATCAAAATGTAAACGCGGGTAACACAACCGGCAATGGCTTATATTATGGCGAAACCCATTTGTTTTTCCTTCACCTCATTACATTGATAGGTGTTTCTGCCTTCGCATTTTTTGGCTCCTTATTATTATTAAAGATCACAGATATGATCAGCACTTTACGTGTTAGCCCAGAAGAAGAGCTTGCAGGCCTGGATATTAGCCAGCACGACGAAGAGCTTTAAGCTACATAGCGCTATAAAAATCAAAACCAAACAACAAGAAAAAACTAAAGCTGCATTTTTAAAGATGCAGCTTTTTTAATTATTGAATTATTGATTTAGTGAATTAGTGATTTCTTTGTCGGAACCCGAATTAGTAGAATTTAAGAATTAACTCGGTTGAGGGCTGCGCCGTTTTCAGGATTTGACTAACTTGCTTACCAATTTCTCACTACTCACTACTCACTACTCACTACTCACTACTCACTACTCACTACTCACTACTCACTACTCACTACTCACCAAACTACCACTCCTTGGTTGAAATCTTATTGATCTTTTTTTGCTCTTTGGGCAGGGCTGATATTTTGAGCATGTATGACCTGAGCACTGCTCCTACTTTGCGACTGTTTAATAACATTCGGTTTAAAAACTCCGCCACATCGCGCTTGTCCAGCTTATCTTTGGCTTTTTCCATGGGAATGGTTACACCCGGTACAGCTTCATATACATTATAGCGGTTGCGTTGATAAGGCACATATACAAAATCGGTAAACCAGTAGCGGTATTTATTATCCTTTACCTCAACCCTCAGGGTGTAGGTTATTTCGCCATCTTCATGGGTGGTTACGAATGATTTTTTTGATACCAGGAAACCACTGCTACCTACCAGTACACCCTGGGCCTTATCGGCAGTCGACTGCTTTAGCTTACCTTTTGGATAGGCCGACTTAAAAAAGTAAAGCCCGCGGTTATACAAGGTATCAGCGCTCAGGCCATCCTGGGCAACCGTTTGATAATAGATATACTTATCATTTTCATCCAAAGCCAACGAATCTGTCTGAGCCGAAGCACTTTTCACAAACAACACACAAACAAGCGCTATCAATATATTTTTCATTTTATACTTTATTAAGTTGAGCAAGGATTTTTTGGAGCAAGAAACAAGGACTTTTGGAGCAAGAACAAAAGGAACAAAGAGTAAGGACTTTTAACCCACCTGAATTCTATTTTTTTTCTATCCTTGTTCTTTGCTCAAAAATCTTTGTTCGAAAATCTTTATCCTCAAAGATAAAAGCCGTTCCGGTAATAGGAACGGCTTTTATAAAAAGAATTTATTTATTTTTTCTTAGAAATGGGTTAAAACATCTTTTATGTAGAGACGCATAATTGCGTCTCCCACAGGACAAGCCACTTTGCATTGTTTAACCTCCTTAATCTGTAAACGAGAGACGTAATTATACGTCTCTACATTTAGAACCACCTCTTAGAACGCGTAAACCGCCGCTAACACAAACTGCGAAGCTTTATTGGTTGCTACACCGCTGCTGTTAACAAAAGGCGCGTAGAATTTATCGCTCTTTTTATCAAACCTCACCTCCGGTATCAGCGTTAGCGGACCGGCCTTAATATTTGAGGTTACGGTGATCGCTTTTACATCGCCGCCATCTTTTTTAACTTTAAAATACTCACCCCTTAAACCAAAGCTCACTATTTTTGAAACAGCATACTGCGGGTAAAGAGCAACACCTTCAAAACCGCCACCATCATGAGGAGCCGAGAAGGTGGCACCATTTAAGCCTAATTTAAAGGCATCGGTTATCTGATAGGCTGTTGTCAGGTCAAATTCTGTTCCGGAGTATGACCCGGTTAATACGTTCAGATAAGCAGTCCAGCCTTTAACCGGGGCAACCATCAATTGCGCGCCAAAGGTTGATACATCACCAGAGGTTGTAGCACCTTCACCTACAGACCTGTAAGAGTTATAGGCATTCCAGTAGTTATTAAATATACCGGCCATTAAGCTCACTTTATCAGAGAAAGCATAGGTAGCTTTTAAACCCGCGTTTTGGAACGGACCATTGGTGAACAGGTATGAAGTTGAATAGTTATAATTGCCCGTTGGCGCAATTACCTCATAACCCACAAAAGTTGCCATATAACCCGCTGTTAAATTAAACTGACTGGTAACATCATAGGAAACATACAGGTTTTGGATATGATAATTAGGGTTAGGGATTGACTGATCATTTCGCGGACCGAAAGACAATTCACCTACAAATGAAGCCTTGCCTACCTTTTTCTTCAAACCCAGGTCAATCATACCTATCGAAACCGAATTCTGATCTGATGCGAAACTGGTTGGTATATTGGCGTGTTTAGAAAAATCGTATTTATAGTATGCATCAACAGATCCGGTTATGGTCAGGGGTGGATCTGCCGCTGCTGTTTTTGTGGTGTCCTGTGCTTTCACCGTGAAAGCCGCGATAGAAAATAAACATAATAGTAAAGCTGTTTTTTTCATGATAACGATTTAATTGTTAATAAAATTGGGTTTGTTAATTTTTTGATTTAAAATATTGATATACAAATAGTTATTACCTTACAGGACCTTTTATTGTCGGCATAAAAAATCCCTGTGCAGTTGGCGATGCCATTGCATTAAAGCCACACACCAACCACACAAGGTATTACAAGACCCCGACCGGGAATCTTTTTGTTATTATTTATTCGTCGTCTTAAACTTCGGTAGTCGACTTAACCCCTTTGTCAAAAAGACCGCTTAAGCTGATCTCTTCTTCCTGGGCAGGGTAAACTTCGATACCGTGATCAAACACATCGATACCGCCTAAGCCAGCTTCGCCATGTTCTTCGATACGCAGTTTCCATGGATTTGGCAATTTATTGATGATAAACATCATAGCAAAGGTTACTATAAACACCGAAGCTGTAATAGCAAAGCTGCCGATGAATTGAGCCTTCAGTACACCAAAACCACCACCATAGAATAAACCTGCAACCGGAGCAGAGTTATCGGCACCTGTTGGCCCCGTGGCACCAAACTGACCAGAAGCGAATAAGCCTAATGATAAAGTACCCCAGATACCGCACAGACCGTGAACAGAAACCGCGCCAACCGGATCGTCAATGCGGAACCACTCGATCAGGTAAACACCAGCAAATATCACGAAGCCGGCAACCGCGCCTAATAAAATAGAGCCAAACGGACTTACCCAGTAGCATGGACAGGTAATAGCAACCAAACCGCCTAAAAATCCATTGATAGTAAAGGCCAGATCGAACTTGCCTTTTGTTGGGCCCCACCAAAGCGCGGCAAGCATAGCAGCAAAACCACCAGCGCAAGCAGCAAGGGTAGTATTAGCAGCAACACGGCCAATACCCTGCATATCCATTGCGCTTAAGGTTGAACCAGGGTTGAAACCATACCAGCCAAACCATAATATAAAACCACCTACGGCAGCAACTAATAAGTTATGACCTGCAGGCAATCCTCCTTTTTCTTTATCGTCACGTGCAAATATTCTGCCTAACCGAGGGCCTAATACCATAGCGCCAGCCAATGAGGCCACACCACCTATAGTATGTACCACGGTTGAACCTGCAAAGTCACGGAAAGGTTGAGCGGTTAAGTGAGCGAAAATCCCCGAAGTTCCCATGGTAGCCAGGAAACCATCCGGCCCCCATGCCCAGTGACCAATTATTGGGTAAATAAAACCTGTAATACCTATACTGTATAAAATATCGCCACGGAAACTGGTACGACCGATCATGGCACCAGAAACAATTGTTGAACAAGTATCGGCAAACGCATATTGGAAAATCCAGTGTGCCAAAAGCGGAATACCGGTTGAACCATAAGTAGCGGGCGTATTTTGTAAAAAGAACCAGTTAGTAATGGTTTTGCCGTCGGCGCCTAAGCCACCCCAGCCAATAAAGCCATTACCGTTACCAAACATAAAGGCATAACCTATTGCGTAAAACAATAACCCGCAAAGACATGTATCAAAAATACACTCCATTAAAACGTTAACCGTTTCTCTTTTACGGGCAAAGCCAGCTTCAAGCATCACAAAACCAGCCTGCATACCGAAAACCAAAAAGGCGGCCACCAGTGTCCATACCGTATTAACAGTATTGATCAGTGCCGTCTCGTGAGCGGTGTAAGTGTCGGCAGCGTGAGCAGATGTACCTAATATACCAGGTAAACTCATCATGGCCACCAATACCAACCCTAACCCAATCATTTTTCCTGTTAAAATGGTAGCTCCCAGCGCCCATTTTTCACGTGACAGTTGTCGGACTGCACTCAGGAGGTTGTGTTTTGTTGAACTTACTTTCATTTGTCTTTAATTTAGTTTGATTGTTTTTAAAAGTTTAATTTAGTTTGATTGTTTATTTAATTAAGCTTGATTGCAGGGTAAAAATCTACAAAAACCATCATCCCACCTCACAAATACTACCTTTTAACTATTTAATTATTGATAATTTTATAAAAAACTCAATAATTATGATGTTTCTGTAAATTATTTTCTGAAATTATGCAGTAATTTTAATAATAACAAATTTTTAACAAAAAAATAACGTTAAAAAATGCAATATTTACGAAAATTGTAAATCAAAACTAAAATTTAAGGTAAATTTTAATGATTTTGAAATTTTATTCATCTACAAATCAATTTAAATTCACACATTCAAAAAAAATGAAGAATTTTTTAGACAAAATTTGATTTTTTGAATATTTCAGAGCAAAAAACAAGAAAAAACAGCATAAAATTCAAATTTAAACTCAACTCAAGGCGCCAAATGAGTGCTTTTCTTAGAAATATTCAGAATTTAAGTTTTATTGACCAGGGCAATCACTTTTTAAAATTCATGTGTTTTTTATTAGCTCGAAAAGGGGGCGAAAGCTAAAAGGCGGAGGTTACGCCGAATTTATTCAGCATCTCACTCACAGATACACCGCCGCAACAGGCAAATTTTTGACCCGACAAGGGTGAATATCCTTAGGTATGCCCAAATAAATTCGGCATAACCTATTTTTTTATTGATTTTTCTATTCATTTACTTACTTATATCATATTTCCGCTAAATTTTGCACATATTTTAAAGGATAGTTCTATTTTTGAGAGTTGACCTTTATTTAAACCGTATATCTTATGTCTAACATCCGATTTAAAGCACTACAGGACGTCCTGGGCAGGACCATCCCGGAAGTGAAACCACCTTCTTCAAAAATTTCAGATTATTTTGGTGCCAATGTTTTCGATAAAAAGAAAATGAAGGAATACCTTTCAACAGAGGCCTATCAGGGAATCATTAACTCTATCGAAAAAGGTGAACCAATCCCGCGCGACCTGGCCGAGCAAATTGCCGCAGCTATGAAATCATGGGCGTTGGGTAAAGGAGCAACGCATTATACGCACTGGTTTCAACCGCTTACCGGCACTACCGCCGAAAAGCACGACGCTTTTTTTGAACCAACTGCCGATGGAGGCGCCATTGAGCGTTTCTCCGGTGATGCATTGGCGCAGCAAGAGCCAGATGCTTCAAGCTTTCCGAGCGGCGGCATCCGCAATACCTTTGAGGCCCGTGGTTATACCGCCTGGGATCCATCATCACCTGCATTTTTGATGGCCCGCACTTTATGTATACCTACCGTTTTTGTCTCCTACACCGGCGAGGCCCTGGATTATAAAGTACCATTATTAAAAGCATTAAGCGTTTTAGATAAAGCCGCTGTAGATGTTTGCCACTATTTTGATAAAGGCATCGAAAAGGTAAATGCGTCCTTAGGTATCGAGCAGGAATATTTCCTGGTTGATATTGCCTTATTTAATGCGCGTCCCGATCTGTATTTAACCGGCCGTACCCTGTTCGGTCACATATCGGCCAAAAACCAGCAATTGGAAGATCATTATTTTGGATCGATACCGGAGCGCGTGTATGCTTACATGCAGGATATGGAAGCCGAGGCCTTATTACTAGGTATACCTTTAAAAACCCGCCACAACGAGGTTGCACCTTCGCAGTTTGAGTGCGCCCCTATTTATGAAGAGATAAACCTGGCCATTGACCACAACCAATTATTAATGGACCTGATGGACCGTGTTGCCCGTCGCCACAATTTCAAAGTGTTGTTGCACGAAAAACCTTACGCCGGCATCAATGGTTCAGGTAAGCACAATAACTGGTCACTGATAACCAATACAGGTAAAAACCTGTTGTCGCCAGGTAAAACGCCTAAGAACAACCTCATGTTCCTCACCTTCTTTGTAAATACAATTAAAGCGGTTTATGAGCATGCAGATTTGTTAAGAGCGTCTATCGCTTCGGTAAATAATGATCACCGCTTAGGTGCTAATGAAGCCCCTCCGGCTATCATCTCTATTTTCCTGGGCAGCCAGCTGAATGATGTGCTGGACGAAATAGAAACTTCGAGGATCAGCAAAAAGATCAAAGAAGATAACTTGCTATGGCAGGGCATCCCTAAAATACCACAGATATTGCCCGATAATACCGACCGTAACCGTACCTCGCCTTTTGCCTTTACCGGTAATAAGTTTGAGCTGCGCGCCGTAGGGTCATCAGCAAACTCTGCCAGCCCGATGACGGTGTTGAATCTGATTGTGGCCGATCAGCTTAAAAAATTCAAGTATGATGTAGATAAGCTGATCAAAAAGGGCGAGAAAAAAGATGTGGCCCTGTTAATGGTGATCAAAAAATACATCAAAGAGTCGAAAAACATCCGCTTTGAGGGCAATGGCTACAGCGATGCATGGGAAAAAGAAGCAGAAGAAAGAGGCTTATCAAACATCAAAACTACGCCAAAAGCGCTGGATGCCATGTTATCCGAAAAAACAGATATCCTTTTTGCAGAAACTGGCATATTTACTCCTCGCGAAGCACATGCCCGTCACGAGATCTTGCTGGATGCTTTCTACAAGAAATTACAGATAGAGGCGCGCGTTATTGGCGAGCTGGTACTGAATGTGATCATTCCATCGGCTATTGCCTATCAATCTAAATTGATCGAGAACGTAAAAGGCCTCAAAGATCTTGGCCTAAGCGCCGATACCTACGCCGCCCAACTTGACATTATCACCAAAATAGCCGAACACGTGAACTTTATAAAAGCAAACGTGGAGCAAATGGTTGATGAACGCAAAAAAGCTAATGTGATAGAAGATATACGCCAACGTGCCATTGATTATGACGAAAAGGTTAAAACGTTCTTCCAGCCGATACGCTACCATGTAGATAAACTTGAGCAATTGATAGATGACACCCTTTGGCCACTACCAAAATTCAGGGAGCTGCTATTTATAAAGTAAATAAACACTAATTTTTTGAAGGAGTTGACTTAGGTCAGCTCCTTTTTGTTTAAAGTACATTGGATCAGCACGCGGCGACGACTCACCCTGTCATCGCTGCGCTCGACATCCCTCTCTTCGCCTACGGCGTAAAGAGGGAGTTTTTTGTCATCCTGAGGAACGAAGGATCTATTTTAAGATTGAAAAGTTCAATAATAGATGCTTCACTTCGTTGAGCATGACAGATCTATTTTTCCCTTCACCCTCTTTCCGCAGTAGGCGAAGAGAGGGTCGCCTAGCGAAGCGTAGGCGGGGTGAGTCGGTACCGGGCCCAATTCGCGCAATCCGTGTTTCATCGCATTCGTGCAATTCGCATAAATTCGTGACAATTAGTGTCAAAATCATTAGTTTTGCGCTATGGTTTCTTCACAACGTTATGATCAACGTGGCGTATCTGCCTCCAAGGATGATGTACACAATGCAATAAAAAATATCGACAAGGGTATTTTCCCACAAGCTTTCTGCAAAATTGTACCCGATATATTAACCGGCGACGAGGATTATTGCAATATTATGCATGCAGATGGTGCGGGCACCAAATCATCCTTAGCTTATACTTACTGGAAAGAAACCGGCGATATATCGGTATGGCGCGGTATTGCCCAGGATGCTATTATCATGAACCTTGACGACCTGCTTTGTGTTGGCGCAACGGATAATATCCTGCTGTCATCAACCATTGGCCGCAACAAAAATTTGATACCGGGCGAAGTGATCGCGGCCATCATCAACGGTACCGAAGAAATTCTGAGCGAGTTGCGTGAAGCTGGCATCGGCATCTACTCCACTGGCGGCGAAACCGCTGATGTGGGCGACCTGGTGCGTACCATCATTGTCGACTCCACCGTTACCTGCCGCATGAAACGCGAGGATGTGATATCAAACCACCGTATCCAACCCGGTGATGTGATTGTTGGCCTGGCCTCATACGGACAAGCCAGTTATGAAAAAGAATATAACGGCGGCATGGGCTCCAACGGTTTAACCTCGGCCCGTCATGATGTATTTAACAAAACCATAGCCGATAAATATCCCGAAAGTTACGATGCGGCCATTCCTTACGAATTGATCTTTAGCGGCAGTAAAAACCTGACTGATAAAATTGATATAGGCAACAACCAATCGGTAACAGCTGGCAAACTGGTATTGAGTGCTACCCGCACCTACGCCCCTATCATCAAAAAAATGCTCGATGCACATCGCGGCCGGATACATGGTATGGTACATTGCAGCGGCGGCGCGCAAACCAAGGTGCTGCACTTTATTGACAACCTGCATATCATCAAGGATAATCTTTTCCCTGTACCACCGCTATTTAAGCTCATCCACGAGGAATCAAAAACCAGCTGGCAGGAAATGTACAAAGTTTTCAATATGGGTCATCGTATGGAGCTTTATGTACCCCAGGAAATAGCGGCAGAACTCATAACCATATCCAAAAGCTTTGGTGTCGACGCGCAGGTTATCGGTCGCGTTGAAGCGGCTGATAGCAAAAAGGTGACGGTAACATCTGAGTTTGGGGTGTTTGAGTATTAAAAGCCGAGAAGCAAGATAATAAGAGTCAAGAATCAAGACAGAAAAATATCTGTATATAAAAACCTTGTTTCAATAGCCGCGTTTAAAGGCTGACAACTATTATTGTTTTTCTTGTATCTTGACTTCTTGGTTCTTGATTCCAAAAAACTCGCCTATGCTTAGGTTCCTGTCGGCACAATCAACTTTTAATCTTTGGGTGATATTTTTGACCGAGAACCTGTTGGTGACCGTATTAGCATTGTTGTTTGGCTGGCTGATACTCAAATTCAATCACAAACCTATCAAACCTGCTTCCCGCAAGGAGGTATTCATTTGTATTTTAACCAACGTAATTAATACAGCTATAACCTACGCCGGCTTTTGGTTATGGACACATGGTTATATTCTGCTCAGCTATACCACATCCTGGCGTATCGGTTTTGATTTTTTAGTTCTTTTTATGCTGATGGATCTGGCGATGTTTTTGTTTCATTACGCCATACATCGGTCAATATTATACAAAACCATCCACAAATTCCATCACCATTATGCCGATCCCATCCCCATTGATCTGTTTGTATTGCACCCGCTGGAAACGGTAGGCTTTGGCTGCTTATGGCTGGCCCTGCTCCTGTTGTTCAACTTTAATATTTATGCTGTTTTCATTTACCTGGTGGTGAATGTGTTTTTTGGCATCATGGGGCATTTGGGCATAGAACCTGTACCCGCAGGAATCCGGCGGATAGCGCCTTTTAAATATTTAGGTACATCATCTTTTCATCACCAGCATCATTTAAATATCAACCATAATTTTGGTTTTTATACCAATATCTGGGATAAGATTTTTAGAACTTATAAGGGATGATTTTGGGAGCAAAGATTTGGGGAACAAGGAGCAAGGGCTTTTGGATAAAGGATAAAGGATAAAGGATAAAGGATAAAGGATAAAGGATAAAGGATAAAGGATAAAGGATAAAGGATAAAGGATAAAGGATAAAGGATAAAGGATAAAGGATAAAGGATAAAACAAAAAGCCCGGCCAAATTGGCCGGGCTTTTTGTTTTATATTCCTGTTTCAGGAGAAACGATTAGTTAAATATGTATCTAACACCGATCTGAGCCTGGAAACGTGAGAACTGACTGATATCTGTTTTGTATGAATTAGTAACGGGTATCTGGTTGTTGGCATCAAGATAAGGGAACGAATAAGTTGCCTGAGTTGAACCATCTGCATTTTTTTGAGGGCCCATATATCTTAACACAGTTGTTGCACCATTGTTGAAACCACTGTACGATACTTGTTGATTACCCCAGTTACGGTTCAACAGGTTAGTAAAGTTAATTACGTCGAAAGTAAGTTCGAGTGTATTTTTAGTTTTACCTGCTTGTATGAAAAAGTCTTGTGCAAAGTGCAAGTCAACTCTTTTGTAGGTAGGTAATATCGCACCGTTTCTTTGAGCAAACTGACCTCTGTGCTGGCTCAGATAAGGATCCTGGTTGATGAAGTTATTCAACTGAGTCCAGATCTGATCTGCTGTACGGGTATCCTTGGTTCCATTTGCTGCTGTAGGCGCTGCAACCAGAATAAGATCACTCTTATTTTTAGGGATATACATCAAATCGTTGGTAGCACCATCCCCGTTAGGGTCGTTAGCAGTAATATATGATATAGCGCCGTTGTTAGCCGCTTCAAATACTAAACCAATGGTTGATGCAAAGTTTTTAGCATACTGTTTACGGTATGATACGGTTGCTATGATACGGTTTGGCTGTACATAAGAACTGTTTGACAGGTTATCCGCATTCGGGTTACCTGCAACATAACGGGTGTTCCAGATAGTTGCAGCGGTTGAACCACCATCGTTAACATCTTTTGATTTGGTGTAAGTATAAGCTACGCTGGCGGCAAAACCGTTGCTGAAGCTTTTTTGCAACTGACCGGTAATAAAGTATGAGAATCCTTTGTTGGTATTTCTCATATAATATAAACCATTGATGAATGGATTAGTGGCAGTGGTAGGATTAGCCGTTGTTGGAGCTGTAGTATTTTTTGAAGTATACTGAATTTGACCTTCTGGACCAGCCAAAGTGGTGTATGAGTCAGATAATACTAAGTTTTGGTGATAAATAGCCCGGATATCTTTTGTATAAGCACCTTCGATAGTACCGATAATACCGCCAGGTAATTTTTGGTCAACCGCTAAGTTGGTTCTCCAGATTTTTGGATATTTCAGGTTCGGGTCAGCAACGTCAAGCTCGTATGAGTTATTGGCTGCCGCATTAGCCGGACGATTCGCGTTAACATTTTGATTGAATAACAATCTTGGATCGCCAGGAGAGTTTTTCTGCGTAACGGTATATGAACCAAATAACAAACCGTTGTTTGATGCCTGGTTAGATATCCACACAAATGGTACCGGACCGGTAAACAAACCAGAACCACCACGTATTTGGGTAGACTGATCGCCATTTACATCCCAGTTAAAACCTACACGAGGTGAAAGCTGTACCCTATTTTTTGGCAGCTTAGAAACATCAACATGTGTACCACCCTGAAAAGTAAGGGCAGCAGCATTGCTGTTAGAAGCTAATGTAGTTGGGAATACGTTATAATCGGCTCTTAAACCATATGTTAATCTGAAGTTATCAGTTACATGGTATTTATCCTGTACATATACACTATAAATAGACGCTTTGATCTTAGCAAATGGGAACCCGCTGCCAACAGCCGAATAGCGGTAAGTATAAGCTTGTGCTGGCAATCCATTGATAAAGTCAGAAGCTGAATTATAAGTATATAAACCATTGTAATCTGGAGCAAAACCGTTAGTGTAGCTCTGGATCTGGTTACTCGTACCTATAGTGAACTCATGTTTACCAGAATAAATGGTAAAGTCATCAGCAAACTGCCAAATGTTGGTATTTAATAAGTTACCCGCAGTATAAAGCTCAGAACCAAAGCTGGTTGCTGTAGCACTTGCAGGAGAGGTAACAACGCCATTGGCATCAGAAGAACCATTACCTATATCAACCATTGGTAATGAACCATTACCCAGGAAATTACGGAAGTCCCTTAATGCAGAGTAACCCACAGTCAATTTGTTTGACATAGAGTTGCTGATGCGGCTATTTAACTCAACTATACCGATATTAAAGTTATTGTTGATAGTATAACCAGATCCGTAGAAAGGCAAAGTATTTGGACCAGGTGCGCGGGTGGTACCATAACCTACGGTGGTTATACCATCGCTGTTAGGGATACCCGAGTTACTGGCTGGCTGATCTTTAAATGATTTTAAGTAAAAATACTTAGCACTTAAAGTATTATTCTTATCAATATTCCAATCTAACTTCGCAGTTAACTTGTTGCTTGAAGTTCTGTAAACATAGTTTTCATAAGCTCCCGGATCATAACCATAGCTTGCCAGTTTTGCTTTGATAGCATCTAATGTGCTGGCTTGTACGTTTGATACGTTCGATCCGCTTAAACCCGGACGGCCTGCTACTAAAGCATTTGCCGGTGGCGCGCTAACTCTTTCCTGTTCACCTGATACAAATAAGAACAATTTATTTTTGATGATCGGACCACCTACAGCAACACCATCGGTATGGTAATCAAACGGAGTAATAGGCACATTGGTTGTACCTGCATGGTAACCTGTTAACCTGGTACCACGACCATAATAATAAGCAGTACCTTTTACCTGGTTAGTACCTGATTTTACTACGGTATTAACACCAGCGCCGGTAAAGTTACCCTGGCGTACGTCATAAGGGGCAATATCAACCTGAATCTGATCGATCGCGTCTAATGATATAGGCTGTGAACTGGCCTGGCCACCCAAAGTACTTGATAAACCAAAAGAGTTATTGAACAATGCACCGTCAACAGTTACGTTATTATAAGCTCCGCTACGGCCACCGAAACTATTAAAAGTACCGGTTGAGTTTGCAGAAGGTGTTAATTTGGTAAAATCCTGTAATGAACGGGCAACAGTTGGTAAGTTTTCAATTTGCTGACGGTTGATTGTTTCGCGCGCTCCGGTACGTGATGAGTTGATCACTTTACCTTGCGAACCGGTAATTACTACCTCTTTTAACGCAGTCAGATTATCCTCCAGTTTGGAATTGATCTTTTGATCCTGACCAATAGAAAGGGTAATACCTTCCTGAACAAAGTTTTTGTATCCAACAAAACTTACTTTAAAGGTGTACGGGCCACCTACTCTTAAGTTGGGGATATTATAACGCCCATCGGCACGGGTTACTGTTGAATACACAGTACCGGTAGGTTGGTGGGTGATGGTTACGGTAGCACCCGGAATTCCACCCTTGGCATCGGTTACAATACCGTTTACACTGGCTGTTGTTACACCCTGTGCAAAGGCATTCCTGTTAAGGAACATAAAACCGGCCAATAATAATAAAAGAAGTAAAGGCTTCCTCATAAATTGCTTTTTTAATTATACTTTGTGTTGATTAGCCGCAAAGATAAGTAATAGGCTGATTGTCAATGTTAATTTTATGTTAACAATTATTATATATTTTTCAACAGTTTCATTCGTACATAATATGAATCACAAGTAAACCGGTAGATATTATATAATATTTATAATAATTTACCGGGCTGGCCGGGTAAATAGCATCTGATTGTAAATAATAACGCGGGGCTCTCTGAGCCTTCTTATTCCATTTTTCCTTTTCAGCCCTTTTACTTAGCTTTGGGCCATTAAAATTAACGCCTGTGTGTAACAACACAGTTTAGCTTTAATCCGTACAAAGCGAAAATTTAAATTATACATCATTAAAATATGGATTACGATTTAATTGTTATAGGATCAGGCCCGGGTGGTTACGTAGCAGCAATCCGCGCTTCCCAACTTGGTTTAAAAACTGCTGTTATTGAAAAAGAATCAGTAGGCGGCATATGTCTTAACTGGGGTTGTATCCCCACTAAAGCCCTATTAAAAAGTGCCCAGGTATTTGAATACATCAACCACGCTTCTGATTATGGCATCAATGTAAATGGTACCGGCGAGGTTAATTTTGAATCGGTTATCAAACGCAGCCGTGGTGTTGCTGATGGCATGAGCAAAGGCATCCAGTTTTTGATGAAGAAAAACAAGATCGATGTAGTCGCCGGTTTTGGTAAATTAAAATCAAAAGGTGTTGTTGAAGTAAAAGCTACTGATGGCTCAACCAAACAGATCACCGCTAAACATATTATACTAGCTACTGGCGGCCGCTCACGCGAATTACCAAACCTGAAACAGGATGGCAAAAAAGTGATCGGTTACCGCGAGGCTATGTCATTACCCAAACAGCCAAAATCAATAGTGGTTGTAGGCTCTGGCGCTATCGGTATCGAATTTGCTTATTTCTATAACTCTATCGGCACTAAAGTTACCGTAGTAGAGTATTTGGATAACATCGTTCCGTTGGAGGATGAAGAAGTTTCAAAAGGATTGAACCGTATCCTGAAAAAACAAGGCATCAACATTATGACCAGCGCTAATGTGGAGTCTGTTGATACCAGCGGCGAGCTTTGCAAAGTAAACGTTAAAACCGCATCGGGTGTTGAGGTATTGGAAGCCGAGGTTGTATTATCAGCCGTGGGTATCTCTACCAATATCGAAGGCATCGGTTTAGAAGAAAACGGTGTTAAAACAGATAAAGGCAAAGTACTCGTTGATGATTTTTACCGCACCAATGTAGAAGGCGTTTATGCTATTGGCGATATTGTAAAAGGTCAGGCGCTGGCACACGTAGCCTCCGCCGAAGGCATCATCTGCGTAGAGAAAATTGCAGGTCACCACCCTGAGCCATTAAATTACAACAACCTTCCGGGTTGTACTTACTGCTCGCCCGAAGTTGCCTCTGTGGGTTATACCGAAAAAGCCGCTAAAGAAGCCGGTTACGAAATTAAAGTGGGTAAGTTCCCATTCTCGGCATCAGGTAAAGCCAGCGCAGCCGGTGCTAAAGATGGTTTTGTAAAACTGATATTTGATGCCAAATACGGCGAGTTCCTGGGCGCACACATGCTGGGTAATAACGTTACCGAACTGATTGCCGAAGTAGTTACCGCACGCAAGCTGGAAGCAACAGGTCATGAGATCATCAAATCGGTTCATCCGCACCCAACCATGAGCGAAGCTGTAATGGAAGCTGCCGCCGAAGCTTACGGCGAATGTATACATTTGTAAAATTCAAAAGTTAAAATTCAAAATTCAAAAGCCGGTTGCTTATATAGTTACCGGCTTTTGTTTTTATATCAACCGGAGTAGAGTTTTTGAATTTTGAATTTTTACTTTTGACTTACTATGAAACTCCACACAATAGATACCGGTTTTTTTAAGTTGGATGGCGGCGCCATGTTTGGCGTAGTACCCAAAACCATCTGGAACAAAACCAATCCTGCCGACGATAATAACCTCTGCACCTGGGCCATGCGCTGCCTGCTGGTAGAGGATGGTAAGCAACTGATATTGATCGATACCGGCATCGGCAATAAACAGGACGAAAAATTCTTCGGTCATTATTACCTGCATGGCACTGCCACTATTGACAGTTCGCTGGCAGCTCTTGGCTTTCATCGCGACGATATTACCGATGTATTTTTAACCCACCTGCATTTTGACCATGTTGGCGGCGCAGTGATACGTGATGGTGATAAGTTACTACCTGCCTTTAAGAATGCGGTTTATTGGAGCAATCCGCAACACTGGGAATGGGCGGTAAACCCCAACGAGCGCGAAAAAGCATCATTTCTGAAAGAGAACATACTGCCTATACAGCAAAGCGGCCAATTACAGTTTGTGGATAGTACAGATGGCATAAAATTCGCCGAAAACTTTCATATACGCTTTGTTTATGGCCACACCGATGCCATGATGCTGCCATTGATAGGTTATAAAGACAAAAAGATACTCTATATGGCCGATCTGCTGCCATCTGTTGGGCATCTGCCACTTCCCTACGTAATGGCCTATGACATGTTTCCGCTGAAAACGCTGGCCGAAAAGAAACTATTTTTAAATGAAGCCGTAGAACAGGAATATATATTGTATTTTGAACACGATCCCATTAATGAATGTTGTACATTGCAGCAAACGGAGAAAGGACCGAGGTTAAAAGATGCGTTTAAACTGAGTGATATTTAATAAGTGTTTTATGGATACCACAAAAACCATACCGCTTGCAGGTTTAAACAATTAATAATACAAAAATGAACAATTTGTTAACATTGCAATAGCTAACCACTCATAGTCAATTACTTATAAAAGCAATTAACGACGCGTTTTTTTTCAAAATACAATTTGCAATTATATTTTTTTAGAACAATTTTATAACTTTGCACGTTCTGTACTAAATAGAAAGTACCGAAGGTTTATTAAATAAATGAGACAACTCAAAATAACGCAATCCATTACCAATCGCGAGTCACAATCGCTGGACAAATATCTTCACGAGATTGGTAAAGTTGATCTGATAACTGCCGAAGAAGAAGTAATATTAGCTCAAAAAATACGCGAGGGCGACCAGGCCGCTTTGGAACGGTTAACCAAAACCAATTTACGCTTTGTGGTGTCTGTTGCTAAACAATATCAAAATCAGGGTTTAACGCTGGGCGATCTCATTAACGAAGGTAACCTCGGTTTGATCAAAGCCGCCAAACGTTTTGACGAAACCAAAGGTTTTAAATTCATCTCCTACGCGGTATGGTGGATCCGTCAATCAATCCTGCAGGCAATTGCCGAGCAATCACGTATTGTGCGTTTACCATTAAACCAGGTAGGTTCATTAAGTAAGATTAGTAAAGCGTTCTCCAAACTGGAGCAGGAATACGAGCGTGAGCCTTCACCGGAAGAACTGGCCGATATACTGGAAACTACTGTAGATAAGATCTCTGATACGCTGAGTAATTCAGGCAGACATGTATCTATGGATGCGCCGTTTGTACAGGGCGAGGAAAACACCCTTCTCGATGTACTCGAAAACCAGGAACCCAACACCGACTCCATCCTGATCAACGAATCGTTATCAGAAGAGATCAAACGGTCACTATCGACCTTAACCGAACGCGAACGTGAGATCATCGTATTGTTCTTCGGCCTGGGAACCAACCATCCGCTTTCATTGGAGGAAATAGGCGAGAAGTTTAATCTTACCCGTGAACGTGTACGCCAAATTAAGGATAAGGCACTACAACGTTTACGCCACACTTCCAGAAGCAAAATATTAAAATCATACCTGGGTTAATCTATAAACCCCGATCATATTGAAAAGCCATCAGTAATACTGGTGGCTTTTTTGTTTTGCCTCTTTATCAGGAGACACAAATATGCGTCTCTACAACACATTTCTTCCTGTAGAGACACATATTTGTGTCTCCATTTTACATCAAACAAACCCATCTCTTTCTGCGTTTTAAACCCATGCAACCCTCCCAGTATGAAAATCTTACAGCAGCCCAGGCCATCGCCTACCAGCATGAACTACGCAGGCAGATAGACCTTACACCGCTGAATAAACCTATCCAAACCATAGGTGGGGCCGACATCTCGTTCAATAAATACTCGGAGGTAGTATATGCCGGTATTGTACTGTTTAACTACCCCGAATTGAAAGTTATAGGCACAGCAACAGCTATCAGCAAAACTAAATTCCCTTATATCTCGGGCCTGCTGGCTTTTCGCGAAGTACCCGCTTTATTGGATGCATGGAACAAACTGCCCATAAAACCCGATATAATGGTTTTAGATGGCCAAGGCATTGCTCATGAGCGTCGAACTGGCATCGCCACACATTTTGGATTGATAACCAATACACCATCCATAGGCAGCGCTAAAAGTCGCCTTACCGGGCGTTATGACGAACCCGGCAACAATCCATTTGATCAAAGCCTCATGTATGATAAAGGCGAAGTCATCGGCATCGCGCTGCGCAGCAAATCCAATTGCAATCCCATTTATATTTCGCCCGGCCACCGGCTAAGCATGAAGCAGAGTGTGGAGATCATCAAAAACTGCATCCGCGGTTACCGCATCCCCGAACCAACCCGCCAGGCACATCTCCTGGTAAATAAAATACGCGTTGACGACGGCGACAACAATAATCGGCAGATTAATCTGTTTGATTAGCTGTTACCTATCTATTATCGCATTGAAACGTTTAAGCATTATTACTTTCCAGTTTTACCGCTTGCTCCTGCTGTATAATATAGCATTTACTATATTGGCGCTATTTCTTTTGCTTTTCAATGCGGCCTCTCTAAATGCCGGAACCTTTGTGTTTGCCAAGGTAATTGGGTTCACATGCGCCGTAGCCCTTCATTATTTTTCGGCCAAGGAGAATTACTTTTATTTCCGCAATGCGGGCTATGGCATGAGGCGTATGTTCGTGAGTGCTTTCGCTATTGATCTTTCTATCTGTATATCATTGATCACCATAACTAAAATCATATTATATGCAGGCCTCTATCTTAAAGGTTGACAGCATACAGCTCGAATTTGATGGTCGAAAAATCCTGCAGGATATTTACCTCGACTGTAAGCAGGGGGAGATCGTGGGCTTGTTGGGCCGCAATGGTTGCGGAAAATCGTCATTGCTACGTATCATATTCGGTATTTTAACGCCTGGCTTTAAACATGTAAGTATTAACGGCCAGTACATAGCCAAAGGTTATCATCAAACCCGGATAGCCTATCTGCCTCAGCATAATTACCTGCCACACGGCATTCCGATAACAAAATTGGCCAAAAATTTTATCGACCCGATTTTCTGGGACGAATTCAGCAGCCTGGATATCTATAAAGGCCATTTTAATAAAACAGTAGGTCAGCTCTCAGGCGGCGAACTCCGCCAACTGGAAACCTTGATGATCATTTACAACAAGGCCGATTTTATCCTGCTCGACGAACCTTTCACACACATCTCACCCATACAGGCCGAACTGTTTAAACCCATCATCAAAAGATGCGCAAGGCACAAAGGTTTTATCATTACAGATCACCAGTACCGCAACATTATCGATATAAGCGATAGGATCATCCTCATCAGCGAGGGCAGCACCAAACATGTTAAAAGCAAGGATGATCTGATTACCTGGGGCTATGTGAGTCACTTAGATTGATGTTTCAGTCATAAAATAATCATCTGGGAATCGAATATAATTGCCGATATTCCGTTATGTTGATGTGATTTAATATTCACATAATAAAAAAGTAATTTAGCTTCACCAGAACATTTTTTTATGACCATCCCCATATACCAGGCCGACGCGTTTACCGATAAATTATTTGGCGGTAATCCCGCGGCTATTTGTCCGCTTACCAAATGGCTACCCGATGATGTGATGCAAAAAATAGCCATCGAAAATAACCTGGCCGAAACCGCTTTTTTTGTAAAAACGACTACCGGTTACAAACTACGTTGGTTTACCCCCGAATATGAGATTGATCTTTGCGGTCATGCTACCCTAGCATCGGCACATATACTGTTTACCGAACTGGGGTTCGCAGGTGACACCCTTCATTTTGAAACGGTAAAAGCAGGTACATTGATCGTAAAAAAAGATGGCGACAAATATACCATGGATTTCCCTTCGAGGCCACCAATCCCTATCGAACAACCCATGGGACTGGCCGAAGCCCTGGGCGATAAGCAACCTGTTGCCTTTTTACGCTCACGAGATTACTTCCTGGTTTATGAAAGCGAACAGGATATCAAAGACATTACCCCCGATTTTTTTGCACTCTCCAAAATGGATACCGTTGGGGTAATTGTAACCGCCCGCGGTGATAACTCCGATTTTGTATCGCGCTTTTTTGCCCCCGGCGCTGGCATTCCCGAAGATCCGGTAACCGGTTCGGCACATTGCAACCTGATACCTTACTGGGCAAAAGTGCTGGGCAAAAATACCCTGCACGCCTACCAGATCTCGGCCCGCCGCGGCGAACTATGGTGCGAACTCAAAGGAGACCGCGTACAAATGAGCGGCAAAGCGATGACTTACTTAAAAGGAGAGATAAGCGTTGTTCATTAGTTCATTGGTTCATTAAGAAAACTTCATATCGTTTAAATATTGTTTGTCATCCTGAGAAACGAAGGATCTATTTATAGTCATGCCTGTTGCACATTAGATTCTTCGTTCATCAGAATGACAACGTTTTTAAATATCTTTTTCTTCTCCCCCGTCAGCAGAACGGCTTCGGGCGAAAGCGGGCAGAACAATGGTGGCCTGTGCAGCTGTAAGGGCATTAGCAATTTTGCCTGAAGCGGGGATATGAGCGAACGAAGTAGCGGCAAAATTAAGCAGCCCGTGGTTCTGCCAGGTTTGCAGGGCAAAGGCAATGAGCGCACAGAAGCATTTCTGCTGACAGCCTTTTTGGTTACTTTTGTGGCGACAAAAGTAACTGGCCCTCCCGCGGCCAAGAGCGGATATGCGCCACGCTCCCACCCAAACTTTCCGTCTTTCTGACTTTCGGTCTATATCCCTCAAAAAAAGTTTAATAAAATCATTTTTTTATGATTACTTTGAAGGTTCGATCTTTTATACGGACACAATAATATAAATGCAGCTTACCCGCTTAGAAATCAAGGGCTTTAAAAGTTTTGGAGATAAGATCACCATTAATTTTAATGAGGGTGTAACTGCTATTGTGGGGCCAAATGGCTGCGGAAAATCAAATGTGGTCGACTCGATACGCTGGGTTTTAGGCGAACAAAGCACCCGGATGCTCCGGTCCGAGAAGATGGACAACGTTATTTTTAACGGAACCAAGAGTCGCAAATCCGCCAATCTGGCCGAGGTTTCCCTCACTTTTGATAATACCAAGAACGTACTGCCTACTGATTATTCGCAGGTTACCTTAACCCGCAAGCTATACCGCACCGGCGAAAGCGAATACCGTCTGAATGATGTTCAGTGCCGCCTCAAAGATATTACAGATCTTTTCCTGGATACAGGCATCGGGTCCGACTCCTACTCCATCATCGAGCTGCGGATGATCGACGAGATCATTACCAATAAGGAAGGCTCGCGCCGTAACCTGTTTGAAGAAGCATCGGGCATATCCAAATACAAGCTTCGTAAAAAGCAAACTTTTAGTAAGCTTAAAGATACCGAGGCCGATCTGGAACGTGTGGAGGATCTGTTATTCGAGATCGAGAAGAACTTGAAAACGCTGGAGAACCAGGCTAAAAAAACCGAACGCTACTACCGCATCAAGGAGCAGTATAAAACGCTCAGCATTATGTTGGCTTCGTTCCGCATTGTATCGTTCAGCGAGTCGTTAAAGAAAATTGAAGACCAGGAGCAACAGCAAAAAGCCGAAAAAGGCGGTATTGTTGCCCAGATAGATACTTTGGAGGCCGCTCTGCAGCAACAAAAGCTGGATAGCATCACCAAAGAAAAAAACCTGTCGGTTCAGCAAAAGACCACCAATGAGTTTGTATCCAAGATCCGTGCTTATGAAAGCGAGAAAAAGATCAAGAACGAGCAGCTCAAATTTCAGCAGGATAAGGAAGCCCGTTTAAGTGAAGAACTGGAACGCGATAAAAACCAGCTAAACCACGTACTGTACAACATCAAGCGCCTGAGCGAGGAAAAAGCTATTGAAGATGAAAACCTACAAGCCATACAAAGCAAAGTAACCGACCTGAAAGAAGCGGTTGATGAACTGCGGCAGCAGCAAACCGAAGCCCGCAACGAACTTAACGAGCTTACCAATATCAATACCCGGTTACAAAACCAGGCTTACAAAGCCGAAAAGGATATTGATATTTTGCAGATTCAGCAACAGGCCCTGGAACAGGAAAGCCAGCGTAACATGGAGGACACCACCAATAAGGAGGTGGAACTTTCGCACTTTAACCAGGTGGTTGCCGAACTGCAAACCCGCAAGGAAACGCTGGATGATGAATATCAGGCATCTTTAGAGGCAGAAAATAAGCTTAAAGAACAAATCGCGGCAACTGATACCGAGCTTACCGAGATAAAGGATACCATTATTAAGGAGAGTCGTAAGCTCGACGCCAAGCAAAACGAATACAACCTCACCAAAAGTATGGTCGACAACCTGGAAGGTTTCCCGGAGTCGATCCGATTTTTGAAAAAAAATACCGACTGGGCCAAAAACGCGCCGCTGTTCAGCGATGTGTTGTTTTGCCGCGAGGAGTTCCGTGTAGCCATTGAAAACTATCTGGAACCCCTGATGAACCATTATGTGGTGGAGAGCTATGACGAGGCTATAAAGGCCATCAATTTACTCAGCACCGCGTCAAGAGGAAGGGCGCATTTCTTTATCCTGGAAAATTACAGCGAAACCAAGCCAACCGAACCCGCGTTTGAAAACGCCGGCGCAGTATCGGCGCTCAAAGTGATCGAGGTGGATAAGCGTTATACCAACCTGTGTAACCATTTATTAAAAAATGTGTACCTGGTTGACGACGATAAAGACCAGCAGATCAACAACGCGCAATTACCCGAGGGCGTGGTATTGATCGGTAAAAGCGGCAAGTTCAACAAATCAAAATATACCATGGCCGGTGGTTCGGTAGGTTTGTTTGAAGGTAAAAGGATAGGCAGGGCCAAAAACCTCGAGAACCTGGCCAAGGAGATCAAAGGGATCGAGAACCAGGTGAACGGCTTAAAAACCCGCGTGGATGACCTGCAAAGCAAACTGGCAGCTCTCAAAGCATCCACCAAAACCGCTGAGCTGAATGAGCAGCAAATGATCATCAACCGTTTAAATACGGAGCTCATTACGGTTAAAACCCGGCAGGAACAATACCAAACCTTCATTGAAAACAGTCTGAACCGTAAGGAAGATATCGCCCGCAAAATAGCCACTATTACAGAGGAGATGCAAAACCTGCACCCCCTGTTAGCCGAGCTGAAAACGCAAAAGCAAATTCAAAACGACCTGCTTGTTGAAAAACAGGCGGCGTTTAACGAGCTGAACGAGTATGTTTCGGTACAGTCAAACGCTTATAACCAGGAGAATATCCGTTTCCATCAACAGCAAAATAAGGTATCGGGCCTGGTAAAAGATCTGGATTACCGCGATACCCAGCAGGAAAGCCTTGAAAGCCGTATCAAGCAAAACAGTGCTGAATTTGAAAATGTAAAAATAGCCATACAGGAAAACCTGAAACAGGCCGATAACTCTGACGAGGGTCTGCTGGAAATGTATGAGCAAAAGGAGGCACTGGAAAAAGCCACTCAACAAGCCGAACAGGAATACTACCAATGGCGCGGCGTCATCACCGAAAACGAGAACGAAATAACCGCCCTGCGCCGCAAAAAAGATAACAGCGAGGTTATAGAGAACGAACTGCGCGAGGAACGCAACAACCTTAAACTGGAACTGAACGCCCTGAAAGAGCGCCTTTCTGTAGAGTTTAATATCGATATTGAAGAACTGCCTGAAACCGAAACCCCGGTTGACGAAAGCGAGCATGACCTGCGCGAAAAGGCTGAAAAACTGAAACGCCAGCTGGATGATTTCGGCGCCATTAACCCTATGGCGGTAGAGGCTTATAACGAAATGAATGAGCGCTATACCTTCATCCAGGCACAAAAGAAGGATCTGAGCGAAGCTAAGGCCTCTTTACTGGCCACCATACAGGAGATTGATGATACCGCCAAAGAGAAGTTCATGACGGCCTTTATCATGGTGCGCGAAAACTTTATTAAAGTATTCCGTTCGTTGTTTAATGAAGAGGATTCCTGCGATCTGGTGCTGACAGACCCTGATCATCCACTGGAATCAGACATCGATATTATTGCCAAGCCAAAGGGCAAACGCCCATTGTCTATCAACCAGCTATCAGGTGGTGAAAAAACATTGACCGCTACAGCCATCCTGTTCTCACTTTACCTGTTGAAGCCAGCCCCCTTCTGTATTTTTGATGAGGTTGACGCACCGCTGGATGATACTAATATTGACAAGTTCAATAATATTATCCGTACATTCTCCAAAGATTCGCAGTTCATCATCGTATCCCATAACAAAAGAACCATAGCCAGCACCGATGTAATTTACGGGGTGACTATGGTTGAACAAGGTATCTCGCGCGTTGTTCCCGTGGATCTGCGGGAACTTGCTGATTAAATTCAGTATTTATTTCTTTCCTTTTAACGTCAGGAACATGGAGCTTTTAAGGAGCGGCTGTGCCTTCACAGCAAGCACCCTTCGCTGGTAATCGCTCATGGTTATAGCATTGGTTGATAAGCTCTGAACCTTTAAGGTTGTACTTGCCGGATAAGCTCCGTTTTCGATATAACCTATGGCCTGGGCTAATAAAGTTTCATTGGTGTCGCCAAAATCATTCTGAATATTTTCTAATATCCGCTTACCCTGAAATGTTCCACCGCCTGATAAGCTGCCAACAGGTGGCATACCGGTATAATAACCGCCTTCGTTGTTTGAATTTTTTGTTTCAAACTCAGGTGTATAAAAATAATAGCCGTTAACTTTAAGATCTGACAAAAAACCAACCGGTTTACCAAAAGTGGTGTCACCAACTAACTGAACATTCATTTTAGGTCGCAGGTTATTGATGGTAAGCTCACTGGCCGATGCCGTATTACCCGTTACCAGAAAGAAAACGCGATTGATATTTAAAGGTCCTTTTTTTGCAAATTTTTCTATTTGCGCGGCGTTAGTTGGCTTAAAATACCCGGTAGGGAAAGGACCCAGTTTTTTCTGTATGATAGGATATTTATCATTTTGCATGTTGGCTGTCCAATAAGTGGTATTCATTACGCTGCCGGTTGCGCTTGACGGCGCTATAAGATTGGTGAGGTAAATACTCATATCCACATCACCCCCGCCGTTATAACGCAGATCAACAATCAGGTCGGTCACATTTTTACTGGCAAAAGCATTAAAAACAGAATCAAGCCTGGCCTGTACATCTGGATTTTTGTCCAAAGTCACAAAACTGTTAAACACCATATAGCCCGCTGTTTTACCCCCTTTAAGGGCGTAAGTATTGGTATAAACAACCGGGTTAACTGTATAACTTTTGGCGTTTATGGTAACCGTTTTTTCGGTACCATTTGCCTTACGGATCTGAAGCGTTATTGTACTGCCGTTATTCACCGCGTTGCTTACAAATTTGTAGCCTGCATCATTAGCCGGGTCTTTAAGATTGGTAATGTAAATACTATTACCAGTTTGACCATTGATCCCGATAATCTGATCGCTTCGTTGCAAACCAGCTGAAGCCGCTGGCGAGCCCGGATAAACCAGGCTTACCCTGATTACGTTGGCGTAAGTATAAAAGTAATTGAAACCAAAATCGCCTTTTACAGCATTTAACTCACCATTAATGGTACCATCATCAATAAATGAATATTTGGAGCTGCCAGGGTTAAACGGATCATACTCATAAGGCAGGTTATGATCTGCCGGGTTTGCTGATAATTGGGTATAATGATCAATCTCGTCACTATAATTAAGCAGATCCGTGCTCTGCCTGGTATACTTCCTCGGATTAAAATCATTATAGGAGGGCAATGAATTATTCCAGTAATAATCCTCCTGGGCTATCATGTAAATGGAGTCCTGGGTGAGCTGGAGTTTAGTAGCATCGGTATTATTAGGTCCGTTGTTCGGGCTACTTTTTTTACAAGCCGAAACAACAATTGCGCAGGAAAAAAGTATTGGGTAAAATAATTTTTTCATATAGGATCAGTTTATTTAAATGCTTAACGCCATATAACCAACTATGTTACGCAGGCTTATAAAAATTTGTCGATATTAATATAGTCTATTCCTACGGCTTCGGCACATATCCTGTCCACTTCAGAATTTTCTATCATGATAATATCCCTTCTTTGTAAACTATGGTCTTGCATAAGCAGGTGCAAAACATCAGGTTCGGGTTTTGGGGCCGTTTCTTCGGCAAAATAGCAGGCCAGGTATTTTTCCAACCCGTGCCACTCTGTTTGTTTAATTTTATTTACCTGCTGTTCAATGTTTCCATTGGTTACAATGAACAGCTTTTTACGATCAACAACAATTTCCTGCATCAGCGTCAGCATATTCTGATACAGCAACAACTTCAATGGCAGCTTGGCGGTGATCAGCAGGTTTTCAAATTTATCCCTATATTTTTCAGCAATGGGGAAAGCTTCGGCTACTTGATTAAAAACCGCGTCCTTGCCTATAGTTGTATACGCATCAACCATGATATCGGTTGTCTGTTTCGCGTCAACTAATTCGGTATATTCCAATAAATTGGCAAACAGGTAATAAACCTGGTATAAATAATCTTTTTCGGGATACAGTACGTTATCCAATTCAAAAATAA
This sequence comes from Mucilaginibacter sp. 22184, assembly GCF_052045695.1. Classification (NCBI taxonomy): domain Bacteria; kingdom Pseudomonadati; phylum Bacteroidota; class Sphingobacteriia; order Sphingobacteriales; family Sphingobacteriaceae; genus Mucilaginibacter; species Mucilaginibacter sp. 22184. The sequence goes on from NZ_JBQEPI010000004.1 coordinate 356,569, forward strand.
AAGCGCTCTTGCGCCCGTCGATGTCCCTATAGTTCATTGGTTCATTAGTTCATTGGTCAACCTCACCCCAACCCTCTACAAAGGAGAGGGCTTCAAAATATTTTTTTGATGTTTCCCCTTTTGGGGGAGATTTAGAGGGGGCTACTCCACCAGTATCTTTATATTGTATTCATTAAACAATGTTTCGGCTTTCATCAACAGATCAATTTCCAATTGCCGAAACAGGTAAAGCGTTTCCACCCCCATATCCAGGCATAAGGTAAGCATTTCATGCGTATAACTTGCCGATTTTGGATCGGGCAAACGGATGAGTTTACCGGGTTTCAGCATAAAATCGGGCAGATCCATGTGATCGCCCATAATTACATCATCACTATTCAGCAGGTTTTTCAGTTTATAGGCCGGTGCAGAATTGGCCGCGGTTATCAGTATACTCACAATATTAGGCTAAAGGTTGTTCGGCAATTAAACCATCTTTCATTAATATGGTACGATCAGATAAATTGGCCAGATCCTCATTATGCGTAACGATCACAAAGGTTTGATTGAAATCTTTACGCAGCTTGATAAACAATTCGTGCAGTTCCAGCGCGTTCACCGAATCGAGGTTGCCCGATGGTTCATCGGCAAATATCAAAGCCGGGCTATTGATGAGCGCACGTGCCACGGCTACCCTTTGCTGCTCGCCGCCTGATAGTTCATTGGGTTTATGATTCACTCTATCGGCCAGACCCAGGCGTTCCAGTAGTTCTGTGGCTCTTTTTTCGGCCTCAGCACGGGCTGTACCTGCTATAAACGCGGGGATACACACATTTTCTACAGCTGTAAACTCAGCCAGTAAATGATGAAACTGGAAGATAAAGCCAATTTTACGGTTACGAAAATCGCTCAGCTGCCGGTTGCTTAACTTGCTCAACTCGATATTATTGATAAACAACTGACCAGAATCGGGCCTGTCCAGCGTACCCAATATATTAAGTAAGGAGCTTTTACCCGCGCCGGATGCGCCAACAATGGTTACAATTTCGCCCTGCTGTACATCCAGGTCAACCCCTTTTAATATTTGCAGCTGCCCGTATGATTTATGGATAGATGTAGCTTTAAGCATTTACAAATGTAAAATTAGTATCAAGTAGTTAGTATCAAGTATCAAGATTTTTTACAATGGAGTCTAAATCCTATAATCTGCATACAGAAAACGGTCGTGATACTTGATACTAACTACTTGATACTTCCCCCTATTGTAAACACAATGTTAATAAAAGCAACAAGGGTAAATAAACTCCATTTTGGGCATGAACCTTTGAAACAAAATTGTAGATTTACCGCAAATTCTTCAAAAAACATGAATATTCACGAATATCAGGGTAAAGCTATATTAAAGAGCTTTGGCGTTAGAGTTCAGGAAGGCATTGTTGCCGACAATCCTGAAGAGGCTGTTGCGGCTGCGCAAAAAATGAAGGAAGACTTTGGGTCTGACTGGGTAGTTATAAAAGCACAAATACATGCCGGTGGCCGTGGAAAAGGTGGTGGCGTAAAGCTGGCCAAAAATCACGATCAGGTTAAAGAGATTGCCGGTAACATTATAGGTATGCAACTGGTTACTCCGCAAACCGGACCAGAAGGTAAAAAAGTAAAAAAGGTTTTAGTAGCACAGGATGTTTACTACCCGGGCGAAAGTGAAACAAAAGAGTTTTACATGAGCGTACTGCTTGATCGCGCCCGTGGCCGTAACATCATCATGTACAGCACCGAAGGTGGTATGGACATTGAGGAAGTTGCACACTCAACCCCCGAATTAATATTTAAAGAAGAAATTGACCCTAAAGTTGGTTTGCAACCATTCCAGGCACGTAAAATTGCCTTTAACCTGGGTGTTAGCGGCGATGCTTTTAAAGATATGGTAAAATTCATTACCGCTTTATACAAAGCTTATGATGCTACCGATTCTTCGCAATTTGAAATTAACCCGGTATTAAAAACATCCGACAATAAAATTTTAGCGGTTGACGCTAAAGTAAACCTGGATGATAACGCGTTATACCGTCACCCGGATTACGCCGCTATGCGTGATACCGATGAAGAAGATCCAACCGAGGTTGAAGCCGGTAAATCAAACCTTAACTATGTAAAACTTGATGGTAACGTGGGTTGTATGGTTAACGGTGCCGGTTTAGCCATGGCTACCATGGATATCATTAAACTGGCCGGTGGCGAGCCCGCTAACTTTTTGGACGTAGGTGGTACCGCAAACGCGCAAACTGTTAAAGCTGGTTTTAACATCATCCTGAGCGATCCAAACGTAAAAGCTATCCTGATCAATATTTTTGGCGGTATAGTACGTTGCGACCGTGTGGCGCAAGGTGTTATTGACGCTTATAAAGAAATTGGCAACATCCCTGTACCTATCATCGTTCGTTTGCAAGGCACCAACGCTGCCGAAGCCAAAGAACTGATCGATAACTCAGGCTTGAAAGTATTCTCGGCTATCCTATTAAAAGAAGCTGCCGAAAGAGTAAAAGAAGTATTGGCTTTGTAATTAAAGCTGGTATTTAATATAAAAAAGCGATGGGTTTTACCTGTCGCTTTTTTTATGCCCGTTTGACTACAATAAACTTTGACAAAAAATGACATAAACAAGAAAACCTGCTTCTGGTAAAAGCAGGTTTTCTTTATAGTATTAATTTAGTTTTGTTCTGTTCTATATGTCGAATGAAAAATCATCGTCGGCACCGGCAGCTTTGGCCACTTCAGAGCCTTCGCTGTATTCGTAACGTTTTTCAACTACTTCCTGGTTTGCTTTGATATACTCAACGGTTTCTTTTAAACCTTCAGCAAATTTTTCGAAGTCTTCTTTGTACAAAAATATTTTGTGTTTAATAAACACACCGTCTTCCAAACGCTTTTTGCTTTCAGTTATTGTAACATAATAATCGTTTGAACGGGTTGCTTTCACATCAAAAAAATAAGTCCTCTTCCCGGCTCTCACCTTCTTTGAAAAAACCTCTTCACGCTCTCTATTGTCAAAATCTCCCATAATGAATATACCTGTAATTAGTTTTGGTTGGCATAAATATAAATCAAAATTTGAAAGCGCAAGTATTTTATTCAATTTTATTGAACTTTTTGAAACATTTCCGTCATTTTATTGTGTTTGCGCAAAAAAATCAGGCGTCTTGTTCTTCTTCAAGCAATTGTTTTTCGTATAACTCAAAGTAGGTACCTTTCAATTGCATCAGGTGATCGTGGTTACCGTGTTCAACAATCTGGCCATTATCCATTACCAGAATTTTGTCGGCATTTTTTATGGTTGATATGCGGTGGGCTATAATGATGCTGGTTTTGTTTTGCATTACCCGCCCCAGGTTGTTTAATATCGCCTCTTCGGTACGGGTATCAACTGCCGAAAGGCAATCATCAAAGATCAATATCTGCGGATGCTTAAAAATTGCCCGGGCTATGGACACCCGCTGCTTTTGGCCACCTGATAAAGTTACGCCCCGCTCCCCTATCAGGGTTTCAAAGCCCTGCTCCAGCTCAATGATATTATCATATACAGCGGCATCTTTGGCAGCCTGCTCTACAACAGGCATATTCAATACATCGGCGCTGAAAGCGATGTTATTGGCGATGGTGTCCGAAAACAGGAAAACCTCCTGCGGTACAAAGCCCACCTGCGAACGATAACTCTCCAGGTTGAGTTGTTTTACCGAAGTACCGTCGACGGTTATCTCACCGCCTGTAGTATCATACATGCGCATCACCAAATTGGCAATGGTTGATTTCCCGGACCCTGTACGACCGATAATGGCTACCATTTGCCCCGGTTCCACCGTAAACGATACATCTTTTAAAGCTTCGATGCCTGTATCGGGATAAGTAAATGATACATGGTTAAACTCAATAGCTCCCTGAACTGTACGCTCGGGCTGATCTGGTGATATGATATCCGGTTTTTCGTGCAAAAACTCATTGATGCGTTTTTGCGAAGCAGCTGCACGTTGAATTAATGAGGTAACCCAGCCCAGTGATATCACCGGCATAGAAAGCATATTGAGATAAACAATAAACTCGGCGATGTTACCTGATGTAATATTACCCTTCATCACCTCTACCCCACCCACATAAATGGTGATCACTGTACTTAAGCCCACCAGCAGCAGCATGGTTGGATAAAATACAGCTTGTACTTTAACCAGGTGCATGGAGTGCGTTTTGTAGTTTTCGCTCTCGGCGGCAAAATTCTTACGTACAAAACCTTCCCTCACATATGATTTAATAACCCTGATACCCGAGAAATTCTCCTGCACAAAGCTCGACAAGGCCGACAGCCGCTCCTGGATCTGCTCGCTGCGCTGATTGATCACGTTGTTTACATAATATATAACCCCGGCCAATATGGGCAACGGTAATACCGAAAGCACAGCCAGCCTTACATTCACTGTAAGCATGGCATATATCACCAATATAAACAGCACCACCGTATTAACGGTATACATAATACCAGGCCCCAGGTACATACGCACCCGGCTCACGTCTTCGGTAACACGGTTCATCAGGTCGCCGGTATTGTGGCGGCGGTAAAAAGCGAGGGAAAGTTTTTGATAGTGATGATAGATCTCGTTTTTCATATCATACTCGATATGCCTCGACATCAGGATGATGGTTTGCCGCATAAAAAACAGGAACAAACCACGCAAAAGCGCCAGCACCAATACCAATACACCAAAAAGCATCAGGCTGCTGCCAAAAATATCATAGATCATGTTTTGCCTGTTAAAACCGGCAAAAAGCTGGTAGGCGCCAATATTTTCGGTCACCAGGTCAAACGCTACCCTGATCACTTGTGCCGGCAGCACCGCGAAAATGTTAGAGATGATCACAAACAGCACACCGGGTATCAGCCGCCAGCGATATTTGTAAAAGAATTTATTAAGGTAAGCAAGGTCTTTCATATTTATGTTTTCCGGAAAACCGGGAAGCCGGAAAATCCGGAGGATATCGTTGCCTGATATCCGGTTAATCAAAAGTATTAAAAAGTTGGCAGAGTGGTTGAATGGAAAAGTCGGAATGATGTAAGAAAATGGCTACAGATCAGATCCGGTTAAATCCAGAACCGACTCGGTTTACGCTCCGCCGGACCGCCCTCTCTTCGGCTTCGCCGGGAAGAGCCTCCCCCATGTCTGCAATTCAACACCTCCTCCTATATTATTTATAAACCACTGTTAATCAATAAACAAACAATACTTAAATTGTTAGTTATTATTTTATATTTGATAAGTCTATAACCATTTTTAAAACAAAAAATTATGAAGAATTTCCAAAATTTTGGTTCAAAAGTATTGAACCGTGCCGATCTTAAAAACATTAAAGGAGCGGGTAGCGGCGAATCAGCCGTATGTGATAATGCCGGAAGATCCTGCAGCCGCTTTTGCTCAGCCGGTTTTTCAAATGGATATAGCTCATTTGTGGCTTGTGTTAGCTCCTATAACCCATGGCCATGTTCGCCATTAAATGAATGGGGAGTTGTTTGCGGCAGTTACAATTAATCAAACTTCGTAACGCTTACTTTGCTGTATAACCGGGTAAGCGTTACTTCTTATTGCCCCACACCTGGTACCAGCCGTTTGTAGCCACCTTATTACGCGTTATTATAGTTTAAAAATACCCCATCTATACTTCCCCGCTAATAAACTTTGTCAGAATAAAAAAAACCTCTACTTTTGTCCACGCCTTAAAACATTTACTATCGTATACTAATGCCCGTTCAACAACAACCGGAATCCATATTCAATCAGCTCGATGCCTTTGGCCACAAAAAAGTTGTATTCTGCAGCGATCCGGACACGGGTTTAAAAGCCATTATAGCTATTCATGACACCACGCTGGGCCCGGCCTTTGGCAGTACCCGCATGTGGAGCTACAGAACCGAGGCCGATGCTTTGAACGATGTATTGCGCCTTTCAAAAAGCATGACCTACAAATGCGCCATCGCAGGTTTAAATATGGGCGGCGGTTATTCTGTTATTATAGGTGATTCGCGTAAAGACAAAACTGAAGCATTGATGCGTAAGTTTGGCCGTTTTATTAAAAACCTGAACGGCGAATTTATTACATCTGAAGATGTGGGCACCAGTCCTCGTGATATGGAGTACATCCGTATGGAAACCGAGCATGTTACCGGTATACCGGAAAGCTTAGGTGGTAGCGGCGATCCATCACCGGTAGCCGCGCAAGGTGTTTTTCAGGGCATCAAAGCCTGCGTAAAAGAGCAATTCGGCAGCGATAGCCTTACTGGGAAATCGGTTATAGTACAGGGCGTTGGCCATGTTGGCGAGCACCTGGTACGTTTGCTTCGCGATGAAAATGTAAAAGTTTATGTGAGCGATATCCAGGAAGAACGCATTGGCCAGATAGCCAAAAGATATGGCGCCGAAGCAGTATCTAATAACAGTATATTTGATATCGATGCCGACATTTATGCACCATGCGCTTTGGGCGGTACCGTTAATACACAAACTATCAATAAACTTAAATGTAGTATTATAGCAGGCTCGGCCAACAACCAGCTGCTTGATGAAGCCGAACACGGGGCTATGCTTTTAGAGAAAGGGATATTATTCGCGCCCGATTATGTGATCAACGCTGGTGGTATCATCAATTGCTATTCGGAGTTGATGAGTTTCAGCAAAAAACGCACTTTGCAGCTTACCGAAAACATTTACGAGGTAACGCGCACCATTTTAAAACTTTCTAAATCAGAAAACATCTCTACCGTTAAGGCAGCCAATAAAATTGCCGAAAAACGGATGGAGGATATTAAAAAAGTAAAATCGTCTTATTAAATTAACCATCTGCCAGCTGGCAGATCAAATCGTTCTTACACATGTTAAACAGAAGGCACCTCCGGGTAAAAGTATTACAGGCATTATACGCGTATCATCAGTCAGATACCAAGGACATCAAGCTATACGAAAAAAATATGCTGCACGGCATCGACCAGGTATTTGAAATGTACATCTGGATGCTGTCGCTGATTTCGGAAGTGGCTAATTACGCGGCTAACGACGCGGAAGAACGCGCCAACAAACATTTACCAACTGCCGAAGACCTGAATGCCAATCGTAAAATATTGGAAAACAGGTTTATCGTTACCCTTAACGATAACCGCGATTACCTCATCGCGCTGAAAAAATATAAAGTAGAGTGGCACTTTGAGCCCGAACTGGCCAAAACGCTGTTCACCACGCTTAAAAATTCGCCGGAATATGCCGAATACCTGGCTAAAACCGATGATACCATCCATACCGATAAAGACATCATCAAATTCATTTTCAAAAAAGTGATCCTGAAATCGTCATTAGCCGAACAGGTTTTTGAAGACAAGTTTATCTTCTGGCCGGTTGACCGCGACGTTTTACAGGCTCTGATAGCTAAAACTTTTAAGAATTTTGCCTCGGAAGACGCCAAGCAGAACCACCTGGCCGAAATTACCGGCAACTGGATAGAAGACCGTGAATTTGTAGTAAATCTTTTTGAACAAAGCATCCGGTTTGATAAACCTTACCAGGAGCTCATTGCCGCCAAAACTCAAAACTGGGAGCCCGAGCGTATTGCCATGATGGATACCCTGTTGATGAAAATGGCTATTACCGAGTTTGTTAACTTCACTTCCATCCCGGTTAAGGTAACTATTAACGAGTATCTGGAGATCTCTAAAGAGTTCAGTACACCTAAAAGTAATTCATTTATAAACGGTATCTTAGACAAGATTTTGATTGACCTGAAAGGGGAGAACAAAATCAAAAAAATAGGACGAGGACTAATAGAATAATATTTTAACCGATGAAACGATTATTTTTAAGCTTATTAACCGCAGGCGTATTATTATCGGCCTGTAACCAAACACCCGCCAATGGCGCGGCATCAAGCACTGCCGATAGTTCTGCAACTAAAACACCTGCAGCAACTACAGCAAACGCCGCTACCGCCCCTGTCATGAAGTTTGAAAAAGAAAGTCATGATTTTGGCAAGATCAAACAAGGCGATAAAGTTAGTTACGATTTTAAATTCACTAACGATGGCAAATCGCCGCTGATTATTACAGACGCGGTTGCCAGCTGCGGTTGTACTACGCCCGAGTGGCCTAAAACCCCGGTTAAACCAGGCGAAAGCGGCTTAATTAAGGTGGTATTTAACAGTGCCGGTAAAACAGGTTTACAGGACAAACAAATAACCATTACCGCCAATACCGTACCGGCACAAACTATGGTACACCTTATTGGTGAGGTATTAACAAAATAACAATTAATTAAAAAAATGATAGCTACTATTTTATTACAAGCACCAGCAGGTGGTTCCGGAGGTTTTGGTATGTTGATACCAATGGTATTGATCATCGTGGTGTTTTACTTCTTCATGATCCGTCCGCAGGTTAAAAAGCAAAAAGATCAAAAGAAATATGTTGAGGAACTAAAAAAAGGAGATAAGGTAGTTACTACTGCCGGTATCCACGGCCGTATCATTGATTTGAACGAGACCACCTTTTTAGTTGAGGTAGAGAACGGCAAGATCCGTTTTGACAAATCGGCTATCTCGTTAGATGCTTCAAAAGCATTAAACACTCCTCCGGTAGCTGTAAAAAGCTAAGGCTTTTTGTTGATAAAAGACCAATGGAGCAAAGACAAAGGACTGAAAGTTCTTTGCCGCTATAAAAGATAAAAGGGCGAAAGATAATTGGTATTTTACCTCTATCCTTTCGCCTTTATCCTTTCAGCTTAAATAATCTTTTGTCTTTTTATCTTTGATCCTTAATCTAAAAGAATGGCAATAGTAAAATTATCGGCTACAGAACGAAGGCGCTTATCGGCATTTTTTACCTGCCTGGTGCTGGCCGTTGTGGCCTGGTTGTTTACTACGCTCTCTACCCCCCAGCCGTACACCATACAGGAAGTTCTTACCTATAAAAACGCTCCGCAGAAACGCGCTTTTCATTCCCTGCAGCCCGATACCGTGAATGCTACCGTACAGGGCACCGGCTGGCAAATGCTTTTTTCGAGCATGAATAAAGAAAGCAAGCCCATTACTATTGATCTTTCGACACTGGAGAACCGCAACTATGTAGTACTTAATTCACAGCTCAAACAGATTAACCTGAATAAAGATATCACGCAGCAGATCATTTCCATCGATCCGGATACGCTATACTTCGATTTCTCGAACCGCTTAGTAAAAAAAGTACCGGTACAACTGATGCTGGGTATCAAATACCGCAAACAATTTGCCGTATCGGGTAATATGATCATTAAACCCGCATACATCACCGTGAGCGGCCCTACCGAACGTTTAAAACAAATAAACCTCTGGAAAACAGATTCGCTGCAGATGAGTGATGTGGGCGAAACCGTGAATACCCGTGTAAACCTGCAAGCGGTTAAGGAAGGGAACTTAAATGTATACCCAAAAACGGTACAGGTGATCATCCCGGTTGATGAGTTTACCGAAAAAACGCTCGATCTGCCTGTTAAACTTATCAATAACCATAATTACGATAATGTTAAGGTGTTTCCGCAACGAGTTAAGGTAACGTTCACCACATCGTTAAACAGGTATCGCGACATGACCGAGGACCTGTTTGAAGCCACTGCCGATCTTGACCTCTGGCGCGATCACGGCTACACCACCCTCCCCGTAAAACTGACCCGGGTGCCCCCATTTTGCAAAATTGTAAAGGTGAGCCCTGCTAATATTGATTTTATTATTAAGAAATAAGGTTTTGTCTGAGCCATGATTAAAGGATTTTAGGATTACCATGATCTTTAATCCCAAAATCCTTTAATCATGAAAATCATGGTTCAGACAAAATCCCTTATCTTTGCTCCCCAAATGCTCAAAATAGGTTTAACAGGTAATATAGGTAGCGGCAAAACTACGGTGGCCAAAGTTTTTGAACTTTTGGGCATACCCGTTTTTTATGCCGACGATGAGGCTAAAAAAGTAATGGTGACCGATGCTATACTGATTGATGCCCTGAAACAAACCTTTGGCCCGGAATCATACTTTGAAGATGGCAGCCTGAACCGTAAACATATTGCCGGTATAGTTTTTAATAACGAGGCCGAACTCAAAAAACTGAACGCGTTGGTACATCCGGCAACTTTCAGGGCTTTTGATAACTGGATACTGCATATTAAGGATGCACCCTATGTGATCAAAGAAGCAGCCCTGTTGTTTGAAAGCGACTCCTATAAAATGTGCGACCGCAGCTTACTGGTATCTGCCCCGCTGGAAAACCGTATAGCACGCGTTATACAGCGCGACCATATTACCCGTACCGAAGTGGAAAGCCGCGAGGCCCGCCAATTTACCGAAGAAAAAAAGAAACAACTGGCCAATGATATAATTATCAATGACGATAGGCAACTGGTGATCCCGCAGGTGCTGGCTTTGCACGAGCAATACTTGGCCCTCGCCGCACAGCAGGAAAAAGGATAGCAGGAACAATGATTTTTAGAACAAAGACAAAACAAAATCCTTGCTCCTTACTCCATAAATCCTTGCTCCTAATTTAAGCTTCCATATAAATGATAATTGACGATTTTGTACAGATAGATGAAAAGGGATTGTATTGCAAATACGGTGATTTTTATCTGGATCCTAAATTACCCGCCAAAATAGCGGTGATAACCCACGGCCATGCCGATCATGCCGTAAGCGGCAACCACGATGTTTATTGTACCCGGGCCACAGCAAACATTATGCAGCTGCGGTATGACCGTACCGCGGCTAAGGTGTTTAATATAGTAGATTTTAACCAGCCTTTTACCCTTGGCAGGATAACCATTACGCTGATACCAGCCGGCCATATGCTGGGCTCGGCACAGGTACTGATGGAATACGAAGGAACACGCTACCTGTACACCGGCGATTATAAGCTACAGGCCGATGATACCTGCGAACCTATTGAATGGGTAACCACCGATGTACTGATCACCGAAAGCACCTTTGCCGACCCTGAAGTGATACACCCCGATCCGGTTGCCGAGATACAAAAGATCAATGCTATCAAAACCAATATTCTGCTGGGTGCTTATGGTTTGGGTAAAAGTCAGCGGCTTATTAACTTGATCAGCACCTATGCGCCGCAGAAAAAGATACTGGTACACCACCGTATTATGCCCATCAATGCTATTTATCAAAAAATGGGTGTTGTACTGGGGCCGCATCAAATTTATGGTCGTAAGTTGATGAAGGTACAGGATGAATTTGTTTATATCGTACCACCGTTTACGTTTGATAGCTATATCAGGGCTACTGGTGTAACCCGGCTTTTTGCCTCGGGCTGGAAAAACCTGCAGGTTAACCAGCGCGATACCCTCTTTATATCCGACCATGTGGACTGGAACGATATCCTGGAAACCATAACCCGCACCCAACCCCAGCAAATATGGACACTCCACGGCGACGGCCGTCACCTGAAAGCCCATTTTAACAACGATATTTTTGTAAAACTGCTTTAAAAGCTTGCCTTATAATTACCAATTTTTTTAGTAAATTTGTTTAAGCAATAGTCCTAACGCTCTTTTTCAGAGGCGACTTATTGTTGAGCTAAGCATAAATATGATCAAAAAGGGGCACTATTCATCTCAAACTATTAACTATCAACTAATTAATACTTTTTAAACTTTTCAAAACGCGTCAAAATCGTGTTGAAGTTTGTTAAAAAGTGTTAAAATCGTTTTTTTTTCGAACATTTTTGAACCGTTTATACCCCGTTTTTGAGCCAAAAAGTGTTAAAATTTAAGGTTTAAAAAGTTTTATCGCGGCAGCAAATGTTAAATATGGTATGGCTTATTAATGGGCTGCGCCAAACAGTTTAAATAAATGCTACAGGAAGGAATAGATTATTACATCAATGAGGACGGCAATTTTGTTTTCACAAAAGAGTACCACTTAAAGCGGGGTTACTGCTGTAAAAATAAATGCCTGCATTGCCCCTGGAATTACGGTAAACCGGAAGGGTCTGATCCTCAAAATGAAATAAATAAAAACGGGATGTAATGAAACACCCGCAGCTTACGTATAGGCTTAGCTCAAATTAAGAATTAATTAAACATATTTGCATCTCATTGATTGTTACCAATTATGCGCATTGACGACGAAATACAAAGTACAAATTTTGAAGATAATTATCATAAAGCAGCCATTAACATTGCCTATACAGCAGGCTGGTTAAGCAACTACTTTAGAATATATTTTGATAAGTATAATATTACACAGCAGCAATTCAACATCCTCAGGATACTAAGGGGCCAATACCCTAAACCAGCTACTATTAATTTGCTGAAAGAACGTATGGTTGATAAAATGTCCGACGCATCGCGTATAGTTGATCGTCTGATCCAAAAAGAACTGGTTTCGCGCTGTACAAATAATAAGGACAGGCGTGCTGTTGACATTCGTATCACTGAGATGGGCTTACAAATATTATCAAAAATGGATAATGAATTTAAAGCCAAGGATATTCTGAAAGGTAACCTAAGCGAAGAAGACGCTGCTGTGCTTAGCGATCTTTTGGATAAGCTGAGAGGGTAAAAGATTAAGCCCTTTAGGTGTCATCCTGAGCGAAGCGAAGGATCTATTCGTAAACTTTGCATACACTAAAACAGATTCTTCGCTTCGCTCAGAATGACAAATATTAATTAATAGTTAGTCGCTATATTTAAAAATGACCTCTTATTTTACCCGCAATCTCTGCATCATACAACGACCTTAACTGCTGATGCGCCTCTGCTGATAAATGGGGTAGTTTTACCGCTTCCACATTACTGTTTACCTGTATTACTTTAGATGCACCGGGTATTACAGTGGTAACCTCCGGATGATCCAATATCCAACGAATGGCCCATTGCGGCATCCGGTCATCGGGAAGCAAGCTTTTTATTTTATCGGATAGTTTTACACCTTCGCTAAATTCAATACCCGAGAATGTTTCACCGGCGTTAAAAGCTTCGCCATTGGCATTATAATTACGGTGATCGTTTTGGGCAAACTGCGTTTGCGCGGTGAATTTACCCGATAACAAACCACTGGCTAATGGTACGCGCACGATGATAGCCACGCCCTTTTCGGCTGCTTTGGCAAACAACTCATCGGCCACGTGTTGCCTGAATAGGTTAAAGATAATCTGTAACGACGCTAAACCCTCCTGCTCCAGACAGATCAGTGCTTCCTCGGATGTTTCGACACTGGCGCCAAAATGCATGATGAGCCCCTGTTCCTGCAATTGACGCAGATGATCAAACACTTTTCCCGAACGCAGTTCTTCTGTAGGGATGCAATGCAGCTGCTCCAGGAATATGCGGGGAATATCCAGGTGGCGCAGCGAATCTTCTACCTGACGTTTCATCATATCATAGGTAAAATTCTGCGGCCAGCCGTTTGGTTCGTCACCACGCCGCCCCAGCTTGGTTGCTACATACACTTTATGATCAACCAATTTTAAAAACTTACCAATTACGGTTTCACTCACACCCATGCCGTATACATCGGCCGTATCCAGAAAATTGCCGCCGGCATCGGTATAAGATTTTAGTATGTTGATGGCTTCATATTCGTTCACATTGCCCCAGTCGGCGCTGCCTAATTGCCAGGTGCCTAATCCAACTTCGGCAATGGCTGTGCCTTTAAAATCTCTGTAGTTCATGGTATAGATTGCTATGCTGTAAAATTACAAAGCCGTTCTGATAAACAAAACGGCGTTATAAATAGTATTATCGAAACGTTCTTTAATTTATGCTTTAAATGCCGCGCTCTCCTGCTTCAAGATATCCAATACTGATGGCGTAACCCGGCCAAAGAAGGATACTCCCGAAGCTCCATTTTTTAAAGCATATTGAATACCGGAGCGCACTTCTTCATCATTATTAAAATCAGAAAGATACAGACCGGCGTACAGTGGAAACTTACCATCGAGTACATGGATACCTTCTGCAACGGCATCACCTATCCAGCTTACGCTTTCTTTATAAAAGCCGTGATATATCATCGGGCAAACGCCATCGAGCTTAAAATTTGTCCAGTCTTGCCGCACATTACGGCGTGCCACTTCCGGCGTTGGGAAAACAGCCGCCGTGATTGGTTTTTTATGCTGATGGGCCACTGCCGATATCGCATTCACCACCCTGATGATATTACCATACCTGAACAAGCGCCAGGACAGACTGGCATCGGGATATTGAATAGCTTTAATATCCTTGCCGTATTGCTCTTTGAATTTGGCCTGGCAAACTTCGCAATAGCAAAAGTCGTATTCGGGTAGTTCTTTGGTTTGTTCAATTTTGTATTTATCCCACAGGTTTACAGGGAGTATCACATCACAATAACGCACATAATCCAGGTGGATGCCATCAACATAATCCTTGGTCAATATCTCGTTAACGGTACTGGTTAAATACTCCTGAACCTCGGGGCGCGAAGGGCAAAGCCAGCGATAATACTGTACATATGGCGGTTTATCGGCACAGGAATCACCGTTACGGCTTTTGCTGTACCATTCCGGATGATCAGCCACTCTTTCGGCACGGTTAAAAGTCCATATCCAGCGATGAGCCTCGATACCCGCGGCTTTCGCGGCACGGAAGTGTCTTTCGCTGTCGTTCTCAAAAAATATCCCGGTAATGCCTGCTGCTTTGTAGGCCGCGTAATTGGTTTTCAGATCCTCGTCCGTATCCTTTAGGTTAGGATTGATCCAGATCCAATTTTTCATGGCCTTTTTCTTATTGACAGCAACAGGTTCTTTTGCCTGGCTTTTTACAGGTAATTGAGATGCGACGGTAGCTACTAAACCGGCTTTTAAAAATTCGCGCTTGTTCATGGCGTTTGGTGATTGGTGGTTAAAGGTTCAACAAATCCATCCTGGTTAATGGTATAAGTTATTTTATTTTCCTCATCGGTAATTAAAGCCATAAACTGGTGTTTAGTAGCTTCGAGTTGTAAGTTATTAAATTTTTTTAAAATGTTATAACTACTTTCCAATCCCAATTCTTTTAATGATTGCGCATAACTATGGTTTTGCCTTTGCCACTCTTTTTGCTTGTAATAAACCAGCCATAGATATTGTTTTTGCAGTTCGGTGTAGGGCATTTCAAATACCACATCATCGGCCTGATGATCACTGAACAGCAGGTATCCCCAGCGTTCGGGGTAATGCATATTGATTAAACCCTGGGCCGACCATACCCAGTTATGCTCGGGCAGGTCACGGCCCGAAGTGGCATCTTTTACCTTCACGTATTGGCCATTCCGGATGTTTGTATCATACTCAACCCGCGAAAAATTGATCCGCCATAGCGTTCCATTTTGTGGCACTACTCTTCTGAAACCCGGGTTAAGCGCTTTATAGGGAATGGCCATTTCAACCGTCCAGCCCTGGTCTGTGTCACTCGCGTCATTGAGTGTACCACGTATTTTTACAGCCGTACGCAAACCCGGGGCATCCCAACCCGATATGGCGGCACCACGATTACGGTATGGTTTTGACAAGAATAAGTCGAAAATAGTATTCAGCGCATTAACCTCTATTTCGTAATACTGATGCCCGGTATTCAAGGGGTCAACAAACAGCTCAAAATCGTTATCCATGAAAATCACCTCATCGTGCTTTTTGAGTTTGGCCCACACATGCGGATCATACAAGCGGGCAGCTATGTACAGGCAGCTATCATCCCAAAGCATTTTCACATTGGTTTGCAATGGTGGTTTGGGTTTCAGGTTGCCTTCAATATCTACAAAATCGTTTGTCCATTTGGCTTGTTGCCATATGGGCTCATCAACATCCCCATCAATTACCGGGGCCTTTGCGGTATGTTTTACAACATAACCCTCCGGAACGGTAAACAGGCTTTCATAGCCTTTAAAAACATCCTGGGCCTTAAGCTGCCAGGGCATCAGCATCACAAAAACAGTAAAAGCCATCATTTTACGACGGCTTTTAAATAAGTTGAAGTTAACGATATGGGTTTCCATTAACTGCCCAGTTCTAATATACGGTCAAATTCTTCGCGCTTTAAACCCATTACCGAAAGACGGCCCTGCCTAACCAGGCCCACATCTTTTAGTTGTTCATCGGCCTTAATGGTTTCCAGGGTTACCGGGTTCTTCAAGGTTTCAACCGGCGACAGATCAACCACCACCCAGTTAGGGTCTGAAGTAGTAGGATCCTGGTAAAACTCTTTCACCACTTTGGCTATACCTACTACAGCCTTGCCATCGTTACTATGATAAAACAATACCAGGTCGCCTTCTTTCATCAATCGTAAATTATTACGTGCCTGATAATTACGCACACCATCCCAAAAAGTACGTCCATCTTTATTAAACTTTTCCCAACTGTATTTTACGGGTTCCGATTTGACTAACCAGTATTGCATAGATATTTTTGAATTATATGTTTTGTACCTGTAAAGATGTTAAAATACACCGATAAACTAAAACAGCGTTTTGTAAAAACATGGAAGCGCAAGAAATTTGAATGGTAGCATACATTAGATAAATTATTGCTTAAATTTGATACATGACAAAATCTATAGTATTACTATTGTTACTTTCTGTTTCAACAATTTGTTACTCACAAAGTCTTTATACGGCTTTGCATATGAATGATAGCCGCGAATATAAATTTGGGAAACCAAAGCAGATCATTGAGGAAAACACCTTTTATTCGCCCAGCCATACGGAGACAGCAAAAAATATAAAAGTATTTGATGTCGCCGGAATGCTATTGACCGAGGAACGGTACACCCAGGATGGGATACTCACAGCCAAACTCACCTATATCAATGATACCACCAGGCACCTTAAACGCTCACGGATATTTGAAAGATGGTTAAAATATGGCCGCGGCAAGGAAATCGCCAGTAATCAATACGATGAGCACGGCTTTCTGACAGGGACCATCGATAGTACCGCAAATGGAAAGATCATTGATGTTGTAAAAATAGTTAATAACAGCAAAGGCGATCCTACGGAATTGGTTCTTTTTGATGCCAATAATAACCCAACCGGAAAAGAGACAGCTGAATATAATTATGATAAAAACACGGTGGTTATCTCTGTATTCAAAAATGATGGGACTAAAGTTACTTCCGACACATCAAAGATTCGTTTTGATGTGATTACCTATAGTGAGGACAAAAGCAATTACAATCAATACAATGATGTTCTTAGCTCTAGTACAAAAAATTTAAATGGCTCGGTAAATCTTTACGAATTCGAATACCGGTACGATAAAACCGGTAATTGGATTGAACAAAAAATATATAAAACTACGCTAAAACCCAATGGTAAAAAGGAAAGGCAACTCGACAGACTTTTCAAAAGAGAAATTACTTACAGGTAAAAGCAGGTAGCAAAAGAGCAAATTTCATTAGCATAAAAAACTCCAACAAAAAACCCCGGGACAGGTGTCTCGGGGTTTTAGCTTTATAATTGGTTAATTTGGTTATTGTCCGGGTACAGTATAAAAAAATCTTTCATACACAATTTTACCATCTTTCACTTCATATACGCATATCTCCTGCATATTAACCCTACCCATTCCCTTAAAGGTGATGTCCATCTCCATAGTAACGGCAAAAAAGTTTCCGGTTACTATCGGGTCAGAAATGGTGCCGCCATGTATTTCTTCCACGGATTCATGCCATTGTTTTGATTTTTCCAATACAGCTTCTTTGCCCCTTGTAAATTCCTGATACCCGCCTTCCTGCTCCTGGCTCACTATATCATCGGCATAAAGCTCATTCATGGCCTCAAAATTTTTACCCTCGCGGCAAAACTGTACTAATGCATTAGCTACTTCCTGTGTGTTCATAATTGGATGTTTTTAATTGGTGGTTCCTGATGTTAAAGTTATTAATATTCTATGCAAAACCACAAACCACCATTTTAACTTTAAGTTACCTTTTGCTAAATTTTAGATTGTCAATAATTTGTTACATCCATCATTATGCTGATGATTAAATTATTATAAAGTATTTTAGCACAGAACAATCCGGGTTATTCATCATTTTACCTTTATCATGAATCCAAACTACACTCCACGACTAAAGTTCCTGCTTACTATTTTCAGTTGCCTGATCCTGACAAGCCAGGTAAAGGCACAAACGCCAACCGATGACCCTCATTTGGGGATCATTCCCGCGCCTGCTTCTATAACTAAATCCCAGGGCACTTTTGTGTTCAGCCAGTTAACACAGATCAAGGCAGACAATATCAAAGACAGAAACGTCGCTTTCCTGAAAAATTTCCTGCTGAATAGCCGGCACTTCAATAACAAGCTATCTAAATACAACCCTAAGGTAAAATCAACCAAAGGCACCACGCTCGTACTAACCGCTAAAGGATCAGCAGCGCTGCCTAAAGAAGGCTATAAACTAACCATTACCCCGCACCGCATAATCATTATTGGTAAAGATGCCGGCATGTTTTACGGCATTCAAACACTGATGCAGTTATTCCCGGTAGAAACTTCGGGTACCGAAAAATTCAACTGTGTGACTATTGAAGACAGCCCCAGATTTGGCTACCGGGGTATGATGCTGGATGTATCGCGTCACTTTTTTACTGTGCCACAAGTAAAAAAGGTGATCGAACTGATGGCCGCTTATAAGCTGAATAATTTTCATTGGCATCTGGTGGATGGCCAGGGCTGGCGCATCGAGATCAAAAAATATCCTAAACTAACCCAGGTGGGTGCTTACAGATTGCAAACCACCTTCGGTAGTAATCGCGATTGGCCCGATTCCTTATCATATGGCGGTTTTTATACCCAGGATGATATCCGTGATGTGGTGAAATTCGCGGCACAGCGTTATATCAACGTGATCCCTGAAATTGAAATGCCCGCCCACTCCGAAGCGGCTTTACGGGCCTATCCCGAACTCAGATGCGAGTCGCCTGCTGATAGCAAGATCCCGGCTCGCGACATCAACAATATTTACTGCCCTACCGAAGAAACTTTTACTTTCCTGGAGAATGTGCTGACCGAGGTGATGGCACTTTTTCCAAGCAAATATATCCACATTGGTGGCGACGAGGCTGGCAAACAGCCCTGGAAAGAATCGGCTTTTTGCCAGGCACTGATCAAGGAAAAAGGCCTGAAGGATGAGCACGAACTGCAAAGCTATTTTATACAACGCATCGAAAAGTTCCTGAATTCCAAAGGCCGCAGTATTATTGGCTGGGATGAGATACTGGAAGGCGGCCTGGCCCCAAACGCTACCGTAATGAGCTGGACGGGTGAGGCCGGAGGTATCGCCGCAGCCCATCAAAAACACAATGTGATCATGACACCGCAAACAACCGGCAACTACTTTGATCATTACCAAAGCGGATCGCCACAGGAGCCAGTTTCGTTTGGCCGTTATGCGGCCCTGGACGAAACTTATAATTACGATCCCGTATCCAAAGAATTAACAGCCGATGAACAAAAATATGTGATAGGCACCCAGGGCAACCTGTGGACGGAGTATGTACCTACCGTGGCCAAATTGCAATACCAGATATTGCCACGATTGTTTGCCCTTTCAGAAGTAGCCTGGAGCCTGCCTAAAAATAAAGACTATACCAATTTTTCGGAAGTACGACTGGCCAAACATTTCGCACGCTTAGAGGCCATGCATTACAATTACCGTGTACCTACCGCTCTGCCGGTTATCGATACCATGGTTTTTGGTAATAAGTTCACCTTCGCACCCAAATCTGTAGTACCAGGAGCCCGGATCTTTATTACCTATAACGGCCGCGATCCGCTGGATACCGATTGGGAATATACCTCGCCGGTAACTATTGTAGTACCACCCAATGAAAAGCGCGAGTTTAAAACGCGCGTAATCACACCAACCGGTCGCCGTAGTATAGCTACCCGAATATTGATGTATAACCGGGCACTGATGCCTGCGGCAAACTATACCGCCAATAAACCCGGCCTAAGCTATAAACTCATCAAAAGTAAATTTACCACACCCGAGCAGCTGGATTATGCCAGTGCTCCGGATTCGGCCATTACGGATCGTTTAAACGCCGAAACTTTCAAAAAAGATAACCCCAATTTTGGCGCGGTGTACAGCGGCTATATCAACATCCCTGCCGATGGTGCCTACAATTTCAGCACAGCATCATACACCGATACCCAGGTATTTATTGATGGTGAAAAAATAACCGAAAGTGAGCCTGCCCTTCTATTGGCAAAAGGTTTCCACATTATTAAAGTAAAATATATTTACAACGCACCTGCAGTTGTACCGGGAGCATACCGGGTTAGGCAAACTCCGCTGCGTGTTTTTATAGCAGCACCGGGCTCAGCTGGCAAAAAAGAAATTATGCCGGGTATGTTGTTTAATTAATTTCGTTCGATAAAAAAAGCGGTGCATTATTGAATAATGCACCGCTTTTTTTATAACCTTTATTTTAGCTTGCTTAAATTTTGCAGATATAAATTCACAGCGGCATCATCCAACAAAATTTCTTTGCTCATTAAATATTCAGTTGTAGAATATATATTAGCAAATCCATTAGATCCGCTAAAGGTAGTCGGTTTTACAATTACGGATACTAATTTCCAGCCGTCCTGGTTCATTCTTAAAATTAAGGTATTGGGGAAAACAACTTTATATTTTTCTTTGTAATCGATCATGACGGCGGTCTTTATGCTATCGGGATAAAGCTTGTCATAGTTAGGATATTGCACTACACAATACCGCTCATCAAAAGAACTATAGATAGTTAATTTATGGGCTTGAGCAAACGCTCCCATGGTCGTAAAGCCAAGGAGCAGGACAAATAAATGCTTTTTCATGGTTTAGTAAAATGGCTTTTCTAAAGGATCAACTCGCTTAAGGGGCTTTTCGTTTGACGATATAAAAAGCTAAAGGATTAATACTATTAAAATGTCTTGATAAATCCATTTTATATTATATGTTTGTACATTATAACATATTAAATTATCCCGTTAAATTTTAACTACTTGCATTATAATGAAAAGACGACAATCCGGTATAAAAAGTTTCTGCCTTATCACTATTCTGTTTTTACTGAGCACCGTGGCTACAGGCGCCTATGGACAAAAAGCCCAACCGGCTTTTAACTCCATAACCCTGCAGCCTACGGTGGCTTATGTAAAGTATCGTGGCGAAAACAGGCGTATGGTACGGCTCCTTTTCAGAAATGGTAAAAGTTATAATGCAGGCAGCTTGTCGGTTTCATTTAATGCCCATACCGATCATATCGCTATACCGGCCAGTACCACCGGATTGGAGTTTTTTGAGGTGCCCTTACCCGGCCCTGCTATAAAAATTGCTACCCAGGCCACTGTTACCTTAACCTATGGCGGGCAAATCTATCCGGCCCGTTGTATTGTGGAGCCGGCTCGTGATAACTGGACGGTTTATGTGCTGCCGCACTCACATGTTGACATTGGCTATACCAACACACAGGCCAAGGTGCTTAAATTGCATATGGACAACATTGATGAGTCTATCAACCTGGCCGAAAAAACACAGAACTATCCTGTCGAGGCCCGTTATAAATGGACAACCGAAGCTATATGGGTAGTGGATAATTACCTGAAACAAGCCAGCGCCGAAAAGAAGGCCCGCTTTTGGAATGCCGTAAAAAAGGGCTGGATCAACCTGGATGGAGCCTACGGCAATATCAATACCAGCATGACCGATTCCCGTCAACTGATGCAGATGTTTGCAAAATCGCAAAAACTGGCACGCGAGCAGGGCATCGAGATCCATACCATGTTCCAGGGTGATGTACCGGGAGCTTCATGGGGATTAGCCGCTCAGGCCGAACAAACTGGTATTCACTACTTTTTATCAGGTCCTAACGCGTCTGACCGGATCGGCAACCTGGCCAAATGGCAGGATAAGCCTTTTTACTGGTTATCGCCATCGGGCAAACAAAAACTGCTGTTCTGGCAATGCCAGCCCTACTCTATTGGTTATCAGCTCAAAGGCGATAAAATTCCTAACTTTTTTACTATTGATGATCCTAAACCTTATTATACCGGTCACCCCGAAGAAAACTTCCTGAACCCCTACCTTTTCCAATACCTGGGCGGCCTGGAGCAGAATAATTTTCCGTATAACATGACCATACTCACCTGGGCCATGAGCGATAATGCCCCCATCGACCCGGAACTGCCGGATGCTGTAAAAGCATGGAACGAGCATTATACTTCGCCCAAACTGGTGATCACTTCGGTAAAACAGTTTTTTAACGACCTGGAAAAACAGTACAAAAATAATATCCCTTCTTTTACAGGCGATTACACCGAATACTGGACCGACGGTGTGTCATCGGCAGCACGCGAAACCGCTTTGAGCCGTGTAACATCCGACAGGTTGAAGCAAACCGGGGCCATCTGGGCCATTCGTAACAAAGGGGCCTATCCTGCTGACGCTTTTGACGATACCTGGAAAAACCTTTTGCTGTACAACGAACATACCTGGGGAGCCTATAACAGCGTAGGCGAACCCGATAACGAAAAGGTAAAAAGTGAATGGAACGTAAAACAAGGCTATGCACTGCGTGCCGATAAACAAGTAGATTCACTGATGACCGAAGCCTTAAAACCTGCTACAACACAAACTAATGCCATCGATGTATATAACACTACTAACTGGCCCCGAACCGATGTAGTTTACGTTCCTGCCAACCTCAGCAAAACCGGCGACCTGGTTAAAGATGCAACAGGTAAAAAGATCCCTTCCCAACGCTTAAGCAGCGGGGAATTAGCTTTTGTGGCAGATGCTGTACCTGCGTTGGGTAAAAGTTCATATACCATTAATACAGGTAAAGCATTAGGCAATGGTAAGGCTAAGATTACCGGTAGTAGTTTAAGTAACGGCATTTATACCGTTGCTGTGGATGCCAAAAATGGTAATATTGTAAAGCTAATCAAAGGGACATCTGTCCGTAATTATGTTGCTGCTGATTCTGCCGGGCTAAACCAATATATGTATATGCCGGGCGATTCATTAAAGAAACTCGTAAGCAGCTCCAATACCCACATCAGCATCAAAGAAAACGGGCCGCTGGTAGTAAGCCTGCTTATTACTTCGGATGCACCCGGCACCAATGGCCTTACCCGCGAAGTAAGGCTGGTAAGTGGCTTGGATCAGGTAGAACTCATCAATACCATAGATAAAACAGCTATCAGACATAAGGAGAGTGTACATTTTGCATTTCCTTTCAATGTACCCGCAGCTCAAGTGCGTTACAGCATCCCATGGGGCAGTGCCCGTGCCGAGGCCGATCAGCTACCTTATGCCAACCACAACTGGTTTACCATGCAGCGCTGGGTTGATGTATCTAACAGCGCTTACGGTATCACCTGGTCGAGCCCGGATGCGCCCTTATTTGAGATAGGTAACATTACTACCGGCAACCTGCTGGGTGGCTTACATCATGCACCACAATGGCTTTCGTTCACCCCACAATCACCAGTTTTGTATTCCTGGGTGATGAATAACCTGTGGCATACTAATTTCCGTGCAGACCAGGAAGGCAAAGCTACTTTCCATTACTTTATACAAGCCCATGAAGGTGGTTTTAACAGCTTTAAGGCCAACCAAACCGGATTGAACAACCATCAGCCCCTGGTTGTATCTACTACCCCTGGTGCGCCGGAAAAAAGCCTGTTCTTTAAAATAACAGGCAATAACATCTATGTAGAGGCCATCAAACCTACCGATGATGGATTAGGCGTAATAGCCCAATTGGTAAACAGCGGCGATACCGATATTGAAGCAGCTATCACCCCGAATACAGTACCCGCTATTAAAATTTGGGAAAGTAATTTAATGGAGGATAAGCTGAAGGAGTTAGGGAATCGTTTTACGATCCCGGCTAAAGGAGTAATAAGTGTGAGGGTAGAGAGATAATAGCCCTCCTTCACAATTTCATTAGATTAGAATTACTCCATAGGAGTAAAAGCTTTGTAGCTAACAAAAAGATGATATTAAGCATGCCGTAGGTATGCAACCTGGGTATAGTACCTATGGCACTAACTTAAAAACTGATGCTTTTCTACAAAGCTTCAACCCCTATTGGGGTTCACAAAATTCGTTAACTTACTATATTTAAACTCCTCTCCCTGTAGGAGAGGAGTTCATCGAGTGGCAGTTATGCAACAAAAAGGATGTCATGCTGAGCCCCGTCGAAGCATGGTGGGCTGGGCCTCTGCGCTCTACCCTTCGACGGGGCTGGATGACAGTGCACTTTTGGCATATTATTTATTCATCATACCCTTTCATCGGGCTATTACCAATCGGCTATGTGTAGTTTTAAACTACAGGCATAGTCGTCCGAAGTCAAAGAATCAAACAGCGAAGTATTGTGCCACCTATGAATTAAAATTGAGCTGACCATATTTATACAAAAAGTGGGTTTACATGCAAACCCACTTTTTGACGATAAAATATATTTAACAATTTGATTATCAATAAAATAAATCAATTCAAACCATAAAAAGTGTAAACCCATGTTAACCCACTTTTTGGTTAATTCTGTCAATCTAATCCAAAACTACATCAAATAAAAAAGAGGCTGATCATGATGAATGATACAACCTCTTTTTTATAGCACGATCTGTAGTTTTACTTATGTTTTGATCCCATATAGTAAGTGATCTCGCCGCCATTCATAATATCGGCGTGGCTTATGAAAAGGCTGTTAAGCACTTTGCCATTCAGCTCCATTTTTTGTACGTAAACATTTTTAGGGCTTTGGTTTTTAACGTTGATGGTAAACGTTTTGCCGTTATCCAGGTTGATCACCGCACCATTAATCGCCGGGCTACCGGTTGAATACTGATCGGACCCTGGCGCTACCGGGTAAAAACCCAGTGAACTGAAAATATACCATGCACTCATCTGTCCGGTATCATCGTTACCACCTAAACCATCTGGTGTTGGTTTGTACATGCGTGGCAATATCATACGGATGCGTTCCTGTGTTTTCCAGGGCTTGTCTGTCCAGTTGTATAAATAAGCTACGTGGTGCGATGGCTCGTTACCATGTACATAATTGCCGATAATACCGTCACGGGTAATGTCCTCAGTTTCGGCAAAATATTTATCAGGCAAATTCATGGTAAATAACGAATCAAGATAACCTACAAAACGTTTGTTGCCCCCCATCAGCTTGATCAATCCTTCCGGATCCTGCGGAGCGAATAGGGTGTAGTTCCAGGAGTTACCTTCAATAAAACCTTCGTTAATGGTGCTCAATGCATCAAACTTTTGACGGAAGGTGCCATCAGCTAATCTTGGGCGCATAAAGCCTGCTTTGGCATCATATACGTTTTTATAGTTCTGTGAGCGTTTGATAAACTCCTCGTAAATATCATTACGGTTCAGCTTTTTGGCCATCTGCGCGATAGCCCAGTCGTCAAAAGCGTACTCCAGGGTTGAAGATACCGATACGCCGCTTTTTTCATCCGGAATATAGCCTCTGTCCATATACTCCCCTATTCCCTCATAATTGCGGTGACGGGCAGTAGCCACGCAGGCATCCAGTGCCTTGTTGGCATCAAACGGAGCATTACCCTTTACAACAGCATCAGCCAGTACTGTTACGCTGTGGTAGCCGCTCATGCACCAGTTTTCGTTGCCTGAGTTTGACCATATAGGCAGCATCCTTTCCGGACTTTGATCAAAGTGCGCCATCATAGATTGTACCATATCCGCATTGCGCTTAGGATCAATAATATTGAACAGCGGGTGCAAAGCACGGTAGGTATCCCACATAGAGAAGGTGGTGTAGTTGGTAAAACCATCCGCCTTATGCACATTCTTATCAAGCCCTTCGTACTGACCGTCCGCATCCATATAAATGGTTGGGTTAATCATGGCGTGGTACATGGAGGTATAAAAGTTTTCTTTAGTCTCTTTGCTGCCTTGGATCACAATTTTGCGCAGTTCCTGCTCCCATTGTTGCTGTCCATCGTTTTTTACCTTATCAAAATCCCAGCCTGGTAGTTCGGTACGCATGTTGTTGAGCGCGCCATCCATGCTTACCGGTGATATAGCAAATTTGATCTTGATCTTTTCACCTTCTTCGGTTTTAAAATCAAAGTAGCTCCTGATCTGACGACCAGCTATTTCGGGGAAGTTTTTGGTTTGATTGAACTTACCCCAGAAACCTCCGTAAACTTCGCGTTTATCATATTTCTTGAAACCATGCTGAAAGAACGGTTTAGAGAAACTCATGGCAAAATACAGCGAACGGGTACGCGCCCAGCCATTGGTTTGGCGATAACCTACTACGGTAGAGTCGTTCAATACCTTGAGGTAGGTCCACACATTTTTGTCAGGGTAATTATAGATGCCCGCCATCAGGTCAAGAATAATGTGCGATTGATCTGATTTGGGGAAAGTATATTGATGAAAGCCCACCCTAGTGGTGGTGGTCATCTCGGCAATAATGTTGCTGGCATCCAGCTTTACTTTGTAATAATTAGCCTCGGTAACTTCGTTCTGATGCGAAAAAGCAGAGCGGTAGCCGCTTCCTGGTTTATCCGCAGTGCCCGGATTCAATTTTAGCGGCCCAACAGTAGGCATGATCAGGAAATCGCCCAGATCGGAGTGCCCTGTACCACTAAAATGGGTATGACTAAAACCTACAATGGTTTTATCATCATACTGATAACCGGCGCAGTATTTATACACATCTGGGTTATAGTGACCGTTGAGCTCATAGCTGGCCGTATCCGTTTCGGGACTTAGCTGCACCATACCAAAAGGCACGGTAGCTCCGGGATAAGTATGCCCCATACGTTGCGTACCTATAATGGGGTTAACGTATTGTACCAGTTTTTCTGCCGGATGTGTTTGCGCACTGGCTATAGAAGCCGTACCCAATAAAAAAGCAGTGAATAAATGTTTCATGTTATATAATTAGTTTTTCTCTGACAGAGAAAATGGAAAATCTTTGTCTTGCGTACCCCGGTTTTTGTTTGGCGTTGCTCCCATACCCACATTAATCACCGCGCCCTGCATCAATGCTTTATGACTCAACCAATTTGGGTTATACGTTTTACCATTAACAGTAAAAGTTTGTACATAACGGTTCTGTGCACTATTAGTAGGTGCATTGATCACTACCTGCTTACCGTTTTCCAGTGTCAGGGTTAATTTTTTGAATAATGGCGCACCTAATACATATTGGTCGCTGGCAGGGCAAACCGGGTAAAAACCCATGGCCGAGAACACATACCACGCCGATGTTTGACCATTATCTTCATCACCGCAATAACCATCAGGCGTAGCTTTGTACATACGGTTCATGGTTTCGCGTGCCCAGTACTGGGTTTTCCAGGGTTCACCGGCATAGTTATATAGGTATATCATATGCTGTATTGGCTGATTACCATGCGCGTACTGGCCCATATTGGCTATCTGCATTTCACGGATCTCGTGGATCACGCCACCGTAATAGCTATCATCAAATATCGGTGGCATGGTAAATACTGAATCCAGTTTGGTTACAAATTTTTGTTTGCCACCCATCAGGTTTATCAATCCCTGGATATCATGAAAAACACTCCAGCTGTAATGCCAGCTGTTACCTTCGGTAAAGGCATCGCCCCATTTGAAAGGGTTAAATGGTGTTTCAAAAGATCCGTCTTTATTTTTGCCACGCATTAAGCCTGTAGCAGGGTCAAACAGGTTACGATAGTTTTGGCTGCGTTTTTTGTAGATGGCAATTTCAGATTCTGGTTTGCCTATAGCTTTTCCTAATTGATAAATCGCAAAATCATCATATGCATATTCAAGCGTACGGGCTGCGTTCTCATTGATCTTTACATCATACGGCACATAGCCCAACTCATTATAATATTTTACACCATAACGCCCTGTGGCTGATATCGGACCCTCGTTATTGGCACCGTGAACCAACGCGTCATACAAGGTGTTGATATCATACCCACGCAACCCTTTCAGATAGGCTTCGGCAACAACCGAGGCTGAATTATTACCCACCATAATATCGGCATAACCCGGGCTCGACCATTCGGGCAGCCAGCCGCCTTCTTTATAGTCATTGATCAAACCTTCCTGCATTTCTTTATTGATAGATGGATAAACCAGGTTTAGGAACGGATAAAGCGCCCTGAAAGTATCCCAAAAGCCGGTACCGCCAAATAAATAACCTGGCATTACCTTGCCATTGTAGGGGCTGTAATGTATTATCTTATTCTGTGCATCCAGTTCATATAATTTATTCGGAAAAAACAGCATGCGGTACATGCAGCTATAAAAAGTACGGGTTTGGTCGATGCTACCGCCCTCTACGTTAATCCGGCTCAGGGTTTTATTCCATACCGCTTTGGCTTTTTGGCAGGTGGCATCAAAATTATCGTTTGCCAGCTCGCGTTTCAAATTAAGTTCAGCCTGCTCAAAGCTCACGAATGAGGAGGCTACTTTCAAGTGTACCTTTTCGCCTTTTGCAGTTTTAAAGCCGATAACCGCACCGGCGTGAGTGCTGCTGATCTCCAGGGAATCATGGGCAATGGTTTTATCATGCCATGCTTTAGCCAGTATAAAAGGCTTATCTACATAAATAACAAAGTAGTTTTTAAAATTGGTCATTTTACCACGTGCGTAACGAGTACTGTAACCGATGATCTTTTGCTCCTTAGGCAATATTTTGATGTATGATGCCCGGTTAAAAGCATCAACAACGATGAATGAGCTGTCAGACTTAGGGAAAGTGAACCTGAACTGCGCGGCACGTTCGGTTGGAGTAATCTCTGTAGTCACATCAGCGTCGGCCAGGTAAACGCTATAATAATAAGGCTTGGCCGTTTCTGACTTATGCGAAAACCAGCTGGCGCGATCGTCCTGATCAAAACGCAGCTTACCGGTAACCGGCATAATTACAAATTGCCCATAATCATTCATCCAGGGGCTTGGCTGGTGGGTTTGTTTAAAACCACGTATTTTATCGGCGGCATAAGTATATTGCCAGCCATCGCCCATCTTGCCGGTTTGTGGTGTCCAGGTATTCATACCCCAGGGTAATGCTATTGCAGGATAAGTGTTGCCATTAGACAAATCGGGCTTGGAATCGGTGCCCATCAAGGGATTGATGTAATCAACCGGACTACTGACCGTTCCGGTTTGCTGCGCATAAGTACTCACGCAAAGCGAAACCAAAATGGCGCTAAAAAGTGCTTTCATTAGTTATAATTTAGATGTGATGAAACTGCAGGTTTCAGGTTAATGTTTATTAGGTTATTTATTATCTTCTTTCATTATAAACGCCAACTTCGGCAATAGATACCTGGTGATCGGCCGCATCAACAGATACACGTATCTTACTACCCCATACCCTGTCAAAGCGGAATATTTTCACTTTATTTTTATTCTCACCCGCAAATAATGGTTTCCAGGTACCATTATCACAATATTCCAGGTGAAGTTTGGTGATGTTTGGTTTCTCTTCGGTAATGGCTATAGCATTAAAGCCCTGATCACGTTTGAAGGTGATCTCGTACCATGGATTTTTTACGGTAGTGTTTGATATCCATGAAGAATGGAAATCATCATCATTGGCAAAATCCATAATATTGGAATCATCACTCCAGCTGGAGTTGGAGAATTGATTTTTAGCCAGATTTGATGAAATAATTGGAGCTTCCAGTTTAGGCAGTTTAGCCACAGGGCCTTCGTTCTTCCATATCTCCCCTATTTTTTTGAGAGCTGCAAGAGCATTATCATCAATGAGGCCATCACGATTAGGCGCTACATTCAGGATAAAATTACAATCCACATTATTAAAAGGAATGATATTATCGTTCACCAATTTAACCGGATCTTTTACTGCATCGGTAGGATCAGATAAGTTCCAGAACCAATGCCTTTGCAGCGGATAGCAGGAAAGCGCAGGCATATTATTGTTCTCTTTTGAAATGTGCTGACCAGCTCCTTGTTCATAAGTTTTAATATCTGTATAGAACATGCCCTCGGCAGGATATTTAGCGCCGTTAAGATCCATCACCAGGCAATTGGGTTGCAATGATTTTACCAAACGGTATATCTCTTCAAAAGGCACATCGTCATAAGATATTCTTGACCATGGCGCGTCCCAACCATCAATAATCAGCGCGCCGATATCACCATACTTAGTCAGCAATTCGGTGATCTGGGCTTTGATCATATCAATATGTTTAGGCGTTATGCCATTGGGTCTTAAGCAATGATGCGTATCCAGAATAGAGTAATATAAAAACACTTTCAGCCCGTTAGCCCTAAAGGCATCCGCGTATTCTTTAACTACGTCCCTTTTGAGCGGACTGTTCATTACGTTATAATCGGTAGTTTTGGTATCCCAGATACAAAAACCACTATGATGCTTGGTAGTAATACAACCATAGCTCATATGGGCGGATTTTGCCGCTTTAGCCCACTGATCGCAATTGAGCTTTGTTGGATTAAAGATAGCGGGTGATGCTTCGGGATCGGCCCAATCCTGATTCAGATAAGTTGGAATATTAAAATGAATAAACATGCCAAAACGCAGGTCAACAAATTCCTGTTGCAATTGCGCCAGCGTTTTTACCGGTTTATTACTTTGCGCATAGGCTGATATACCCAGACTGCACAACAGCCCCAGGCAAATTGCTTTTATACTATTACTTAACTTCATATAATGATGTGAATTGGTTATGCTTCAATAACCGGATTGGCCGCATAGGCTGTCCAAAGTTCATCTAACGTTTTGCCGGTTTCTTGTTTCCAGCTATCGTTGGTAAAGGTATGGTTGCGTAACTGGGCATCCAAATTTTTTACCAGGCCGGGTTTAATGTTTTTCTCTATCCACACGAGGAAACGGGCAGTAATGCGGTAGCTATTTTCATAGCTTTGGGTTGCTTTAAAAGCAGGCAATGCCCATTTGGCTCCTTCGTTATCTACCCCAAATTTGTAACGGGCATAATCGGCAATACCTTCTGTCAGCCATCCCGGACCTGTGCTTTGGCCATAATCCTGTACAATATGCATTACCTCATGTGTAACCACATCAATATCATGCGGGTGTTTTGTCATGTATTTTGAACTAAAAACAACACGACCGTCGGCTGTAGCGGCAACACCATTGTAGGCGGTGTCAATAACAAAAGTTACACTTTTTAAGGTTTTTTTATTGTAAGCTTTTGCCAGTTTTGGATAAACGGTATAAAAGGTTTCAACCAATTTATTCTTAAGTTCGGGACTAAAACTGGCATCCTGATTCTCGAAAGTTAACTTATAGCCTTTTTTGTTAAACACTTCGGTTTGTTGTGCATTACTGCTTGCGGCAAAACGTAAAGTAAGTAATGCACTTAAAAGAAACACTTTTTTCATTGGATAAATAATTGTTAAATGCTTAGTTAATAATATTTAAAATTTAATTGGGCTGCTCAAAAATGTGCGAGTTTATCATAAAACCCGGCACAAATTAAATTGTATTGTGCCGGGTTTGGGCTATTTAATTGAGGTTCCTGGTAACGTGCTGAAGCTTAACAGTAATCAGGTAAACTCCTTCCTGAAACAACCTGAAAGTAAACCTTGGGTTGGCGCTATAAATTTTGGCAGAAGTTGGTGTAAAACCAGGATCTATCCGCACAAACTGGCTCGGGATACGGTAATAAATGGTAAATCCCTGAGCTGCTCCTTTAACCGGGAATGGCGTAACTTCAAAATTACAGGTTAATGAAGTATCAGAAGCGATCAGCGGATGGAATTTAGCGAACGTTTCAAAGCTGCTCCTGTCTCCGCGTTTGATATACTCCCCGTTTTTAGGGTTAAAAGCTACTCCATTTTCATCAACTATTTTCAAGATGGCCAATGTACCCTTAGTAGATAATTTGGTGATGGTAACTTTGGGTTCACCTATATCACCACTAGTAGTGGTACCATCCTGGAACCAGGCGCCGCCGCCCGCATCAATTTCGGCTACATCGCCCTCAAAAATATTAAGATTGGCAATATTCTTAAAAGTTTTGGTACCGTTCTCGTTAGAGGCGGCTATATCAAACTCATATGCTCCCAACGGTACATTTGCCGTGGTATTATAAAAGGTAAACGCTCCTGTATGTGTATTAAAGTCAAAACTCGGAAGATTTACATTTTTACGGATACTATTGAGCAGGGCAACCGTTGTATCTACATCCGGATCAAACTCTGAAGTATACACATACCTATCGCGGTTTTTATATAGCGAATCGGCGTGTTTATGAGTAAGCGCATCCCTGATATCCAATAGCCGATAAGTTACAGGAGCACTTGAGCCATCATTATCAACCGCTATACTTTGAACTATGATACCACGCTGCACCTGGATAGGATTATCGCGATACCTGATCTGGCTACTTAAAAAACCATGCGGGGCCTTAACACAACCTATAACTCCGGCTGCCATTAAAATAACAAGAAGTATTTTATAGTGTTTTTTCATTTTCTTGGCTATCTAAAAATTTATCAATTGTTAACATTGTTGAAATACGTGAACGTATGATTGTTGCTCAACACATGTAACACACCTGTTGTAGTTAATATACCCGTTGTTTGACAAAGGGTAGAAAGCAGCTGTCTTGGATCAACCTGTTGTACACCATTT
This sequence comes from Mucilaginibacter sp. 22184, assembly GCF_052045695.1. Lineage (NCBI taxonomy): Bacteria > Pseudomonadati > Bacteroidota > Sphingobacteriia > Sphingobacteriales > Sphingobacteriaceae > Mucilaginibacter > Mucilaginibacter sp. 22184. Next base: position 389,236 of record NZ_JBQEPI010000004.1, read on the forward strand.
ATGTCAACAGGTACCGGCCCTCCGGGTGTCAGGGGCACCACTTTAGTAAAGTATATGTACTGCGGATTGGTGGTGAAAATACTGTTGGTATAATCCGTTGTCGACCTAAGCTGAATCAACCGGTATTCTCCATCCAGAGTCTGAGGATATATGCCTTTCTGTGATAAATTATCCCTGGTAATCTTATCCTTAAACATATAGGCTCTTAAAGAGTCTTTGAGTGAGGCAAAATTTAGCGAATCAAACGTAAAAACCAGGTTTTCATCGTTTTTCTGCGTGCGCAGTTGCTCTCTTTTTGCTAATACGAAGTTGGTTATTGAATAATTAGTCACCGCAAAAAAAGTTCCTGCACTATTCACCTCGTCTTTCATATTCATTTTATTGATCATCATCACCAAAGTATCAAACGCATGGTTGGTTTTCAGATAATCATAAGTGGTCATATTTACCTGGGCCTTAAACAAATCGCCCCCAATGGTATAATCCTTTTTACAGGAAAAAAACACAACCGCTACTAATAGGATGGGTATAAATATTTTTAATGTTTTCATGTTTGTGCTATTTAACGGTTAAAGTTTTCCTTGCCAGTAAGGTGTTTGTTTCAAAACAAAATCATCTTTAAACATAGAAGGATCTATAGGCCACAGATACCCTCCCTGGTTCACCCTCGTATCATTAATATGTGAATAGTCGGAAATGAAGCTGCTTGTTGGGTTACCGATTTGTTTGGTACGAACCAGGTCATAAAAAGATTGACCTTCATAAAAGAGTTCACGCAAACGCTCTTCCAATATAGTCCTGGCAAGAGCATTACCTGCCCCTGTGTAACTGGCTATTCCTGCCCTACTGCGTATAGTGTTTAAAAGCACTAATGCTTCACCATCGCGTCCTAATTGATTTAATGCTTCGGCTCTTAAAAGCATAATATCGGCTAGGCGGAAAATGATAATGTTATTAGATAAACGAGGGTCGTTTTTTGCCGATCCATCGGCATAAGTAATATTCGAATACTTTATTGTTTGTCCGCTGGTGGATTGCGCCTGGAAGAAGTATTTCTTATACCTCAGATCTGTAGTATCTTTAAATAAGGTATTCACATATAAAGTACTTACCGGCCATTCGAGGTTTGATTTTTGTGCAACAAAGGGAAAAGCGATGGTTGGGGCATATCCATAATAATTAAGTGCTACACCTTCACTTTGCTGATAATTGATATTGATTTCAAAAATCCCCTCTACTGATTTACCAATAAATATTTTGCTGAATTGCGAAGTATCAGTAACCAACTGATATTGCCCGTTATTAATTACCTGAGCAGTGGCCTGTTCGCATCCGGCATAGTCATGTGTCCAGGCTTTTATATGAGCTTCCAATGCAAAAGCCGAACCTTTATTAGCTCTCACGGCACGCTGGCTTTCATCGGCATAACCAAAGGCCAGGTTACTTTCGGCAATCTTTAAATCAGCGAGGCATTGTTTAAGTACATCGGCAGCAGGTGTGCGGGGAATGTTTACAGCCTGACTAACATCCAGATCGGGTTGTGTTTTTAAAGGCACATCGCCCCAAACCCTGGTCATATAAAAGTAGGTGAATGCCCGCAGGTAATAAGCCTCGCCAATGATCTGATTCTTATCATCATGATTACTGAACTTTTCTATCGGGATAGCAGGTACTTTGTTAATGATGAGGTTTATTTGTTGTAAAAGCTGGTAGTAGTTTAACCAGTTCCAGATACCTGGCCCAACATTTAACCCGGTAAATTCACCATTGGAGATATTGTAATTAGCATCATCCAGTCCTGAGTTAATGCTAAATTCGCTTGTAGTGGCGTCACCAAATACATGGAATGAATAATTATTGAGCATTACCGAACGCAACAGGGAATATGCTCCCGCGATAGCGGTATTGGCATCTGTTCCATTAGTAAAATAAGCATTGGTAAAAGTGGAGTTATGAGGCTGCAAATCAAGTATTTTTTTGCAGGAACTCACACTAATAAGCCCGGTTATCATTAATAATCCGGCTGTGTATCTTATTATATTTTTTTTCATTTCTTTTCGTTTTTATTTACCCGTTAAACATTAAAAGCTTACATCAACACCCAGGGTATATTTTTTGGGGATAGGATAACCACTGCCATTGTAAATACCAAAGGCATCAACTTCTTCAGCATCAGGCACATTTGATTTCTGGAAAATATGCAGGTTATCAACCATGCCATATACCCTTAGGCGGCTCAGGTGCAGGTTTTTTAAAACTGCCGGGTTGAAAGTATATGATAAAGAAACCGTTTTTACACGCAGATAGCTTCCATTCTCGACCCAGGCCGAGCTAACAGCAGCATATTTATACCGGGTTCCGCTTACCGAGCTCAATGACGGATATTTAGCATTATCTCCGGGGTTTTGCCAGTAATTAATTCCACTTAAATCAGGAAAAGCGTTATTAGTAATATCATGGTATGGATCTGAATTACCATCATCTGTTGGTACCAGGTGCGATAACTTACCAACCAGGTAATCGTTATAAATATCGCGCCCCAGCGTAAAGGTGCAGAACACCGAAACGCTCCAGTTTTTGTAACTAAAAATATTATTAAAGCCACCGGTAAATTTAGGATTCGGGTTTCCGGCAGGCACATAATCTGTTTGGTCAAGCACACCATCGCCGTTTGAATCCTTCCATATCGGGTCGCCACCCTTGAATGGGTAACCGTAAAAGTTTAAAACCCCACCCGTTACCGGGTTTACAGGCACATCTTTATCAGTTTTATAAACACCTGTTTGCTGAAACAGGTTAAATTCATTGATAGGCTGTCCCTGCCTCAAAACAAACTTATCTAAATAAATATCGCGCCCGCCGTTTGGCAACGAGGTAATTTCATTTTGGTTATAGGCAATGTTAAAATCGGTTTCCCACTGAAAAGCACTTTTGGGATTAAAATAATGTGCAATAAAGGATGCTTCCAAACCACGGTTTTGTGTACCAATAGAGTTGGTTACAATAGTGGTATAGCCGGTGGTTACCGGCAAGTTTAAACTAAAAATACCCTGACTGGTGTTTTTAACATAGGCGTCGGCAACAAAATTAAAGCGGCCATCCAAAAAGGTAAGATCGACCCCAATATTGGCTTGCTTTGAATGTTCCCAGGTTAAATTTTTATTGCTCAAGCCTCCATTAAAATTGGGTGCTATAGCGGCAATACCATTATAAGTATTGGAAAGGTTTTGACCGGTTTGTGGACTGCTGCTACCTGTAAAACTACCTGCCCCTATGGTATAAGTATTGAATGACAGGTAATTGTCTCCGCTATCTGGCTGACGGCCGGCAATACCATAACTTGCGCGTAGCTTAAATAGAGTAAGCCAGTTTTTAGTACTTTTCATGAAGGGTTCATCACTAATGATCCAGCCTGCGGATACAGAAGGGAAGTAACCAACCCGTTTCCCTGGGCCAAACTTTGATGATGCATCGGCATTAAAAACCGCTGATAACAGGTAGCGTCCTTTAAAGTCGTAATTAAACCTTAAGAAACCGGTTTGAATACCACTCTCAATCAAATCAGAATAAGCATTCGAATTGCTTTTATTTAATACTTTAACAACGGATATCTGATCATTCGGGATCCCATCTGCTTCGGCATCAGTTGCCCTGTAAGTATGGTATTCGGTATTTTGCCCTAATAGCACATTGATATGGTGTATCTTGTTTAATGTGGTGCTAAACTGAATATTATTACTCATGAGGTAGTTGGCGGAATTATCAACGAAGCTTGATGCATAACCTAAACCGCTTTGCCTTACCACTCCTGGTGTATAAGCATCTCTCCTACTGCCCGCACTTTCATATGAAATAACTGTATTAAATAGCCAATGATCATTGATACGCCAGTCAATAGTAGGACTAATGGTAATGCTATTATTAGTATTGGCATCTGTTGATACATTTGAACTGCCATAAAGGAAATCTTTATTAGCCTGCCCCAGATATAAGTTTGATGGAGGTAGCGGACTATTAGCATAATACCCACCGGTAAATGGGTTTACATTACCGCTTAAGTCACTAAGTGAGGTAGGACGATCAACACGGTAAAAACGGATCTGCGTACTGATCTTTAACTTGGGCGATACGTTAATGCCAACCGTACTATTAAGTGCGTAACGTTGTAAGCCTGTTTTTTTGATAATTCCATCCTCATTATAATAATTTAAACCGTAACGGTAAGTAATCAGATCGTTACCACCGCTTATGGATAACTCATAATTATCTACCTTTCCTGTTTGATAGATGCCGCTCCGGTAATCATTGGCATTATTAAACGCGGGATTTAAGGTATCGGTTAATATTTGCGGAATGTTTTTAAGATTAGCATAATTACCATAATGATTAATTAAGGCTAATTTAGCCCTGGTTTCTTCGGCCCCCACAAGTACCTTATCCAGTTTTGGTTGATCTGTAATACCATGATAGGTAGAGAAATTTATCCTGGTTTTGCCAGCAGTACCCTTTTTGGTGGTAATGATGATAACCCCATTAGCTCCCCTTGAACCATAAATAGCTGCAGCAGAGGCATCTTTTAATATATCAATGTTATCAATATCATTAATCGGAATGCCCGCAAGTACATCTGTACCAGTACCTGTACCGTAATTAATTGCTGCGATATCCTCTGTGCTTTGTGGTACACCATCAATCACATATAATGGCCCTGAAATAGCCCTGGCTAAACTTGCTTTACCAGATGCAGACCCTGTATTGTTATCAATACTACGACTAACTGAGGTGTTACCCCTGAGTACCACATTACTCCTTACACCAGGCTCGCCCGAAAAATTCTGAACATTCAAACCGGCAACCCGGCCTTGCAACAAAGCATCAAAAGTTGGCGTAGGAATATCGGCGATAGTTTTAGGATCAACTGAAGTAATTGCGGCACTTACGCTCCTGCGCGAAACCTGCTGATAACCGATAACCACCACATCTTTAAGTACCTTTTGATCGGTCTTTAGAACCACTATTAAATTTGTATTAGATTCGGTTATCTTAATGGTTTGCGCCTCATAACCTAACATTCTTACTGTGATTGATTTACCAGCTTCTATCTTTAAGGTAAATCTTCCCGATGTATTGGCCGATACACCAGAAGCTGAACCTGTTAAAACAATAGATGCACCGGGCAGTGGGCCACTGGCGTCTTTAACTAAACCAGCTACGGTAACCTGGTTACCGGGGTTTTTAGCGTCTTGGGCATGCAATACAGGCATTCCCAACACCAACAGGATTGGAATGATGCACGTATAGTAAAGGAATTTTTTTTTGTAGAAAAAATTGATCATAATTTTTAATTAAATGAACAGTTAATGATTGTTTTGACCATAGAGATGCCATGGCAAATACGTAATAAGGAATTCTGGCAGCGGGTTGCTACCTGCTTTTAAATGCTAAGTCTTTGTTTCTTCATGCAGTTGAATTAAGTTAAACAATAAGTTAATAAAAATGATAAAACGTTTTATCAAAAATGACATAACAAGCCCTACCCGGTAGTATACCACCAATTTAAAATACGCTCGTTGGCTTAATTAAGCTTTAAAGCAATAAAACGTTTACCAAAAAATAAACCTGTAAGCTGTTTCCCAATTTATATACGCACAACAGCCTAATAAAACAAACAGTGTTTTTCGTCTCAACAAAAAACCTTAGAAAGGTATTGATAAAACGTTTTATCAATACGAAAATGTTTTACTTTAATAGATAGAATAATCAAATATAAGATAGTAAAATGTTTTACCAAATTTATATCACATTTTTTATCAAAAAACTTTATTTATTTCAATAAATTCATCAATAATGCCATAAAAAATAAAAAATGGCAATAATAAAAACAAACCTTTAGCTTTTTGACTGCCATTAGCCACAAAAAATTTGAATATTCTTAAAACAGAAAGGGTTTATAAGTGTAAAAATCTTACTTTTTCACTAAATTTTATTTTTTTGTTACGGTCGACCCACGTTCAATGAGTTTAGATGGTATCTGATATTTAATTTTTGACACGTCTCCCTTTTCCCCTCCCATTTGTGCCAATAAAAGATCAATAGCCGACTTTGCTATCTCATAAGTGGGCTGTTGTATAGTTGTGATCCCGGGCGGGTACAAACTAAATATTTCATTATCATCAAAACTGATCATGGCCAGGTCATGCGGAATATTTAGCTCAAGTTGCTTGATACTTTCTAATCCCATTGTACCTAAATAGTTTGTTGTAAAAAAAACAGCATCCATCTGTTTCTGTTGTTGTATAAAAGCCTTTACGGAGTTTATAGCTTTATCCTTATCGGTATCAAAAGGCAATTTAAATACTAGTTTTTTATCCTCTTTTATATTATTGGCTTTTAAGGCATCTTTATATCCGCGTGTGCGATCCTGTAATTGGATCAGGTCAAGATCAGCTGTTATTAAGCCAATTTTTTTATATCCGGCTTTTAATAGATGATCAACCGCATTAAAAGCGCTACCATGATTATCAACCAGCACATGGGGGATATCCAAGTCCGGAAAATAGCCATCTATTAATACTACAGGCTTTTCATTCGCTATCAAATTTTGTATATCCTTTTCCAGTCCCTTCATGGGGGTCACGATATAACCATCTACTAATTGCTGCGAAAGCATTCTGATCACATCCTTTCCCTTCTGGATGTTATTATTAGTACTACAGTAAATAATCCTGTATCCTTCCTTTTCGGCTTCTTCTTCTATTACTTTGGCCATTGCTCCAAAAAAAGGACCTCCAATGGTTTCAACTACGAGGCCGATTACTTTTGAAACACCGGTACGAAGGCCTACTGCCATCCGGTTGGGTTCATATCCATTTTTGGCTGCTACGTCTAATATTTTTTTAGTTATCTCTTTACTAATACGCCCTTTGCCATTTAAAACAAATGACACAGTTGTAATGGAGGTATTGGTAAGTTTTGCGATATCCTTTATGGATATTTTTTTATTTATCATTATACGTGGATCTCTCGTGATTTTTAGGTTTATCGTATTATCAGCAACAAATTAAGCAAATACCAGATTTATCAAAAATAAAAATTTATAACAATGCTGGCACACTTATTATTTTATTGTACCGGGCTCCGCAGCATTACCTTAAACGTTGTTTTTCTATAAATAATATACCGCTTGTTGGGTGAAGCCCTTTTTTAGTAATGTGGGCATAATTAATAAATATGCTTAAATTAACCTTCTTAATAAAAACCCTCTTTAATACTAAACATTGGTATATAAAAACGTTATGAGCATTACGCCCAAACTTACCCGTTTTGATCTTTCTATGATCGTTATCAGCCTGGTGATAGGCATGGGTATTTTTGCAACACCTGGCGAAGTAGCCATCAGTTCAAGTAACCCTTACCTGTATTTTGGCGCCTGGTTTTTTGGGGGTGCCGTTAGTTTATGCGGGGCCCTTACGTTTGCCGAAATAGGTGCGCGCTACCCTACTACCGGTGGATTTTACAAGGTTTTTTCCTATTGTTTTCACCCGGCATTTGCTTTTATGATCAACTGGATACTGGTGATCAGTAATGCTGCTTCTGTAGCTGCAGTAGCTCTTATTGGCGCTGAGTATATAAACCCTGTAATTATGCCCAAAAGCCTGCAAAATGATTTGGGTATCAAGATCATGACCATCACATCGGTACTCATTCTATATATCATTAATTTCCTGGGAATTAAAATGAGTGCCAGGACGCAAAATGTGCTTACAATATTTAAAATAAGCATGATCCTGATTCTTTGTACCGCGGTATTTAAAAGTCACATAGCCCCAGGAGCTTATAGGGTTATTGTACCACCCGATGATAATAATTATAATTTGAGTGCGTTCGGGATAAGCCTGGTTGCCGTATTCTTCACTTATGGTGGCTATCAACAAACTATTAACTTTGGAGGAGATATCATTAATGCCAAGCGTAACATCCCTAAAGCCATTTTCACTGGGATGATAACCGTTATATTTCTATATCTGCTAATCAACTTTGCTTATTATTCGGTCCTGGGCATAAAAGGTTTGCAGCATAAAACCGCGTTGGCCGCTACCCTTGCGGGCGCTATTTTTGGTTCGGTTGGCTATAAAATCATTTCATTGCTGATGTTTGTTTCGGTGCTTGCTTTCATTAACGTTAATATCATGGCCAATCCGCGGGTTTATTATGCCATGGCCGAAGATGGAATTTTACCCCATCGTTTCAAGCGCGTTAACCAGCAAACACAAGTACAAGAATTTGGCCTGAGCTTTTTTGTAGTGGCGGTCCTCCTTATACTATTTTTTATAAGTTCATTTCAAAAGATACTCAGTTACGTGATGTTTTTTGATACCATCGGACTTTCCACAGCGGCGGTTACTATTTTTATTTTAAGAAAAAAAACCAAGCATCTTGACAGAACAGGTATTTATACCATAAAATGGTATCCTGTAATCCCTATTATTTTTATAGTTGCTTATTGGTTTGTTACCGTAAGTATCTTTATTGAAAACCCCATGGCTGCGTTTATATGCCTTTGTGCATTTGTTACCGGTCTTATTATATATTTTATTACTAAAAACAGGCAGAACACCATTATAATACCTTAACTATGGAGCTTTCATTTATATTAAATGAATTGGGGGAAGAAAGAGAAAATTACTTCAACGCGGTTTCGCCACCCATCATACAATCAAGTAATTTCACCTTTAATACGGTTACGGCGTTGAGACAGGCTATGGCCGATGAATTTGATACCAATTTGTATTCAAGGGGGCAAAATCCAACATTGAGTATATTGCGAAAAAAGCTAGCCGCCCTTGATGGCGCGGATGATGCTTTGATATTTAGCAGTGGTATTGGAGCCATAAGTGTTCCGCTACTTGCGTTGTTAAAATCCGGTGATCATATTGTGGCTGTCGAAAGCCCCTACAGCTGGACAATAAAGCTATTCAAAGAGCTTTTACCTAAATTTGGCATAAACACCACTTTTATTGATGGTACTGTTTATGAAAATTTTGAAACAGCTGTTACTCCTCAAACACGATTGATCTTTTTAGAAAGCCCTAACACTTTTAGTTACGAATTACAGGACATCAAAAAGGTCGCGGCATTTGCCAGGTCGCGGGGTATTATATCCATGATCGATAACAGTTACTGCAGCCCCATATACCAGCAACCCATCAATATGGGTATCGATCTGGTGGCTCAATCGGCCACCAAATACATCGGAGGGCATTCAGATGTTGTAGCAGGCGTATTAACTGGGAGTAAGGAGTTGATCAGACATATATTTGACCATGAATTCATGAACTTGGGTCCTGCTATTTCGCCTCACTCTGCATGGTTATTGTTAAGAGGACTAAGAACCCTGCCCCTGCGTTTACAACGTAGCTTTGAAAGTACAGGAATTATTACGCAATGGTTACAAAACCAGGAACACATACAACAGGTGATATGGCCTTTCAGTGCAGGATTTAAACAAACACAACTGGCGCACGAACAAATGCAGGGTTGCGGCGGGTTATTTAGTTTTAGTTTAAAAAATTCTTCATTTAAAAAAATAGAAGCGTTTTGCAATAACCTGCAGCATATATTGCTGGCTGTTTCCTGGGGCGGGCACGAAAGTTTGATATTGCCATCAATAGCATCTATTTCAGAGCAGGAATATGAGGCAACTGATGAGCGCCTTCAACTGATCAGGATGTATGTAGGTTTAGAAGATACTGAGTATCTTATTCAAGATCTTAAGCAGGCATTAGCTAAAATTTGATTTTGTTAAACAATCAGTAATTTACCCTAAATCATATCAGCTTGCCAGATCATGTCTTAAAAAAGCTTCCCATGTTACCCGTCCATAACTATTAGTTGGCCAAATATTATTCTCAGACCGGTACCTGTCATATTCTTCACTTTGGAACGGCCGTACTTTTAGTTCATCCTTGCGCCTAAGTACATGGAGATATGTTTTTGCCATTTCTTCAAATTTAAGCAGTTCGGGTCCTCCTACTCCACGAACCAGGCCTACAGGTTCCCGCTGAGCTACGTCGATTAGCAATGTCGCAGCTTCTTTTACTTCTATTGATTGAAAATGCATGCCATCAGGTATAGCCAGCGTTCCATTTTCCTTATCCAATGTTTTTAAAATAGAGAGTACATAATTATGGAACTGAGTAGTGCGTAAAACTGAGAATGGGATCCCGCTGGCCGCTATCATTTGCTCTACCCTTATTTTGGTTTGATAATAAGCGTAATTACTTTTATCAACATTAATGATAGAAATGTAAACAAAATGCAGGGTTTTATCGCGGTCTATCACATTCAATAAATTTTGCGTTCCCTTGATATCCACACTTTGCGTGTCCTTAGGGTTACTCGCACAATGAATAATAATATCGGCATCCTGCGTGGCTTCTTCCAAACCCCTGTTTGAGGCCAGATCGCCTTTTATCAGCAGTACGCCTGCCGGGACAACGGCGTTCTTCTTTGAGCTTAATACACTAACTCTATAATTAATAGATAGCAACTGATCTACAACTTCTCTTCCCAGCAGGCCGGTACCCCCTGTCACTAATACATTCTTCATCTGTTAAGCTTTTGTAATAAATAATTAATAAGGTATAGGTTTGATGAATTATTTTAGTTTTTATTTGATTGCTCCAAAACAGGTCGGGGATCAAATATTACCCTGAACGAGTTTATTTTGCCATCATTAACCTGGTACCACCCGCAACTGAATATGGTGATATGTCCCATATCAATATCATAAAACAAACAAACATCATCTCCTTCGGCAATGGTTTTTTTCAGATCATACTTAAACTTCATTTTCTGCATGTCGTTCATATATGCATCTGCCCCATCCCGCGTACCTAATACACCTTTAAAGGTCATATCTGTTGCTAAATATTTGCGGGCAGCAGCAAAGTCTTCTTTATTCATCGCCTCTATAAAAGCCATTACTACTTCCCTGGCATTTTTGGTTGATTTTGCTGTATCACTTTCCATATTATTATTCAGATCAATCGTTATTATATAATAATAAATAAAACAACCTTAATGTTTTCATAAATAACAAAAAGCCACAGGGTTTATGGAACGCAGTAAATAAGGAGTAATAAACGTTTTCGCCTTATAACCTTGTTAGTTTAATGTAGACATGGTTTCTACAAGGTTTTCGCAAAAAATATATGCCTATTCTGATTCTTTTTATCTTTTAATTAACTGCATTTGTATTTCTGAAGGCTGAACTCATTATCAAACTTAGATTATCCTTTTTTTAAACCTTATATGAAATTTAAACTATTATTAATTGTGGTTGTGGCCTATTGCTGCAATTGCCCGCTTATGCTAAAACCTTGTTTTTAACCAGCCGGTCGGGGCTATATTCTGTTAATTTACAGTAGCGAGAAAAATTTCAGTGATCATTGTCCAGTTTTCGTTTGCTCGTTCGTATCTATAGTAACAAACAGGAAAAACGAATTTTAAAGCATACCACCATGATCATTGTAAAAGTTAACTATACCGTAAAACAGGAATTTGCTGCACAGAACCAGGAAAACATCCAATTATTTTTAAAGGATCTTCAGCAAATGAACCATCCCGATTTCAGATACAATGTTTACCAGGGACCGGATGGAAAAACATTCACCCACTTATCGCATTTCAAAACCGAGGCGATACAGCAAATAGTTTTGAATGTACCCTCATTTAAGTATTTCCAGCAGCAACGGGACAATAGTGGTCTGGAAGCACAGCCCCAACTAGAAGTGATGGACCTGATAGGCTCATCTGCCTGCATTTTCGATTGGCCGGTTTTTTAAATAAGAGTTGTTTACTATAAAAAAGCCCCATTGCCATAATGATGGCGACGGGGCTTTTAAATTTTGGCGAATATTTCTTTCAGGCTTACTTATCCAATCCACCCCTTCGGATAGCTTTAACCTGCACGGGCCATTTAATGCCTTCCGTTTTTGTATTGGTGGTTTTAGCCGGATCTTCGCTGGCCATATAGGCCAAAATAGCGGCCAGTATGGCGTTATTCTTCAGATCGTCGAAAACTACCTTATCATACGTATCGCGGTTAGTATGCCAGGTATAAGAACCGTACGACCAGTTTAGCGAGCTCAACGAAAAACCAGGGGCGCCAACGGCTACAAACGAAGCAAAATCAGAGCCACCACCGCCAGGCTGACCCGGGAAGTTGGTTTTGATGCGGTTTTTGATAGTATCGGGTACGGCCTCCAGCCAACGGGTTAAATAATCCTTAGCCTCCACAAAACCCTGTCCCGATAAGTTTACAACCCTTCCGGTGCCATTGTCCTGGTTAAACAGGGCTTGCAGGTTCTGTACAATTTCGGGGTGATCCTCCACAAAAGCGCGCGAGCCGTTCAGGCCCTCTTCTTCGCTGCCCCAATGGCCAACTAATATGGTACGTTTCGGGTGAGGGTAATATTTTTTCAGCAAGCGCATAGCCTCCATCATGGTCAGCGTTCCGGTGCCATTATCTGTAGCGCCGGTGCCACCATCCCAGGAATCAAAGTGGGCAGATAACATCACATATTCGTTAGGTTTTTCGCTGCCTTTTATTTCGGCAATGGTGTTAAAGGTAGGTACTACACCCAGTTCTTTCGACTCGGTATGCATGCTGATCACCGGCTTGCCACCCGATTCACTCAGCCTGTACAACATACCATAATCTTCCAGGGCGATATCAACCGTAGGGACTATTTTGGTATAAGCGCCAAATATTTTATCCACTCCAAAACCAGCCGACCAGTTATTGGTCAATATGCCAGCAGCACCGGCTTTTTCAAGCGCTACAGGTAGTGTGCGGGTGGTATAGCCCGTTTTGCTGATGCGTTTACGCCAGGCATCAGTAGCGGCTGTGCGTTCGGCTTTCATCTTATCAAATGATTCTTTAAGGGCAAATTCCTGCCAGTTATAGTCGGGCCGGCCGGTTGGCTGGCACATGGATATCATTACAAATTTGCCTTTTACGTTGGGCAGCCATTGCGCAAAAGCTACAGAATCTGCCAGATCCGGAAGGATGATTACCTCGGCACTTACCGTATTTTTACCCATACCCGGGCTCCAGGCAAGTTGGGTGCCTTCCAATGATTTTACACGTGGCGATATCATGTCAATGTGCGAGATACCCCGCTCCCATCCACGCCATTCGCCCCATTTTTCGTTATGGGCATCTATATTCCAGGTTTTATATTTGGCTACCGCCCAGTCATTAGCCTGTTTCATTTGGGGTGTGCCCACCAAACGGGGACCGATGCCGTCAAAAAGTTCATGGGCCAGTTTTTCGAGCTGCGAGTTATTGGTTTCTTCCTGCATAATGCCGTCGATGACCGCTTTGCTGGATTGTGCCTGGCTTATACCGCTGCAAAGCAGGGCACTTACCATTAACGGAATGGCTTTACGCCAACAATTAGTGAGTAGATTAAGATCAGTTGTTTTCATGAACCTAATTTATAAAAATTGAACGGCCCTTTATAATTTTGTTCTGTAAAAGTGGGTTTACATGGTTTACACTTTTTAGGGTTAACATAAACTTAACTAATTGACAATAAGTTAGTTATAATATTTTTCCTCCAAAAAGTGTAAACCCACTTTTTATCAAGTTTAGGCCTCTTAAATTCCCTCCCGAGGGAGGGATGTGATGGGATAGTACAGTAGCAGGGAGGGATTGATTCGTGATGCAAGCAGCATAAAACCCCTCCCTACCCCTCCCGAGGGAGGGAATCGCACACTCCCATGCTTTAAATCCTCTCAGGGGTCTGTAACATGGTTTTCCATTCCCGAATTCACATTTACTTATTATTTTTTAAGCATAATTTAACTTCTGAGCAAACAATTTTTAGCAAATCATACTTTTTAGTCCGGATAAACTATATTTGTTAATTCCAAATCATCAAAATTTACCATGAAATTATTTGTTGGCGGCTTTCCTCTTGATATTGCAGAAATTGAATTAGTTAAAATATTCAATTCCTACGGCACTGTTAATACTATCAAGATTGTACGGGATAAAAAGACCCGTAAATGCAAAGGATACGCTTTCCTGGAAATGACCGACCAGGCCGGGGCCGACCGTGCCATTGAAGGACTTGACGGCACCCCCATGGGCGACCGTATACTCAGTGTAAAACAAGCTGCTGATAAACCTGCCGCCAAACCACCAATGCAGCAACGCAGCTTTCGCCCGCAACATAGCAATTATATCAAAACAGACCGGAGCAGTAGTACCGGGAGCTCTGCCGGTGGCACTACGGTAAAAAAACGCCCGAGAATATAGGGTGATTACCCATTAATAAAGAATATGCTGCAAGGGGGTTGTCACTCTGAGCTCCGTTAAAAGAGCCAGGGCTTTGTGCGATTCCTTCCCTCGGGAGGGGGTTTCATCGCTTGATAATTCTGCCGCTTGTATAAACCCCTCCTGCCATTACCCCTGCCCTACGCGCCGCTCTCGTGGGGAGGGAACTGAAAAAGATTTCCCCAGACCTTTACCGCTTTACTTTCTCCACCGTTCCAAAACGTTCCATCACTTTATTAATGGTGACGCTGTCGCGCAATACGCTCAAGCGCATCCGGGTCATGGCATAATCTGATATTTGCCAGCCGAGTGGTAATACAGGCCATATATGGGTATTAGGTACCCTTTCGGCAGTGGGGCGGAACAGGAAAAAGCCATAATGCTTTATCCTCGACATGGAATAATTCCAGTCTTCAGATTTTTTCATATAGCCCACACGGCTATTCAAAATACCTACAGGTGGCGCCAATGGCTCAAATAAGTTGCCTGGTTTGCCTGCATCTTCTGTTTGCTGTACAGAGTTGGGCAGCGACAGGAATTGCGGCTGGATATGGCTAAATACAGCGTCTTCTTTGATCAGTTTAGTCCGCACCCGTTCAAAAACCGTTAACACGCCCAGTGAGGTTTCCGCGCCCGAATTATCCCAGGTACCTCCATCGGTAAAATGATGTTTGCCATTGAGTTTAGCCGTAGGGCTTACATAAGGGAACCGGGCGCTCAAAAAAGCGGCTGTGCTGAGGCGCAGATCTCCGGGGTCTTCAATTTCCTGCTCCAGGAATATGGTGGAAGGAAAATCAAGGCTATCCAGCAATACCGGGGCCGATATACCTTTTTTACCGCTATCCACATCAAATGTATTGGCAAACAGTAAGGGTACTTCATAATTGCTGCCTTTCCACATCCTCCCTAAAGTAACCTTCATATCCAGATAACGTGCATGGGTATGCCGCTCCCAGTCCTCCTCCATCAGTCTTGCCCTATCGGCCCAGGGGGCTATTCCTAATGATGATGCCAGCATATCCCTCCCCAATAAGGCAACTATATTGGAGGTGAGATAATCATTCCGATAGATGACCAGCGAGTTAACCGGGTAAAAAACAGTATCCTTTACCGGATTTTGCCGGTGCTGATACCTCGCATTGCTCAATAATGATAAACCTATAGTGCCTCCGGATGCTCCGGAATAGGAAAAAACATAATGCTGAAAATCACGTGTATTTGCCCCGTCAGGATAGCGGTTTTTTAGCAGGCTATCCAGCGTACCCACAACCATTGTTGTCCAAACGGTGGCACGTAGCCCCCCGCCATAAGCATTTACAAAAAACACAGGATAAGGTTTATCGGGGTTTCTGGCCACAAAATCTTTAATTTCCTGTTTACGGCTTTTGAGCCAATTTTCGGTATAGCGGTCTAAAGAATCCAATGATTTGTGATAACCTTCCTCCTTCTGAACAAAAGCTTCATGATAGGTGGTTATAGTACTGATCGACCTGAATAGTGTAAACATCAGCAAAAAAGTGATCAAACTAAAGCCTGTCTTTTTTCCAGCGAACAATAAAAAGGAAAAGAACAACAGGTAGCCCGCGGCCGCGCACAATACAATAGGCATGGTATAATAACGGTTGCCACTGGTTAGTTCATTTAAAAATGGCGGAAAGTTACACAGGACAAAAAACAGCAAAGCTATCACACCGCAAAAGCTTATCCACGGTGCAGCATGCCATTTCCGAATGCCAAGGGTACCCGTACGCAAGGCAGTAGTGATCACAAACATGGCCGATAGAAAGAACAAATCGAGCGACAGATATGCCAGGAAATGCGGTTCGCGGTTGCGCTTTCCATCAATACTGCCCCAAATGATCATGGGTAATATCAAGGCAGCCATACTCACCCAAAAACGCCACACAACTACGTTGCCCTGTGATTTAAACAGCTTATCTATCCATTTATACCTCAATACGATCTTATAAAAAATGAGCGATGCCAGCAGCAGAATCAGCGGAGGCACATCTTTCAACAGGTAATCGATCTGATAGGCGTTCATGGTTTGCAGGATACCGGTAGCAGGTATCAGGAAAGCGGCAGCACCGAACAACCGGGCAGTTTCTACCTTAAGAGATGGTCTGGAACCCGCGGGCAAACGGCTGGTGTCAAAATCAACAGGCCCTATAAAAAACCGTTTATAGCTTATTTTGATGGCGTTATCAATAACCTTAGGTAAATGCCAGCACATCAGCGCCAGCAAAGTTATGGCCAGCAGAAAATAAAAACTGGCCCAGCGCGAGGTATTAATCGAGAGCAACATATCCTGGATCTGTGCGCTGATAAAAAGCCCCAGAAAAAAAACCAGCAGCGTGATCAGTACGATACGGAAACGCCAGGAATAGGTGAGCAGGCGCCCTATCCAGGCGGTTGTATAATCCAACCAAAACCGGGGTTTACCCAGCTTAAAGCCTTCGTAAAGTAATTTGCACGCTATAAAAATCAGCAGCAGGTATTTGATACATGCCGGTAAACCAATAAGTAAAGCATCGGGTAAAGGCAGCTTCAGTTTAAAATGCTGCAAAGCCCGGTTGGTCATGATGTTCTCAAACACATCCAGCAGCGCTGCCAGGAGCACTATTGAACTTAACGTGATCACACTATGCTGCGATATCACCCGGCGACGGCGGTTAGCCTTTTGGCTTCCTATCCGGAAGATGAGAATGAGCAGGATACCTACATAAATCCCGATGAAAGTATAATCGGCATTGTTCCGGAAAACCGCGGTTTCGATACCCGTGACGGTTTCGGGATAAGTGGTTTCGCGGGTATAGATCTGGTTTTTCTTAAACCCGGCCTGCCATTCTTTTAGGATAGAATCCCTGCGGGCATTGCTGGTATTGATTTCCCAGTTGATGATACCCGATGGCGTGTACTTGGTTACAATGAGGTAATTATCCTTCAGCGTCATACTGCCGACAACTAATAAGGCCATCAGCAATAATGAAAAAATGGACGAAAAATGACGGTTGACCCAATTCTGTAAACGCCGGAACATATCAATGTGAATAACCTAAAGTTACGGAAAAAAGTATGATCGATGGGTTATTTGGGTGTATTTTAAATTGTTGTATGGTATCGACTCAACCCGTTTTTTCCCCATGCGTCATTGCGAGGAGGAACGACGTGGCAATCCCCGGTATACGGAACGTCTCTGTAAGTCGGGGATTGCTACGCTCGCAATGACGCGTGGAGGAAAAGCAGGGGCAAGGCTTTTATCCCACAAGCCTTAAACCTTAGCATACAACTCCTCTATCCTCTCCAACGGAACACCTTTGGTTTCGAACACATAGCGGCTCACAAACAATACCATGCTGATATTGATGATGCCATAAACCCCAAAGGTATACACTGGCCCCAGCTGCGCAAGCATCACCGGGAAGGTAAGCGAAACGATGGAATTGGCCACCCAGTTACCAAACACCGCAATAGATGTTGCCGTACCACGAACCCGGTTGGGGAATATCTCGGCCACGTACACCCACAGCACTACGCCCCAGGTACAGGCAAAACCGCCTATGTAAACAAATATGGTTAGCAGTACAAAGTAGTTATGCAGCATGTCGAAATGAAACAGCGCAGCCAGCACAAACATGCAAAGCCCCATGATCACCGAGCCGACGAGCAACAGCTTTTTACGCCCAAGCCTGTCAATCAGCGGGAAAGCCAGGATAGTAAATATCAGGTTAACCACACCGGTTAACATGGTTTGGAATAATACGCTACCGCCTACATGTACTTTTTCAAATATAAGAGGTGCATAGTAAAATACGATATTGATACCTGTAAGCTGGGCTATGGAGGCAAATACAAGGCCGATGATCACCACTTTTCGGAAACGCGGGGTAAATACTTCTTTCAGGGCCGAAGTATCTTCCGTTGCTATATCCTTACTAACCAGCTCAACCTGCTCCACGCTTTCGGTTTTGGAATAGATATGATCAAACACACGCTGAGCGTCTTTTATTTTGTTTTTGGCGATGAGCCAGCGCGGACTTTCGGGTACCAGCAGCAGCAGGATAAAGAAAATAACCGAAGGCACCACCGCCGCGGCCAGCATATAGCGCCAGATATTTCCATCATTTAAAAAACCGAAAGGCGCTTTAGCTATCACATAATTGGAGATGAACGACAGCAAAATACCCGTTACAATGGCAAGTTGCTGCAGCATACCCAACCTGCCCCTAAATTTTGGCGGCGCCACCTCTGATATATAAATAGGCGCCAGGGTTGATGCCATACCGATAGCTACCCCGCCTATAAAGCGGTACACCACCAATTGCACATAACTACCCGCGATGCCACTCCCCAAAGCCGCGATGATGTATAATATAGAGGTTACGATCATCAATTTCTTTCGTCCGAACTGATCTGCCAGGCTACCGGCAAACAGGGCTCCAGGGATACAGCCTATGGATGCAGCCGCTACTACCAAACCAACTTCTGCGTCGCTGAGCGAAAAAACGGGTTTGAGATATTGCAACGAGCCCGCTATTACGGCGGTATCAAAGCCAAATAATAGTCCGCCCAGGGCAGCCACAATAGAAATTAAAATGGTATAACTTTTCATAAAGCAGAGTGGTTAACGGTAAAGCCCCAAGCCGGGGTAATTGGTTTATAAACCCGATTTAGCAGTGCTAAAATCGACGCTTTACAAATATATAATTCCCCTGCACATTTAAGTCGTTCATTTTATATGTCAATGGAAATCGGTTTTAAATAGGAGGCACCTACAGAGCCAACACTTTTTCTATACTTTATCTATAAACAGGTTACTCCTCCGGAGCTTAAGCAATGGTACAAACACGACTCTGGATGAGTAACCTGTTTATAGGCCGAAAACATTAGTTCAAAGGCTCCGGCAGGGCACCTCCTATCCTGTCATTTGTTTTTAAAGCCATTTTCTTGATTAACCATCTGCTTTTTGTCAGCAAATTGTTATTTAAATGGTTGAAGTGCATTCAAAATATACCGATTGGTATATATTTGCATCATGAAAAAAATCTGGTCATATTTTCAATCTATCCATATAACTGATCACTAAAAAAATTTATCCAAAAATATACCGATTGGTATAATATATATTATGAACGCCATCAAACGACAAATCCTCCTCATCACGGTAATAGCCGCCGCTATTATGGAACTGATTGACACCTCCATTGTGAACGTAGCGCTCAACTACATGAGCGGTAACCTGGGCGCCACACTCGAAGATATTTCCTGGGTGATCACCTCCTACGCCATCGCCAACGTGATCATTATCCCCATGACCAGCTTTTTGGTGAACAACCTGGGGCGCCGCAATTATTACATCGGCTCCATTATTCTGTTTACCTTTTGCTCATTTATGTGCGGTAACGCCACTAATATATGGGAGCTGGTGAGCTTCCGGTTTTTGCAGGGTTTGGGAGGCGGCGCGCTGCTTTCCGTTTCGGCAACGGTGGTTTATGAGCTTTTCCCAAAGGAGAAACAAGCCACCGCGAGCGCCTTGTTTGGTATTGGTGTGTTCATCGGGCCAACTATTGGGCCAACATTGGGTGGTTATATCACCGAAAATTTCTCCTGGCCATGGATCTTTTATATCAACATTCCCATTGGCATAGCTGCCGCGATCTCCTGCTACTTCTTGCTGCACGAGCCCGCTATCAGGCAAAAGATCAAACATATCGACTGGACAGGTATCATCCTGCTCATCGTAGGCATTGGCTCCTTACAGGTGGTGCTGGAGCGCGGTGAAACCGACGATTGGTTTTCTGCCGGGTATATCGTTTTTTTAACTGTGGTGGCCAGCCTGGCGCTTACCACCTTTATTATCTGGGAGTTGTATACCGAAAATCCTGTGGTGAACCTGCGTATCCTCCGGTTCAGATCGTTAAGTATTGCGGCTGTGCTTACTTTTATCACGGGTATGGGTATGTATACTTCCATTTATTTGACCCCTGTGGTGGCACAGCGCCTGCTTAATTTTACCCCTACCCAATCCGGTCTGTTGCTTTTGCCTGGGTCTGTCATAGCCGTTCTGGCGCTCATCATTACCGGGAAGATGCTGCAAAAGGGCGTTCCCGCAGCGCTGATTGTGTTTTTTGGCTTTATGTGCTTTATATATTTCAACTGGTCGATGTCGAGGATCAATCTGCAATCGCCGGCTATCGACCTTACTTTAAACCTCATTTTCAGGGCGATAGGCATGGCTTTGTTAACCGTGCCGCTGGGCACGCTGGCTGTATCAGCGCTGGAACCCAAGGATATGCCCCAGGGAACAGCACTCAATAATATGATGCGGCAACTGGGTGGCTCGTTTGGTATTTCCATCATTAATACCTATGTAGCCCGGCGCATAGCCTCGCACCGGATGGACCTCATCACCCACATTACACCCGATAATCCCGCGTTTATTAACCGGATAAATGGTTATGCCGCGTCTTTCATACAAAAAGGCTTCGGTTTACTGGATGCTAAACAGAAGGCTATGCTGTTGGTTGAGAAAGTGGTGGTTCAGCAATCGTCCTTTTCCAGCTACCTGGATGGTTTTTTCCTGATCGGTTTGTTTTTTGCCATTGTACTGCCGCTATTGCTTTTTGTGGCTAAACGCGATAAGAAGAAACCGCTGGTTATCCCCTCATCAGATCATTAACATTTGGGGTTGAAAAGACTTTTTAAACCATGGATTTTAACATTTTCTTGATCAAAAACGGGCAAAAAACATTCAGAAACGAGCCCAAAAACATAGATGATATCGCTTTTAACAAATTTCGATATGGTTTTGAACCGTTTTAAAAACTTTAAAAAGTATTAATTTATTGGCTATCAAATAATCAATAAAATTCAGCCATGCCGAACTTGTTTCGGCACCCCACAAACCAAGTGTGTGACATGAAGCTGAATCTGTCCTGTGGGATCCTGAAACAAGTTCATGATGACTTAATGTGTTATCCAATCCAGCCATACCATTATCCTCCATTTTTAAATTTTGCTGGAATAGGTTATTTTTACGGATATCGTTAATCTGAATAAGGCATGGTTGAGATATTCCAGGATATCCGTAAAATATATATGTTCAGCAGGCCTTGCGAAGAACTGCTTCCGCATATTGAATTTTACTCCCAATCGGTTTTAGATCATTCCGCCCAGGATATAAAACATGAATTTTCTACCGTAAAAATGTTCCCCAGCTGGACGCCTACCTTTTATATTAACCTGGGCAGTCCGTATTATATCGATCTAAAAAATACCCGTCACTATGTAAAAGGAGACGAGGACATTTTAATATTGCGCAATGAGGATGTAACCCGGCACAAACTCCCCGCCGATAATATATTTACAGTCAAATTTAATCCCGGTGGCCTGGAGGCCATTCTGGGCTTAAACCAGGTTTGGGTTATGGACAAGATCATTCCCCTCCACCAGGTTTTGCCCTGGCAGTTGCTCCAAAAAATAAAACAACCCATTAGTTTTGAAGAAAGGGTACAAATTGTTCAATCTTACCTCTTAGCGGCGTACCATCAATTAAATAACCAGGATCATTATGTAAAAATGGTTAATGATAGTATTGGCGAATATCGGGCCGCGGGTATGCAATTAAATACATCTCAGGTTGCCGAAAAATTGTTTATTACCTCCAAAACCATCAACCGTTATTTCAACAGGGTAATTGGTATCTCTCCTAAAAATTACTTTTCTATTCTGCGGGGCAGAATTGCGTTAACATCCTTTATGAAGGATAAAGAAAACTTTATCCCGATGGATTATGGTTATTATGATCTGAGCCATTTTCATAAGGACATCGTTAACTTTACCGGCCAAAGGCTCACAAAGCATCTGTGATAATTTGTCCGTTTTTTACTTTCGGCGGGCAATATCATTCCTTTTATTTGTATGCTAAACAGCACTCATGAAAAAATTATTTGTTGCCTTGCTTTTTGCCACGTGTCTTTGCCAGAACCTATACAGCCAAAAGTACAAACCTGTTATTGAGCCTTTTCCCGGAATGGTTAAAGCAGACTCCCGCTTAATTTTAAAAACAGGCTACCTGGTTGTACCCGAAAACAGAAATAAACCGACTGGACGGAAGGTAAAGGTCCCGTTTTTATTTGTACGCCGACCGGATCAGGATGCGCGTAAAAACATCACACTTTACACAACCGGCGGACCAGGTTACAGCACAACAGCAAATATTTACAGTATCAGCTATAATTCCGGCTGGCTAGCCTATGGCGGCTTTATCGCTTTTGATCAACGAGGCACCAAACGTGCAAAACCCTGCCTGGATTGCATGGAGGTAGCATCGGCCATTAAACGTAGTTACCGGGAAGGGAAAAACAGGGATAGTTTAGTATCAGCAGCAGTTAAGCAATGCCGGACCAACTTTGTACAGCAAGGTATCGACCTATCGGCGTACAATACTATCGAAAGCGCCGAAGATATCAATGATTTAAGATTAGCGTTAAATATCGATTCGCTTAACCTGGTGGGAATATCTTATAGCGGAGGTTTGATGCTTACCGTGGCCCGGAACCATCCCGAAGGTGTTCGTACCCTGATTTTAAATTCACCGCTTCCAGGTTATGTAAACTTTGAAGAACACGCTTTATTCAATATCAACGAGGCGCTGGAGCAGGTATTCCGCAATTGTGAAGCGGACTCTGCTGATACAAAATATAAAAATTTAAGGTCAGATTTTCATCAGTATTTCGCCTCCATCACCGGCAAAAAATTTACCCTTGCCTACCAGGAAAAAGATAGCAGTAAAAGTATTCGTATAAGCTACACCAAAAATGAATTGCTCGACGCGGTAATAAACCGGATGAATTCCAGTCAGGTTAATACCGTACCGGGTGTAATGATCGACCTGATAGCAGGTCGCCGCGATAAATATGTGCGGGAAGTGCTGGATGGCTATTTTGCAGGCGACACCCATATTTCCCTGGGTATGCGGTATTCTGTTTATTGCTCGGAGCAGATAGACTATGCCGACCCACTGTTAGGAAAACAACAGGACCAGGTACTGCCATGGTTAGCCGGGTATCCTTTTAACAATGTAAACCATGCCATATGCAGTTGCTGGCAGGTAAAGCCCGAACCAGCAATTGCCAAACAGCCTGTTTATTCCAGCGTTCCGGCATTGATCTCGGCCGGCGACATTGACCCCGATTGCAGACCGTTTTATAACCGGTTAATTAAACGATCTATGCCTAATAGCCAACTGCTTATTATACACAATAAGGGGCATGCCCCGGGTTTTTCTGTTGATGGAACGGATTACGTAAATCTTTTTTTGGCTAATCCCTACAAGCCACTCGCATCCCAATCTAAAAATTTGATTGTGGAGTGATGGGGTGTTAATAAAATCATGTCATTGCGAGGTGGTACGACGAAGCAATCTCGTAGCTATTCTCGTCGGTGAGTATAAACGCGAGGAGATTATTAATACTATTGATTGTTTTTTAAAGGTATTAATGAGCTCCCTCCGGTCGGTTGTCCACGCTGCGCTCGCAATGACATATCAAGAATATCGCCTTACACCTCCCTTCCCATTACCGGGTCGGTTTTGGTGGCGGTGCCGGTTTCTACACGGCCGGCGAAGCGTTGTTCAAAATTGTTATCGCCATGGAGTTTTACGCTGAAATCGTACCAGTTGTAGTTTTTAGCCAGGTTTAGCACTACATCAACCTTGCTGTTGGCCGGGATGGTTTTGGTGATATCGGCGGCTTTGTAGCCATGGTCATGAATGGTAACGGTATGCGCTTGAGCATCATTGTTAACCAGACTCAGCAAAACGTTGCCGGTTAGCTTTGATGGATTGATCTTGTTTTTTTCATAAACACAGGTAACTTCCAGACCCGCGTTTTCCTGGGTACCTATAAATTCCCTGAAGAAACCATTTGGACCATTCACCCGAAGGTGATACCTGCCGTTCTCAAAGGCCGCTAAAGGCCAGTTGTAGTTCAGCTGATCGCCTGCTTTAACCGCGAAACTCCAGTTACGGGAGATCTCGTTTTTGCTCAGCTCGTCATTGTATTTAACCGGTACAGATACGGTGAAAGGCGAGCCTGCCGCGTTTTTGCCAAACACTTCGTTACCGGCTTTAAACTGGATCTCAAAGTTTTTTCTATCAGCTCTTAAACCGCCGTGGGTATATAATTCATAAGGCAGGGCGCAGGATGTTCTGATTCCTTTTTCCTGCAGGGTGATCAGGGATGGCTGCGCGCTGATCTTCATTATTTCATCGGCCGACAGCTTTTTAAACGCTATTGGTTGCTCTTTGAACCTGGCGTTATAAATGGTTTCTACATTTTTATTGCGATCAAGGAATGGAATTTCGCCCAGTTGATTGCCGTTGTAAGGCACAAAGGCCGATGTCAGGTCGCCACAAATGGTACGGCGCCATTCGCTGATATTGCCCAGCCTGATATCCTTTTTGTATTTTTTGTTGACGAATGTTTCCAGGAACTGCAGCGTAGAGGTATGATCAAACACTTCCGAACACACCTGCCCGCCCCTGCTCCACGGCGAAGCGATCATCATCGGCACACGGAAACCCAAGCCAATAGCGCCTTCACGGGCCTGGTTTTTAGGGATACCCTGTTTCAGTTCATTTTCCAGGCGTACGTGTTCTATCTCGGTTTCGATACCGGCCGAACATTTACCCGTGCCCGGGATCTTGTCATCGGGAATAGAGAACGGAGGAACGTGGTCAAAGTAGCCGTCATTCTCATCATAAGTAACAATAAATATGGTTCTTTTCCACACTTCAGGATTCTTGGTCAGGATATCCAATACTTCAGATACATACCAGGCGCCATACCAGGGGGCAGTTGGGTGATCGGAGAAATTCTCCGGACCAGCCAGCCATGACACGGTTGGCAGTTTACCGGTGTTCACATCCTTACGGAACTGGTGCAGCAGATCGCCCTTGGGCACGGTAACCTTGCGCTCCTTGCCATTATCCTGGTAAGTAAGCTCGGCAATACTCCTGAAATCCGGGTCGCCGGAGTTGATCACAAAGGCGCTACGGTAAAGGGCTTTTTCTTTATCGCTTAGTTTATTGTAGCTATCCTGGTTCCAGCGGGCCAGATCGCGCTGGGCATTATCCAGTACCTCTTGTTTTTTGCGGATACTTTCGCGCGCTTTGATGGCCGCCTGTTCATCGGCAGGTGTTGCTTCCTGCAACTTATTAATCTGATCAGGCAGATCCTGTACCAGCTTTTGCAAACTTTTGATATTCCGTTCAGAAAACTTAACGTTGTAGGCTTTAAAAAACTCCAGCAGGTTACAGCCAAAGTTAGCCAGCCAGGCACGTTCCTCTCGTTCAAAACCTCCGCCACAGCTCAGATCGTTCTGGTAAAATTTCCAGGGGATATTGTTTTGCTGTAACAGCTCGGGGAAAGTTTCCCAGGGCATATCGCCATAGCTATAATCAGTATTACGGATATTGGCTTTCGGGATGCCATCTTTTTCGTGAGTGATCTTACCCGTCCAGAAGAAAGAGCGGTTGGGCGTGGTGCTGGTCATGGCCGAGCAAAAATTCTGATCGCACACGGTAAAAGCATCGGCCATGCCGTAGTTAAAAGGCAGGTCCTCCCGGGTATAATAGCCCAGGGTAAGCGGCATATCGGCGTAGTTCCTATTGCCCGACTTTTTGGCGGTGAGCCATTGATCGTACTTACCCAGGTTATTGGCATCAACCTGGCTGGCGCGTGAGTGCGGTAATGAACCCATCCAGGTGATCTTGGTATCTTTTATATCCAAACGGAAAGGACTATAAGTATTGCCCACGGCATCGGTTTGCAGCCAAACCGGTTTCTGATCGGGCAGGCGGATGGCACGTGGATCGTTAAAACCACGTACACCCTGAAGCGTACCAAAACAATGATCGAACGAGCGGTTTTCCTGCATCAGTATTACAATGTGCTCGGCATCCAAAAATGTACTGCCCGGTTCCGGGTTAATGGCCAGCGCCCTTTGTATGGCGGGTGGCATCACACTCATTATTGCTGCACTGCCTGATAATAAAGCTGCTTTTTTTAGAAAATCTCTACGTGAATCCATGGGTTGATATGTTGTTTTATTAGTTGTAGAAGGGTTAGCGTGTTGACTCACCCCGACATCGCTGCGCTCGTCACCCCTCTCTCCGTTTCGCGCATAGAGGGGAATTTTATTTCTTTTTTGTCATCCTGAGGAACGAACGATCTATTCTACAATTGAAAAGTTCAACAATAGATGCTTCGCTGCGTTCAGCATGACAAACTTTTTTTATTCTCCAGCGAAGCGCAGACCGGGTGAGTCGATTATGCGCAATGCCCCTTAAGCAAAGCCCCCAAATATCTTCTCAGATATTTAAATTTAGGTTAATTAGGAGTTAACTCTATGCATCTAACGTATAATAGTTGTTACAAATACACGTATCATTTTGAGCCGGTTATACTTTATTTACAAAAAATACAGATATTGTATTCATTTCCAAGACCTATCCATCGTATGAACCTTTTGAAGCGGCTTTGCCTCCTGGCTTTATTTTTATTGTATACTACGTTTGCGTTTTGCCAGTCGAAACCCAGCCTTGATTCGCTGATCAGCTCGGCTCAGAACTTCCGGAAACAATGGCCCATCGAGAAAGTATATTTACGGCTCGATAAACCCGCTTATACCCAGGGCGACACCATCTGGTTTAAAGCCTACCTTTTTGATGCCGACTATTTTAAACCGTCGCACCGCAGCGGCTTGCTTTATGTGGAGCTTGATGATAATAACCGCCCGGTAAAACGAATGATGATCCCGGTGATATCGGGCTTAAGCTGGGGCAACATCACGCTCGACGACAGGGACATTCCACTCGGCGCTTATACCCTTCGGGCCTACACCAGCTGGATGCTCAACTTTGGCGAAGACTATGTTTTTAAAAAAGACATCTTTGTTTCGCCGCTCGACGGGCTGCCTCGTGTGGTTAAAACCGCTTTCAGGGAAACCGCTACCGATGGCAAAAGCAATATAGATGCCCGGCTGCAATTGCTTAATATAAGCGGCGAACCGCAGCGCTTAAAGGATATGCAGCTGCAGGTAATGGATGGCAAAAAATCATTAGTCAGAAACAAATCGGCCACGGATGTGGAGGGCAAGATCAACCTGAATTTTTCCCTTTCGGCAGAACGTGCACGCAGTAAAAACCTGCTTATACAGGCCCGTGAAGTGGTTAACGGCGATACTACCGCCGCCCTCATGATTCCGGTCGGCCTCAACAAACCCGAAAATACCGATCTGCAACTGATGCCAGAAGGCGGCACACTTACGGCAGATATAGTAAACCGTGTTGGCTTTAAGGCTATTGCCGATGATGGCAAGAGCGTAAATGTATCGGGCAAAATCATAAACGACAAGCAGCAAACGGTAGCCGCTTTCAAAGCCTTGCATGGGGGCATGGGTGCGTTTGAGTTTACACCCCAGGCGGGCGAAACTTACGCGGCAGCTATGGATCTGCCAAACGGTGTATCCAAAAACTATCCTTTGCCCGCAGTGCAGTCGGCAGGTACTAATCTGCGGATTGATCAACTGGGGCCCGACTCTTTACAGGTAAGAATAGCCGTTAGGGATGATGCATCCATGGGCTACTCTCTTATAGGCGAATCAAGAGGGGTGATCTGTTATGCCGCCCACGTGCCGTCGGGCAGCATCACGGTTAATAAACATATACCTACCGACAGATTCCCTACCGGTATTGCCCGCTTTACCCTACTTAACCTGGCTGGCGAACCACGGAACGAACGTATGGTGTATATCGATCATCAGGATGCGCTCAGGATCGATGCTGCTACCGATAGGCCGGTTTTCGCGCCGCATGATAGCGTGGCCCTGCACATCAACGTAACCGATAAAACAGGGAAACCGGTAAGAGGGAGCTTTTCTGTAGCGGTAACCGACGATAGCCAGGTACAAACTGATAGCATCGGGAGCAACATTATTAACAACATGCTGTTCACCGCCGACTTGAAAGGTAACGTTGAAAAGCCAGGCTATTATTTTACCGGTAACAGTGCAGAAAAGGTGGCCGCGTTGGATAACCTGCTGCTTACCCAGGGCTGGGTGGGTTATAACTGGAAACAGCTTTCGGCTCCAAAAACCGCCCCGCGCTTTGCCGCCGAACCTCAGTTTACCATACAAGGCAGGGTGAGCAATATATTTAACAAACCAGTCGAAAAATCGGGCGTTACCCTGTTCTCCAAAAAGCCGGTGATCATTACCGATACGGTGACGGATAAGAACGGTCGCTTTGTGTTTGACAACATTACGCCTATAGATACCGCTGTATTTTTGATACAGGCCCGCAACAAACGCGGCAGGAGCTTTAATGTGGGCGTTGATGTAGATGAGTTTAAACCACCTGTATTTGCCCCTGCAGAGCGCGTTACGCCCTGGTATGTAAACAGCGATACCCTGCTGCTGCAAAAGATTAACAAGCAGATAGCCACCAGGCAGGAAGCCGAAAAGCTGTACGGTCATGTTTTAAAAACTGTTCATATTAAAGATAAAAGGATCATAACCGGCTCCAAAAACCTCAACGGAGCCGGGGAGGCCGACCAAATACTGGACGAAGCGGATATGGACAAAGCCGGTAAACAAACACTGGCCGATCTGCTCGAAAAACGAATCAAGGGTTACCACTTTACAGGGATGTGGTCGCCATCACCATTTGGCCGCCCCATATTTACTTATTATATGGTCAAGGATAAAAAGATCCGCTTTATATTTGACGGGATGGATGTGGAATGGTTTTACAATGGATCGGCAAAAGGGCCCGAGGGTCAGGAGCGCTTCCAGTTCCTGAGAACCTACCTGGATTATTATGCCGCCGAAGATATTAAAGGCATCGAGGTAATGTACAGCGCCAAATATGGCGGTGCATATTCCAGCAAGCTATTACCCCCGCTTGATTATGGCACCCAGATAGTTTATGTAGAAATAACCACCCGCTCGGGCGCCGGGCCTTTCATGAAAAAAACACCGG
The DNA here is from genome assembly GCF_052045695.1 of Mucilaginibacter sp. 22184. Lineage (NCBI taxonomy): Bacteria > Pseudomonadati > Bacteroidota > Sphingobacteriia > Sphingobacteriales > Sphingobacteriaceae > Mucilaginibacter > Mucilaginibacter sp. 22184. The sequence continues at coordinate 418,626 of NZ_JBQEPI010000004.1, forward strand.
GCATGTATATTTATAAACCACTGCCATTTACACTGCCCAAACAGTTTTACCGGCCCAGGTATACTGTTAAAAACACATCACCCCAGCCCGATCTGCGGTCGACCATTCACTGGCAGCCCAGTGTTGTTACGGATACAGCCGGGAAGGCCATGGTTTCTTTTTATAACGCGAACAAGGCCGCAATGTACCATATCATCATAGAAGGTACCGACATGAACGGGCAGTTGGGTTATATGAGCAAACAGATACAGGTACACTAATTCATCTTTAAGATATTATTGTATTTTAGTAATTCATCCAAACTTACATGCACCATCTTATTATTCAATATACCTGTTTGCTGGCTATTATCATCGCTATAGTGATGCTGGCCCAAAAAATCAAGATAGCTTATCCCATATTACTGGTAATAGCCGGGCTGGGCCTGGGCTTTGTACCTGGGTTGAGGGGTATTGAGATAGAACCTGATATGATATTTGTGATCTTTTTGCCTCCGCTGTTATATGAAGCCGCCTGGAGCACTTCCTGGAAGGATTTCTGGAAATGGCGACGGGTGATCAGCAGTTTCGCGTTCATTATCGTTATTTTAACCGCGGGTGTTGTGGCATTGGTATCCAGCAACGTTATTCCGGGTTTTACATTGGCCGCGGGTTTCCTGCTGGGCGGAATCGTATCCCCTCCTGACGCGGTATCGGCCACCACCATTCTTAAAAATGTAAAGGTGCCTAAAAGACTCGTCACCATACTTGAGGGCGAAAGCCTCATGAACGACGCAGCCAGTTTGGTGATCTTTAGGTTCGCGGCGGCGGCTATTGTTACCGGCACGTTTGCTTTTGGGCAAGCTTCACTGAGTTTTGTACTGGTTATTGTGATGGGTGTATTGATAGGCCTGGCTATAGCGCTGGTATTTTATGCCATTCACCGCTGGATGCCTACCACTACCAATATCGATATCATTCTCACCTTTATTACTCCTTATGCCATGTATATGGCGGCCGAGGCTTTTAACTTCTCGGGCGTGCTGGCGGTGGTTAGCGGGGGCCTGTTCCTTTCCATCAGGCGCGACAACTTTTTAACCCATCGCAGTCGGCTGCAGGGTATCAATGTTTGGGAGGCCGTAGCCTTTGTGCTGAATGGTTTTGTATTTATACTCATCGGTTTGGAATTTCCGGTGGTGATCAAAGACCTGGGACCAAACGGACTTGGACCGGCTATCCGTTACAGCGCCATTATTTCGGGGGTTTTGATCGTTACCCGTTTGGCCAGCACCTTTGGCGCAGGTGTATTTACGGTATTTATCAGCAGGTACATTACCACTGCCGATAACCGCCCGGGCTGGAAAGGCCCTTTACTATTGGGCTGGGCGGGTATGCGGGGTGTGGTATCGCTGGCGGCGGCATTGAGTATCCCGGTAGCGCTTCATTCGGGTGCACCTTTTCCCAACCGGAGCCTTATTTTATTTATTACATTCTCCGTTATTTTGGTTACCCTGATACTACAGGGGCTCACCCTACCCCTGCTGATTAAATGGGTAGATATGCCCGATCCTGATTACACCGTTTCTTTTGAACAGCAAAGGCAACTGGTACGGAAAAAACTTTCGATGGTGACATTGGACCTGCTCCAAAACAAATACGCCAAACATCTGAAAGAAAACGACATGGTGAAAGCTATCAAGATAAAAATTGATGCCGATATGGAACTGCTGGCCGACTGGGACAAGGCCGATGGCAAGGGTCGTGCAGAGGAATTTTACCGCGACTATATTATGATACTGGAAGATATGATGCATGAGCAACGCAGCCTGCTCAAAACATTGAACAAAAAGGAAAACATCAACGACGATATTATCAAACAGCAACTGGCCTTGCTCGATCTGGAACAGGAGAAACTGCGGCAGCATTTTTCTTTTGAGGAGGAGTAGATTAGAACGCGGGTGAAGACTCACCCCGGCATCGCTACGCTTGCCGACCCTCTCTTCAGCTTCGCTGGAAAGAGGCCATCACTGCGTTCACTTTCTCTTAGGGACGAAGGCCTGTCATCCTGAGCTTGTCGAATGCTTCGACGGGGCTCAGCATGACAGCCGATTATTAATCAAAAAGGCACGCCGGATATCCGGCGTGCCTTTCTTGGTTTGATATATACTGATTTGATTACCAGCCAGCGTTTTGTTTAATAACACCGTTGCTGCGGTCGATTTCTTTTTGGGGTACTGCCCAAACACCGTTTACAACCGGGTTAAAGTTACGTGCAGGCCATATCACCGAGCCATTGTAACCATGCAGTGGTTTGGCGTAAGCGGCAGCGGCATCACCCCAGCGTACCAGGTCGCGGTGACGGTCGGCCCATTCACCAGCCAGTTCGCAGCGGCGCTGGTTTTTCAGATCGGCCATGGTAGCACCCTGAATAGCTTTCAGGCCCGCACGCTGACGGATCATGTTAATCTCCGCATCGGCATTTTTACCCTGCATTAGCTCTGCTTCGGCTTTGATCAGGATAACCTCGGCATAGCGCATCAGCGGTACATTCAGGTTAGTTGTAGGGTGGTCACCATTAGGACTGATAGATGTACCTACCGGGTTGGCATAAGAAAATGGCTCCATATATTTATTGAACTGATAACCGGAAAGACTATTTACCGAAGCATAAGTTTTTGGAGCACCAAAATACTGAAATACGTCACCCGGTTTCAGGATAGTGGCTTCGCGACGTTTATCACCGGCTTCAAAGGCATCATACAGCTCTTTGGTTGGCTGATAATAGCCCCAGCCGTTAAACAGTCCCCAACCTTTGTTTTCCAACATTACGCCTGGCAGGATACTACCCCAGCCGGAAGAACCCTTTGCGGTGCTCACCGCCGACCAAATATATTCTGAGCTGAAGTTATTAGCCGCTTTAAATACATCGGCAAAGTTAGGCAACAAAGCCCGTTTACCCTGGTTGATCACTGAGTCGGCATATTTTTGGGCATTGGCATAATCCTTTTTGTACAGGTACATTTTGGCCAGATAACCCCATGCAGCCACCTTATGCGGCCTGCCCTGATCGGCCGGGCTCAGCTGATCAAAATAAGGCAGCAGGTTGGCCGCTTTTTTTAACTCACCTTCAATGTAGGTATAGTTTTCGCCAACGTTGGCCGCTCTTGGCGTAGGATTTGGATCGTTGTTGTTAGCACGGGTAATGATAGGCAGCCCGGCACGGTCATCACCATAATTATAAGCCATTTGAAAATACATCAAACCGCTTAAAAAATAGGCTTCGCCCAGGTAACGGTTTTTTAAAGAGGCATCCATGCTGATGGCAGGCACCTTGTTGATCACATCGTTGGCCCGCCTGATCACCGAGTAACGCATATCCCATTGGTCAACCGTATAACCGCCGGAGTAATAAGTTGGACTAAAATTTTTGATGGCATCGGCATTGGTATTGATACGGCCTGTCACCATATCATCACTCGCATTGATGAACCACATGTAGCCACGCCCGTAAAACTCTTCGCCGTCAAAAGGTTCATACATGGCGTTTACGCCCAGCAAAGCATCGTTGGCTGTTTGCCAGAAGTTATTTTCAGACACCGCGCCTTGTGGCTTGATATCCAGGTTTTTGGAGCAGGCACCCAACAGTATGCTTGCCGATATTGCTAATATAATATTGCTGATCTTTTTCATGATTGCTTTACTTACAGATTTAAATTGATACCGAAAATAAATGAGCGAGACTGCGGATAACGACCTACGTCGATACCATAGTTATCAAAGCCAACCTCCGGATCAAAACCTTTGTATTTGGTAATGGTGAACAGGTTGTTTGATGTGGCATATACACGCAGACTGCTGATACCGGCACGAGTTAACAACGCAGGTGAAAAGGTATAACCAAGGGTTACGTTCTTAAAGCGCAGATATGAACCGTTCTCGATATAAAAATCGGAGTTGGTACCAAAGTTACCGTTGTTATCGCTGGCTGTTACACGCGGAATGGTGGTATTGGTATGTTGTGGAGTCCAGGCGTTCAGTACATCTTTCAGCAGGTTGTAGTTTTGGCCCAAACCACCGGCATTTAAGCTGGTATATTTTAAAGCATTATACAATTTATTGCCCTGTACGCCCTGTAAAAAGATATTCAGATCGAAACCTTTGTAGCTGCCGTTCAGGCTCAAACCATAGGTAAATTTAGGATAGGCGCTGCCCAGGAACTGACGGTCGCTATCATTAATTTTACCATCACCATTGGCATCCACAAAACGGATATCACCCGGTTTGGCATTAGGTTGGATAGGCTGCCCGTTCGGACCTTTGTAAGCATCCACCTCTGCCTGGCTCTGGAACAAACCATTGGTTTTGATAGCGTAGTATGAATACAACGGCTGACCAACCTGCACCCAGGCAGGTGCCAGCAAACCGCGTACGCTTGGGCTTACACCCGGGATGGTTGTATTACCATTAGGTAAGGAGAGTAATTTATTGGTAAGTGTGCTCACATTGGCATTTACACCATAATGGAATGCCTTTTTAGGATCGCTGTTATAACCCAGGCTAATTTCAATACCATTATCGCGTGCCTCGCCGCCATTAACCCATACACTGCCCAAACCTATACCGGCAGGGATGTTCATCAGCATGTCTTCGGTTTTTTTAACAAAATAGTCGGCAGTTAAGGTGATGCGTTCGTTCAGGAAACCCAAATCCAAACCAATATCAGTTTGTTTTGAACGGGCCCAGGTCAGGTTCGGGTTGGCGCGGTCATAGCTGTAATAACCGTTTAATTGCGCAGGATCTGAACCCAGGTAAATATTACCCACACTCAGGTTAGGGCTTACCGCTGTAGTACTTACCGATGATAAGTTACCCAATATGCCATAGCTGCCCCTGATTTTTAAATTACTTAACCAGTTTAATGACTGCATAAAATTTTCACGGCTTACAACCCATCCGGCAGATACCGAACCAAAATTCTGGAACCTGTTTTTGGGAGCCACCAGTGATGTACCGTCCCTACGACCGGTAAATGATAACAGGTATTTGCCATCGTAATCATAATTAACACGGGCAAGGTAGGAGATCAAAGCTTCGTCAGATTTATAATCGCCTGGCTTTGGAACCGGGGTACCTGTACCGTTTATAAAATAACGGAACAAAGGATCTTCATTGCTAAAGCCCGAAAGGGAAGCCGAAAGCCCCATGCTACTGTTTTTCTGATAAGTATAACCGGCCACTACATCCAGGTTGTTTTTACCCAATGATTTCTTGTAGTTTAAAGTTTGCTCGGTCAGGAAACGAGAATCCTGTGATGATGACTCGTTCAGCGTATTGGTTAAGCTGGGTTTACCAACCTCGGGCACTATCGGTGTAAAGCCTTTGAAATAATAGAAGTTTTTGGTAATGGAATAATTCGATCTGAATTTCAATCCTTTGACGATGTTTGCCTCAAAATAAGGGTTAGCAATAATGGTATTTACCGGGTTGCTGGTATCAATACGCTCCAGGTTGGCAACCGGGTTAACCACATCGCCGTATGAGCCTGCATAGTCAATAGGCAAACCTGAGTAAGCGCCCGATGGTGTACGCACTGTAATGCTCGGCGGATAAAATATAGCCGCCTGGATAGCGCCGGTATAACCGCTGAAAGTGTTGGTACCCCTACCGTTTGAATAGGTATAGGATAAATTTTCGCCAACTTTTAACCAGTTATTTAACTGATGGGTGGAGTTGATACGGTAAGCATAACGTTCAGAATAAGTATTCAATAATATACCAGTCCCTCTGCGGTAATTAAAGCTCATGAAATAGTCTGATTTTTCGTTACCACCGTTCAGGCTTACGTTATAATCCTGGGTGTGCCCTGTTCTGAACACCTCATCAACCCAGTTGGTACGGGTTATTTGTCCGTCGGGATATTTGGTAGCATCAAAAGCCGGCAGGCGTGGCTTGCCAGCATTATCTGCGGCCGTGTTATATACATCGGCATATTCTTTCGCATCCAACGCTTCCAGTTTTCTCCAGGCATTGGCAAAACCTTGCTTGGCATCAAACGAGATAGTCATTTTACCTTTTGTGCCTTTTTTAGTAGTGATGAGGATAACACCGCCAGAAGCACGGGCACCATAAATAGCTGCCGATGCATCCTTCAAAACCGAAATCGCTTCTACATCGTTGGGGTTAATAACCGGGGTGCCGGGATAAAAAACCGATCCGTCGATAACATATAAAGGCTGCTCACCGTTGATACCACCCAAACCACGGATGTTTACCATAGGCGCATTGGTAGGATCGCCGCCATTGTTATTAACTACTACACCTGCTGCTTTGCCTTGTAAAGCTTCCTGCAGGTTGTTGAATGAGCGTGATGATACTTTATCCAAACCAACGGTTGATACCGCGCCAGATAATGTTGAACGGGTTTGTGTACCGTAGCCTATAACTACCACTTCTTTTAATGATTGGCTGTTAGCTTTTAGCACCACATTAATATTTTGTTGCCCTTTTACTGCTACCTCCTGGCTGTCATAACCAATGTATTTAAAAACCAGTATCGAAGTTTCATCGGTACTCAGGGAGTACTTGCCTTCGGTATCGGTCATGGTGCCGGTGCTTGATCCTTTTACGGCAACGCTTACACCGATCAGGGTTTCACCGCTTTCGTCGGTTACTTTTCCCGTAACGGTGATGGCCTTTACTACCAGCTCTTTTTCTTTGGCTTTTACTACCGGTTGTTGTTTTTCAACCTGTAATAATATATGTTCTTCATCAACCTGCCTGATGTTGCCTTTGTAGCCTTTGATCAACTCTTTCAACACATCGATCAGCAGTTCGTTATTGGCCGATATGGAAATTTCTTTGTCGGCATCAAAACTGGTGGAGTTGTAACCAATTTTAAAAGAGGTTTTTTGTTCAATTATTTTGAAAACGCTTTTAATGCTTAAATTTTTGGCGGTAAGACTGATACGCACGGTGTTCATGGTTTGTGCCGCCGCCGAAAAAGAAGGCGTTGAGCATGCGCCGATGATAACCAGAACAATGCAGTAGGTTGCCAGCCATTTGAGGTGATTTTTTAATGATAATATGTGTAATAGATTTCTCATTTTTATAATGTTATTTTATGTGATAAAAAGAATCGTTAAAAATGACATGGTCTGCTGCTACAGCAGCCATATAGCAGGCAGGTGTTCGCGCATCTGCCTGTTTTTGTTTTTTTGGGGGAACGGTTACATAGTTTATCGGCAATTTTTTGATTGAATAAAAATTTTATGGTTGGTGTACTGATAGGTAATTCCTGTAAGCTGACTTAATACCGGCAGCACTTTGTTTAAAGGCTGGCTGTTAAAGCCGATAGTGTATTTGCAATTGCGACCTGGCTTGTCCTGCAACTGCACATCTACATTATACATTCGGGATAGTGTTGAGGCTATCTCGGGGATGGTAGCTTCGTCAAAATAAAGCTGACCGTTTTGCCAGGCGCTCAGTTTGTCGGCATCGGTGGTTTTAATATAATGGCCGTGTGCTTTAAGGTTGTAAACCAGCATTAAGTTTCGGGTAAGCACTTTACCCATGGTTACCACCTTGCCGGCAGTCTTCTTCTCGCCAACGCTTACCATACCGCTTACTACGGCTATTTTATATTCGCTTTCGTTAGTATAGGCATGCACGTTAAACTGGGTTCCCAATACCTGGGTTTGTATGTTGCCGGTTGCTACGATGAAAGGTTTGGCAGCATCGTGCTTTACATGAAAAAAGCCTTCGCCGCTGAGTTTTACTATTCTCTTCTTTTCGCCAAAATCGGCGCTGAGGGTTAAAACGGATGATGAGTTCAAGGTTACTACCGTACTATCTGGCAGGATCAGTACTTTGCGTTCACCGCGAGCGGTAGAGTATTGCTGCAAAACCTGCGGGGAGGGTTGCTTTAATTGGGAGTACAGCAAAAAGCCGCCGGGTACCAATAATAACAGCGCCGCTACTTTAAGATATTGGAGTATATAAATTTTCCGGTCCGCCGATCGCGACGGTATGCCTTTGAGCACCCGTTTCCGGATACGGTTTAAAATACGTTCTTCGGCGGATGAGGTGATACCGCTTAGTGCCGGATTATTTAATCTTTCGAGCCAGGCCTCTACCCGGGCCTTTTCATCGGGTGTACATTCGTCCTTTTGGTACTTTTGTAATAATGCTTTGATCTCTGCAGATTCTTTTGTGTTCATCTGCCCATATAATCGGCACTTACCGAAAATAGTACCGTTAAACAATCATCAAGTGTTTGTTAATTAAATGTTACCTGAATTTTAGACTATAAGACTTGGGGACTATGGGATTGAGAGAACAAGGAGCTAGTTTTTTTTGAAGAAGTGAACGAGCAAAATCCCATAATCCAAAATAGATCATTTAAGATGAAGTATGATCTTCAGCATAATTAAAAACAATGGAAAGCTTTCCATCCGTTTTAAGCGCAGTTGCAGGCGTTTTAAAGCTATAGTGAGATTGTTTTTTACTGTTTGCTCAGACAAGGCCAGCCTGCCTGCAATTTCCTTAACCGGCAATTGCTCTACCCGGCTTAGTTTAAACACATCGCGGATGTTGACCGGCATTTTATCAACTTCGGAGCTAAGCCAGTCTTCCAGTTCGGCTTCAATAACTTCATTTTCTGGCGATGGGGATACCAGGTGCTCATAATCAGGCAACAGTGTTTCAAAGTAGGCCAATTTTTTATTACCGGCCAGGTAAAAATCAATGGTTTTATTTTTGGCGGCTTTAAATAAATAAGGTGAAAGTGTATCATCAATCGCCACGGCGTAGCGATTATGCCAAAGCGAAATAAAAATATCCTGTACGGCTTCTTCTGAAGTTTCGAGCGAGTTGGTTTTGGAGAGGATATATCGAAAAAGGGCTTTATCGTAGCGTTGCATCAGCGTGAGCAAGGCCTGTTCATCATCGTCCTGAAGCCGGGCCAGTAAATCAGTATCCGAAATAAACCTGCCACGCATCATGGAGCAAACTTATATTAGCACCTTTAACTCAATGTTAGCTCAGCATAAAATATCACGGTTTTTCGACTCACCCCGACATCGCTACGCTTGTCACCCCTCCCTCCGCTTCGCGCATAGAGGGGAATACTACATTACATTCTCCACGCGCAACCGGAGGAAGCTCATTAATACCTATAAAAACAATTATAAATATTAATAATCTCTACGCTATACAGAGCCACTCTGTTTAGGAATTACAAACGAGCACAAGTAGATAAGGGATTTTGCCAACCCCAGCGGGGTTGAAGCTTTGTAGAAAAATTTCGATTCCAAAACCAGTGCCGTAGGTACTGTACTCAGGTTGCATACCTACGGCATGCTTAGTCTTCTTTTTTATTTACTACAAAGCTTTTACTCCTGCGGAGCATTTTCTTAACCTAATTATATTCGTGGACAAGGGAACAAACAAAAAAGCCCCTTCAATTGAAGGGGCTTTTTTGTTTGTTAATTTTAATTGGCCGGTACCGTTATAGTTTTACGCGTTATAGGATAGGCGCTGAAATAGCCCAGCACTCCACCTGTAATATTACTGGTGGGGTTAGAGGGCGCAGCATTGTTATCATTACCTGTAGAGCCCGAGTTGAGGCTAAAAAGGTATTTGTAAACCGCGGCGTCGATACATTCCATCTCTACCATGAGTGTTTTGCCTGTCCTGATCTCACGCGCGGGATCGTCATTATCATTATTAAAATTAAGGCGGCTGTTTACCGTTTGGCCATTGGTAAACTCATCTTCATCTATAAATAAGCTTTTTTCTTTTCTGCCGTCAATATATTCAATAAAGCGGTAATAGTTTTGCACATTGGCTGGGTCCTGGTACTTCACCACAGCTATCCGTAGTTTGGTTTTGTCTTTATTGGTAGACAACTCATCATCAACCACATAAATACTATCCAGCTTTACAATCTGGGGCATGGTACTGGTTGATGTATAGGTTTTATCGTTCAGCTTAACAGTTAAATGATAGGTATGCCCAGGTATACCAACAAGGGTAGCATTCTGGTAAACACCGGTAGCCGTAGGATCAAAATTATAAATTGTGCCATCGGCTTCAACTGTTACCTGCGCCCCGCTGATACCTTCAAAGGAGCTGTCGTCGGTAAATTTTTTAGACAAGCTTATAGATACTTTGGCACCGCCGGCTTCATTAATCACCGTACCTTCTATCACCGTTTGGGGGGCGCTGTTATTAAGCTTCAGGTCGATAACCTTTTCACAGGAGCTCAGCAGCCCCAGCAGGATCATCAATATGGCCGAAAAACGTATGGTATGCATGTGTTAAAATTTAAAGTTATAAGTAATAGAAGGTACGTAGGTAAATAAAGTGGTACGTACAGCCTCTGTTTTATTAGGGTCTGTTTTATTATCTCTGAAAAATATACGGTAAGCGTTGCGGTTACCATAAGCGTTATACAAGCTAAAGTTAAGCTCCGAGCTGTATTTTTTGGTTTTCTTAAGCTGCTTGGTAGCGCCAAGGTCGAGCCGGTGGTAGGCAGGCAACCTTGAGGCATTACGATTGGTATAGTAGTAATAGGTTGCCCCGTCTATCTGGTATTTGCCGCTTGGGTAGGTAACCGCATCGCCGGTATAGAAAACAAAATTGGCCGATAGCGTCCATTTGTCGTTCAGCTTGTAAATACCTACCACGGCCAGGTCATGGGTACGGTCCTGGCGGGCGTTGTACCATTGATTGTTATTGATACCATCTATCAGCCGTTCTGATTTGGAAAGGGTATAACTTACCCAACCGGTTAAACGACCCGTCTTTTTCCGCAGCAAAAACTCCGCGCCGTAGGTACGCCCCTTGCCATACAGCAACTGCGTTTCAATGGGCTGGTTGGTAAAGATGTTGGCATCGTTACGATAATCCAGCTGGTTTTGCAGCTTTTTATAGTAGGTTTCAAACGTGAACTCATATTTATGTTCGTCCAGATCACGATAATATCCTACAGAAAACTGATCGGCCAGTTCGGGTTTGATCAAATTGGTACTGGCTACCCATTTATCGGTTGGCGAGCCCGGGGTAGAGTTGCTGATGAGGTGAAGGTTTTGCGCGTTACGGGCATAAGAAGCCTTAACCGAGCTGATATCATTCAACTGGAAAGCGGCTGCCGCACGGGGCTCCAGGTTTACGTAAGTTTTAACTATCTGGCCAGAGTTGTAGTGCGTTGAATTGGTTATTGCCCCATCGGCATTTACATCATAATAAGTACCCGGACCTATAATAGAAAAAGCCGAAAGCCGCGTGCCATAAGTTAAACTAAAGCGATCTGTAACTTTCCAGGTATCACTTACATAGGCGGCATTATCCCAGGCATACCGGGTTTCGAGCGTTTGTGATATGATGCCCGAGTTGCCACTGGCTGATATTTCGCCAGGTTTAATGGTATGATAAACGCTGTTGACACCAAAACTTAAGGAATGATCCGAACCCACATCATATTGCATATCCTCCTTAAAATTCCAATCCTTGATGCGGGAAGTGATCTTATAGGTGTTTACATCCTGCTTTACTTTAATCTCATAATCGTAATTACTGTAGATAAAAGAGGTATTGGAGAAAAAACGGTTGTTAAAAATGTGGTTCCAGCGCAGGGTGGCCGTGGTATTACCCCAGTTGATGCCGTTCACATTATTAGCAGTAAGCACATCCTTCCCCAGGTATCCGGAGATATAAACCCGGTCTTTATCGCCTAAAACCAGGTTGGCTTTAGCGTTGATATCATAAAAATAAAGCTGGCTATTTTTAACCACCGTATCTTTTGAAAACTTCAAAAAAGCATCGGCATAAGTACGCCGAGCCGATATCAGAAAGGATGATTTACCCTTCTGAATAGGACCTTCTACATTTAAACGTGCCGCTATCACACCCACACCGCCGCTTACGCCAAACTTTTGGTTGTTACCATCGTTCATCTTCACATCAATTACCGATGATAACCTGCCGCCGTATTGTGCAGGCATGTCGCCTTTATAAATGCTTACATTTTTTATAGCGTCAGAGTTAAAGGTAGAGAAGAAACCCAAAAGGTGATATGCATTGTATACAGTAGCTTCGTCAAGCATCAGCAGGTTCTGATCGGTAGCACCGCCACGTACATAAAATCCACCACTGCCCTCCCCCGCCGATTTAATACCAGGGAACAGCTGTATGGTTTTCATCACATCGTGCTCGCCCAATAATACGGGGACATCATTTATTTCCTTAATGTTTAGCTTCTCGACACCCATTTGCGGACTTTTCAAATCGCGTGCACCTTTTTGAGTAGCGGTGATGGTTACCGTTTGCAGCTCCTGGGCGTTATCCTCCATAGTGATGTTAAGCCTTTGATCGTGTGTTAGCGAAACTGGCACAACCAGGGTTTTCTGCCCAATGGCGCTCACAAGCAACTGGTGGTCACCGGCCTGCAGTGTGATCGAATAAAAGCCATAGCCATTGGTCGAAGTTCCTTGCGCGCCATCTACCAGCCGTATACTGGCTCCTATTATCGTTTCCCCAGACTGTTTTGATGTAATTGTTCCGCTGATGGTGAACTTTCCTGCTGCTGCCGGTTTTGCCGCCGGTTCGGCGTCGGGCTTTTTTAGCTTCGTCGCGTCATAGCGGATCAGTATATCCTGATCCAGTTGAGAATAATTATAAGGATAATTGGCCAGAGCCACTTCAAGTACCTGTTTAAGGCTTTGCGCCTTTGCATTGATGGTTAATTTAATGTTGCTGGCGGCAACGGCTTCGTTATAAGTAAAGCGTACGCCGGTGGCCGCGGTTATTTTATCGAGGGCTTGTTTTAATGGTACATTATTTAATTTGATGGTGATTGTTTTATCAAGCGGCGATTGGGCAAAAACCCGCAGGCTGCTAAACGTAAGGATCAGGGTTATACAAAAAAAAATACTTAAAAGTTGGTATAGTTTCATTAAAGGATAAATCAGGTTAGGGAACCTTAGAGGTCCGTTTTTTTTCATAACTTTAAGAGGTTTAAAATAATCAGCCATTCGTTTCGAAGGCAATGACTGATCAGGATTTTAAATAACAAGCCCGGTTCTGTTTCCCTGAGCCGGGCTTTTTTTTCATAGGTGTGTAGGGGCAATTTTAAGACGTCATGGTTGCAGGTTTGTTAAATGATAGGGGGTAAATAAATCATATTTGTTAGGGCTGAAGCTGGTAAGCTCCATTTTGTTTTTCCCAGCGTAATTCCATAACCGTGCTCAACTTATCAAGCGTGCGGTTAATGGGATCGGTAGTTTGCAAGCGACCGTAAAAAGCTTTTGATGTTAAACCGGGAGCCAGGTTGATGCTAATACCATATTGAGTTTCGAGATCATGAATAACTTCGGCGAGGGATGCACCGTTAAAATCAAAGATCCCTTTGCGCCTGTCCAAAAATCTGGCCGCGTTTGGGTAGTTCTCCTTTACCAGGCTTGCCGTTGCTTTTTGATATACCATCCTTTGGTTGGCGGTTAACATGGTTGCGGCAGCGCTTGTATTTGTTGATACCCCCACCTTGCCGTTAACCAGTGTTACATCAATAGATTTAGCATGATCATACGCCTGGATATCAAAACTGGTGCCTAATACTACCGTTTTTATAACACCCGATTGGATAACAAAGGGATGATCGGTATCATGTTTAACTTCAAAATAAGCTTCGCCTTTAATACTCACATTACGCAATTTACCCCTAAACTTTTCGGGATAATTAAATGTAGTTGCCGGGCTAAGCCAAATACGGGTACCATCGGGCAGTTGTATTTGCTTGTACTCTCCCGGGTTGGTGGTCAATTGCAGCTGTTTTACCGGATCAACCAGGTTGAGTATGGGTGTTCTGTAAAGCGCCGCGGTGCCTATAACAAAAACAACGGCTGCCGCGGCTGCCAAATTCCGCCATAGCTTATATATTTTTACTTTAGGTGCAAGCTGTTCATCTATACTGGTGTTAATACAGTTTAATATATTTGATCTGATCTGTTCAGTTGATGTATATCGACTATCTGAAAGCAATAGTTCTTCATCGTTAAAATCGGCATACCATTGCTCAAACCTCAACTTTTCGTCGGGGCTGAGTGTGCCTGTCAGCCATTTATGGGCCAGCTCTTCAGGGTTAAAGCTATTACTATCCATGGTTTACTTGGTATGTTTATACATATAGTCAGCCATAGCGCGTTTTACCCTTAGTGGTAAATGAAAAAAAGATGAATTATTTTTCGAGCAGGTAAAGCAGCAGCGGAATGGTGATATTTAATGTTTGCCTAAGCGTGTTTAATGCCTTGGTCATGTGCGCCTCTACCGTTTTTTCGGCGATGTTAAGTTCGGCGGCAATTTCGGCGTTTGTTTTATTTTGCTCACGGCTCAGCAAAAAAACTATCCGGCACTTTTCGGGCAAACGGCTAATGGTTTGTTCCAACTGTGTACGGAGTTCTTTTTCGGCCAGCCAGTTATTCGTACTATCCAGCTCACGCGGCGCATGAGTGGCCAGATGATCCACATGTTGCTTTTTAAGAAACTGTTTATCCAGGTGATTAATGATACGGTACTTAACAGCAACCGATAAATAGGTATTCAGGCTATGAGAAAGTTCAATAGTTGTACGCCGCTGCCAAAGGCTTAAAAAAATTTCCTGTACTACTTCTTCGGCCTCATGTTCGTCATTTAACCGGTGCATAGCTACAATGAACAGTTTGTCCCAATAGCGGTTATACAATTCTGTAAAGGCCAACCGGTCATCCTTGCGGATCAATTCCAATAACTGGCGATCTGTTGCTGGTTGGTGGCGCTCCATATATAAACTATGACGATCAATTGCCGTATTCGTTACACAGCAATTATGCAAGTTTACAAGAAATCATCTAATTATACCAGATATGAGCGGTACCCTGTTAAGTATTTCGATATTTTTCTTAAAATAATAAGCAATACAACAAGTGCGGATTAATCATCCTGGTTATTTTCCTTTTAACTGTACCATTACCCTGATGGTTTTTAAGATTATCCCCATATCACTGTTGAAGTTGATATTGTTGAGATAAATAAGGTCATAACGGATGCGGCTGTGCATTTGATCCAGATTTTCGGCATAGCCATAAGATACCTGTCCTATGGAGGTAAGACCGGGTTTAATACGTAACAGCTTTTTATAGCTTGGCGATTTTTCAATAAGCTGTTCAATAAAATGCTGTCTTTCTGGCCTCGGCCCTACTACAGACATTTCACCTTTCAGTACGTTCCAAAATTGAGGTAACTCATCCAGCCTTGATTTTCGTAATAATCTTCCCCATGCAGTAATGCGTGGATCCCATTCGCTTGATAACTGCGGGCCGGCCTTTTCGGCATTTACATACATGCTCCTGAACTTGTATATGGTAAATGGCTTATGATTTCGGCCAATCCTTTCTTGTTTATAAAAGGCAGGACCTTTTGATGTTAGTTTAGTAATTAACATCAACAAAAGAAATATCGGAAACCCAACTATCATCACACTTACCGAAAACAGGATATCAAAGCTTCGCTTAAAGAATATTACTTTAAAGCTCAACTCAGAACCGGCAGACAGCTGGATAACCGGAAGATTTTCATAATTAACTATGCTGGCATAATTATTATTCAGGATCAGGTCTGATACCAGTTTTATTTTAACTGAGTTCTGTTCGCCAAAATCAACCAGCTTTTGCAGTAGTAGTGGGTGCAGGTATTTATAGCACACAAATATCTCGTCAGGACTCTTATTGATCAGTTTTTCCATCAAAACCTGTTCAGGAAAATCCTTTATCATCTCTTCCGAAATAAAATCGGTAAAGTAATAACCGTACTCCGGGTGTTTGGAGAACGACCTGATGAGGCGGTTTGCAATATCTTCATCTCCTATAACCAGCACGTGCCTTCTGTTATAACCCTTTTTGCGGATATAATCCAGGATAAAAAATATAACCGAACGCTGTATAATGATAAAAAAGAAGAACAGCGTATAGGTAAAGAACATCTCCCAGCGACTTACCTCATACAGTTTGAAGAAATAAATAACACTAAGAACAATCAGCAGATGATAAAGCAAGGACGATAAAAACCGGTTGAGGTTATCCTTTAGTACCAGCGGCCTGGAAATAATATAATTTTTGGTAATGGTTGAAACAGATACCCAAACCAGGTTAACAAGTAGTGTAAAATTTACGGATTCTATCTGTGACGAGTAGTATGTAAACACCAGTGTATGAGCACACTGTAACGCAATATTTAATACTATTAAATCACTTATAAAAGTAACAGGGGCGAGAAATTTAGAGTATCGTATTGCCATAGGTAAAGTTTTGCAAATATAGGACTTTATATGTTATATTATTTACATAATTACATAACGATAAAGTTTGCCTTTTAATACCATTACGATAATAAATTAAAGAACGCTACAGGGCGGAATATTTTTTTTATACTGTACTTAAAGCGTAAAAAAGCCTTTAATTATCATGCATATAGCTATTACAGGACAATAACTTTCATACAGATCAAACAAAAACCTCATAATACACTTTTTTATTTATAATTAAATAATAATTTATTAATATAGACAGATCTTCAAGATGACTACTAATTACTCCAATTCTATCAAGCCCCCCCAAATTAGATAAATGATATTTGCTCTATTGCTTTATAAACTTTATCTACAGAGATGTTTTCCATGCAGTTTTCTTTTGCTCTGCTATACTCATAACCATAGTTTAAATACCCAAAGTGTCCTTCATCGGGCACTACCGAAATAGTATTATCATCGTAAGGGCCCCAACGTAGTACATTGGTAGGCCCATGAAGGCATACCTGTTTCTTACTTAGTGCTGCTGCCATATGCGCAATGCCTGTGTTAACCGAAACCACCAGCTCACTTTTAACAATTAGGTGCGCTAACTCTTGTAAATTAACCCCGCCACTAAGATTTATAATTTTGTTGTTACTATTTGCTGATTCTAATAACTGAATTATCCTGTCTGATTTTTCTTTGTCGGCAGGGCTTCCCGTTATAACGATGTGATCAAACTTGTCATATATCTTTTCAATTAATTTTACCCAATTGCTATCAGGCCACTCCTTCATATAACTTTTAAACCCACCCGGCCATGGATGGATGATGCAATACTTTTTCAATCCCTTAACCAATGTATCTGATTTTTCTGTTGATATTACATTGATTTGGGGAGCGTGGTTGATGCCCTTATATATATCACTCACCAAACTTCTGAAATTTTCTATCTCATGCGTTTGAGATGAATGGATAATGGCTTTATCATAAACGTAATGCCGATACTGCTTATCTGATTGAAAACCATATTTGTATTTGGCCTTAACAAATTTTGCATAGATAGAATTGAGCCTTGGCCAGGGACCAAAATCAAATAGCAAATCAAATCCGCCTTCTTCGCGTATCATCTTTACAGTGGCTAGCCCATTGGTTACCGGTAATTTTATCACCTTATTTAAGCCCGGTATCAGCTTCACCAACTGATAATTTGTTGACCCTGTAAAAGCAATGATTTCGGCATCGGCGTAATCCGATCTGAGATCCTGGATAACAGCAGACATTAACACATTATCCCCAATTGAACCTATATTAAGTACAGCGATCCTACCTATTTTGACTGGTACACTTTTGTTTTTCTTTCTTAATATCCCCAAGGTTAAAACAATTGGGATACCCAAAAATCTGTCCAACTTATGAAACAGTCCGTTACCTTTTTCCATCTGTATGTATAAATCTCCTATGTACGCAATGCAATCAACCGTTTTAATAATAACCTATAATATAACAGGTTAAGAAACACCCTTGTCTCCTATTTGTAATTAGAGTGGCCCGAAAATTCAATTCACGATATTCCCTTGTATCTCATCAAAAATTTTTGTTAAATGTGACATGAAAATTTCAGGATCATAATTCTTTTCATAAAATCTGGTTTGAGAAGCAACAACGTTGTGCCTAAAATCCTCATTTGTGGTAATTTCTTTTATATAACCGTTATACTGTTGATAGTTATTAAAATCACATACTATTGATCCTGAATCATTTGCCAGTAACACAAACTCTTTGATATCAGATAACATTACCGGGCATTTAAAATGGAACGGAATGGAAACCAACGCGGTTTGCGTGGTAGATATGTATGGTAATACACAGATCAGCGCATTTTCAAACAGATATTTAAGTTCTGCATCGTCAATATGCCTGTTTATTATCATTACCCGTTGGCTATCAGGTACCTGAAACCATATATTACCGGCGCCGGCTATTAGCAAAGTGGCATCCACAGCTGATTTTAAATGACATTCAATCAACCGTTCTAAACCCTTGTACTTATCCAGCCTTCCGAAAAACAAGATATATTTACCCGTTTTAATTT
Organism: Mucilaginibacter sp. 22184; assembly: GCF_052045695.1. Taxonomy (NCBI): domain Bacteria; kingdom Pseudomonadati; phylum Bacteroidota; class Sphingobacteriia; order Sphingobacteriales; family Sphingobacteriaceae; genus Mucilaginibacter; species Mucilaginibacter sp. 22184. Next base: position 437,017 of record NZ_JBQEPI010000004.1, read on the forward strand.
CGGCTGGCTTCAAGTTGCCATTAGCAATATGAGTATTTACTAATGTTGGCATACTTGTATAAAATGAGGGCTTGCTGTATTTGTTTTTTAGCTCCAAAAACTGAGCGTAGGAGTTTGTGATCCTGTAATCAGCTTTTTCGCGCAAATAAGCGGCCCGTGTGCTTTCGGTGCGTTCCAGCCACCTGTCTTTCATACTAACTATACTTTTTTCGTGCGGAATCAGGTCATGCACAGTATACATTATTTTAGATTGCCGAGCCATAGCGTCAATATTTTTAAAGAACAAGCCCTCAAATAGTATATATATTAAAGACGCGTTGAACTCCTTTGCTTTTCTTAAAACATACCTGTCAAAAAAAACGGGAAACACCTTTGATAATATATTCAGGAGACTATTTTTTATGATTACATAATCAATGTTAAGCCCTTCCAGTTCTTTTAACTCCGGATAATTCTCCAAATCGTTTCTTAAAACCAACGTAACATAAACCTGTTGATTTTCGGGCAGATGTTTCCTGATATTGTTTAATATAGTAAATGAGTAGTGCCTCATAGCAACTTCATACCAGGCACAAACTATATATATATTCATTAAACCAGCTCTTTATATATTTTCACAACCCCGGAAGCCATATTGTTAACGGAGTAATTTTTTTCAAAGTAATCTTTAATAACAGTTTCATTAAAGCTGGGATTTTCAAGCATCTGCTTTATTTTTTCAACCGCGCTACTTATGTCGCCCAGTTCATACAAATCTCCGGTGTCGCGATTAATCAAATCCTTGTTACCGGTAACATTGGTTGCTAAAATAGGCATTCCGGCGGCCATAGCTTCCAGCAGCGCCAACGGTAGCCCCTCCCATCTTGATGTAGTAAGGTACATATCACTTATTGATAAGTAAGCATCTATATTGTGCTGTACACCCAGCATGTTTATATTATCAATACCCTGTTGAGCAGCTTTTTCTTTAAGCGGTAAATAATCTTCTCCATCACCTAACCATAAGAAATTATATTCGGGGAGCGAGGCTGCAATATCAAAAGTTTCCTGCATATTTTTTTGATAATCAAACCTTGAAAACGTAAGGATAATTTTCCTTTCGGGCTGCTTAAACAAACTGTTCCTGAGGGCAGCCAGGTCTTCATTAGCAGGTGGATAAAAAGTAGGCACCCCATTTGGAATAATAGAAAACTTATTGCGCAGAAATAGCTTGCTTTGTTTTGCTTTTTCTCTTTCCGATTCTGAAACGTATATAATGTGATTAAATAATCCGCATGTAAGGTATTCGTAAGTTTGGTAAAGCATCATTGCCAATCTGGAATATTCATCAACGTGTATGCCATTGGGAGTATATATTAGTTTCAGGCTGGGCTTTAGGATCTTTAGTAATTTGCCATAAACAGATGCACCCTTGCCATGGCTATGTACAAGATGTATGTCATTTTTTTTTACATATTTCAATAACGAAAACAGCGCTTTTAAGGTGAGCTTACGATGAGGAATAGTGGTCATTTTTTCGTCTCCGAGTAAACCTTTATAGCTGTCAAAAAAGGGCTTATCTTCCGGGCATCCTGCAAAGCACTCCACTTGATTATGTATGGCTTTCAATAAATGCTGTACGTGCTTTGGCCCGCCCCCCATGTCAGCCCTGGCTGTTAACTGTATTACTTTTATCTTCATTATTATTTACTATTAATAATCCATAAACTACGCACAGATGCGCATACAACAAATCAGAGAACATAGAAACCCCGCTAACACAATTTGTTATAATTACCCCAATAAAGAAGTATTTGATTAACTTATATGGACTGTTTTTATTTATCTTAAATGCGGCTGCGGCTATTAAACTCAATAAGCAAATAGTTGCTATGATACCGCCGTATGCCTGGCAGTAAATTACCGCGCTTTCCGGAACGTTAACAATATCGGCATGGCTATAAGGACTTATATGATTATAAAAGTTGACAGGTGAAAAACCTAAACCGAAGAGTACATATTGAACATTGTGCGACAGGAAATTGAAATACGCTGCCCAGGTATTGATACGAAGACTGATATTGCTTTCGGATCCGTTATTTGAAAAGGAATCAATAGTGTAGGAAATCTTTTGTACAGCAGGCAGGTCAGATCCAAATATAACGATGCCGGTAATGATTATCGCAAAAACAATTAAGATCCAACCTCTTTTAAGAATTGATTTTTTAGACCGAAGAAAAGATAAGGTGTAAACCACCACCAGGATCAAAATAGCTTCCCGGCTAACGGTAATAACAATATTGATAAAAAACAAAGCCCCAACTATATAAAGGTGCTTACGTTTAATAACACCGCTTTGCTTTAATGATATAGCTAAAGTAAAAATTAACACACAATAAGAACCCCATATTCCGTGTGCGAGACCATTTAACTGAACAAGCTTTAATGAAAATATATCTATTCCCCTGTTAGACATTCCGCTGCTGAGTGTTTCTGCATCAGAAAATATGGTATTAGCCACAGAAAAATTCATCATGTACATCAGAATATTTATAAGCAACGCCACGCATCCAAAAAGCACTAAATTTTTTAATACTTTTTGAGTATTCCTGATCTTTGATGCCCAATAAATGATAGGGATATAAATTATTTCCTTAACGCTTCTTAAAATAGCTCCAAAATCAACAACCGATGCTTGTGATATTATGGAAAAAAGCACCATGCACAGAAATATACCCAACAAAAGCCGTTGTTCTGAGTAAAGTATAAATTGCTTAAAACCAAAAACCAGCCCTACAAACATAAACAGCTCTGGCAGAAAGATATTAACACCCTCAGTAATAACCAGCTTAGGAATAAATGCCGACAGGATTACACTATAAACTATAATGTTTTGCCAGTCGGTTTTTCGTACCGGTTTTTCTTCTGATAAGTATGATGTTGTAGTTGTCAATTAGGTATCAATATATAAAGGCATTCTAATGTTAAATATATAGGTATGGCGTAAAATCAATGGTGTATTTGAGTGCCGACCTTCTTGTGCCAATAACCTTTGCTGGCACACCGCCTGCAATACTCATAGCGGGCACATCTTTGGTTACAACTGCCCCACTGGCAATTACACAACCCTTACCAAGGGTAACCCCTGGCAAAATCATTGCCCGCGATGCAATCCAAACATAATCTTCAATAATTACATCGCCCTGCCTGGTTGCATGATAATCATCGTGTGGGTCGTGCTCCAAAGTATATATCCAGGTGCCTCTTGCTATATCTACGTTATCTTTAATGATGATTTTGCCTTTTCTGCCGTCAAGTAAACATTCCGGGTTAATAAAGCAGTTATCGCCTATAGTTATATTGTTTTTAGGGTCCTCCAGATTCAATATTTTGACATTGCAGCTCACAAAAGATCCCTTTCCTATTTTCATGTATAACCGCATGAAAAACATCCTGATAAAATTGATAGGTATCTTGCAAAAAAATGCGTTGAACAAATAAAGTGATATATAATTAAAGGCTTTTTTCATTTATAGGTTTGTTACTCCATGATCGTTTTGGGATGACTGTATAAAATTTTATTGTTTAGAGTAAGCTAAAAAACGTTTATCAATCCAATTAGCTACTGATATTTAACTGCTCGCGGCTTTCTTTGATGTCAATATTGAAAAAAATGATTTTACCCCAAGCAAAAAATACTTAGCTCCAAATCTAAGCCAACTAATTATATTATTTGAATGTGTCCTGTTAAAATCAAATGTTTGCTTCAGGTTGGCATTTGAACGGTTAGAAAATAATATGGCTTTAAAATCCTTAAATGATCGTACCTTATTTATCCCTGTTGTTTCAAAGTCATTATAAATTTTCAAAGAAGGTACCGCAAAAGCTTTATATCCCGCCTTTTTAGCTCTTAAAAAAAAGTCGATATCGCCATAATACTGGGGAAATCTTTTTTCGTCAAAATACATGATATGGGTAACAATGTGAGCAGGTATTAAAGTTCCCATACCACCAGACCAATCAATCTGGAGTATGTCATTGTAGATATCCTCCTTGTTAAACCCAATCAAAAGTTGCTTTCCTGTTTTTTCATAAAAATAACAACCAAAGTTAAATAATAAGCCCTCGTTATGTTGCCATAAAATTTTTGAAACAAAAATAGAATCGGAATCATATGCGTTGCTTAACATCAGCTTTTCCAATTCATAAAAATAATCTACAGAACATAGGGTATCATCATTCCATAATAAAATATGATCGCTTTTTAATACATCAATAGCATAATGGGCCCCCATGTTCATGGATCCCGTCCACCAAAGATTACCGTTACCTTTTAACAGATCAATATCCGGGTAATGCTCTTCTATCCATTGCGCAGTTCCATCAGTTGAATTATCATCAATTATAATGATCTTAAAAATATTAGTTCCGGTACCGTTTTCAGCATAATATTGCAATGCCTTATTGATGGCATCCACTCCCCTTATAGTAACTTCCAGTCTGTTAAAAACCGGTATTAAAATGGATATATTATTCATGCCGTTAGTTGATGTGTGGGTTACTCTCTGTTGTAAATACGAGTTTATACAGAAATTAAATCATGTACTCTTTTTCTAATAAAGAGATATTTTCAAATACTTTATTAATGTCAATCGCATCCAGACAGGGATAAGGATCAGTTGCGTTAAATTTGTAAATACACTGCCAATTACAATTAAAACAGGGCATCAGTTCATAACATAGTTTAACTTTTTTACTATTTCCATAACTAACAAATCGCTCAAAATGTCCTCCCCCGGCTAAACATATAGTAGCCTTATTTAATGCCATACTTAGATGATACGGCCCGCTATCATTACAAATAACACCTAAGCTTTTATTAATTATATAAGGCATTTCACCGAGTGCTGTTTTTCCGGATAGATCGGTGATTTTGTTTAGATGTCCGTGGGGTAAAGAATTGATAATTTCCCCAACAATCAATGAATCCTTCGGCGACCCGATAAAACAAACGTTATAACCTTTATCAATTAAAAAATCCACTATTTTAGCATAAGAAGATAATCTCAATTGCCTGTTTACCGATCCGGCTCCAGGGGCTACAATAAGATATGGACCCTCTATCTTTGAGTCATATCTATCAGCATCTAATTCAAGAGAAGGACCTTCTATGTGAGATTTAACCCCGGTTATAAACTCTGTAAGTGCCTTGTTAAAGCCAAATTCACTTTTAATATCAGAAGGCATTATAAACAGCTTATTGTAAATCAGATTAAAAATCGGTTTCTTCCAAAAACTCATTCTTAATGTATCGCCGTCTATGGTCACTTTTTCATCTGCGGCGGTAAGCCAGGTAATGATTTCCGTTTCGGGTGTACGCGAATAATGAAAATTAATAACTGCGCGATACTTACATACAGCAGCCTGTTTTAAGATATCTATCTTGTTTTTTAAAAAAGGCTGCAGATCAAATGAAATAACGTTGTCTATAACATCACCATCTAATTCCAATGCTAATTCTTTCAAAGCTTTATCACATATCACGGTGATTTTGCATTGTTTATATTTCTCGCTATAGGCTATTTCCCTCAAAAAATTTCTAAAAATGATATAATCACCAATGGCATCCATTTTTAGAATAAGAAGTCTATCAGACACCTTTTCCGGACTAAAAAGATGCCTGATCTTAGTTTTAACAACATATACCAGAAAAATAAATTGCTTTAACATCTCTTACAAATCTAACAGATCAAATATTTAATAAAATCCCTGATAACCTGTGCCAGCTATTTGTTCCAAATACCAGTTGCACTATTATTTATAATCCTGTAACATTGAATTGGGGACCATACCGAACTCACCAGCAGGCAAAGTATATTTGCTATTACAATTGACGACACCCCCAGTTGTGTGTATTTCACCAAAACATAGCATAAGGGTATATTAATAGTCCCTACAAATATCGAACTATATAATTGTAACCTGATTTTACCTACCCCGTTAATAAAGTAGGCAAAAACATTATTCCAGTTAGATACCATCGCATACACACCAAGAGAAATTGAAAGCGATAATGGTATAGCTATTTTACTACCAACCCATATCCTGTAAACTGTTCCGGCGGCAACAATTAAAAGTATTACACCCAAAACCTGAATTACCCATATCTTCAACAATTTTTTAAAAGCTTTATTTATCCAATCAAGATCCTTTACCGTGTAAGCATGGGTAAATGCCGACCAATACGGCATCATGATTATTAAAAATGCAATGGTAGGAATGGTAAAATATTTATATGCTACATTGAAAGAGGTAACATATTCGGGTGAATAGAATTGAGTTATAAGTATGTTATCTGTAGAAAAGATAATGATGCCTACAAATTGGATACAAAAAAACTGGATACCCACATTAAACAATGTTTTAATATAGCTTTTCCTGAAAAATTTAAATGACGGTTTTAGAAAACTATATTTCGACTTTGAATAAATGATATAGTTAAAAAAGATCAATACAATTACCGGAGCTAAGGCTACGGTAATACTAAACAAAGCAAAAGATGGCTTTGCGGTTTTTGAAAGTAAAAAAATGCAGGTAAGGGTTGATAAGCTTATTGAAAAATCAAGAAGGGTTCTTAAATAAGTTTTTTGCATAGCAATAGCCACCGTTCCGCCCAGATCTAAAACCAGCCTTATGCAAAAAGAAAGAACGATAAGGTAAGTAGTGAGCAGCAGTGTTTTGGAATTGATATTCGTTTTTAATATGCTATTCCAATCCAAAAACACATTGCACAATGCAAAAACTATAAAAAGACCAAGCATCACCGTACCAAAAAGCACATAAGTGGTGCTTACATATTCGCGTGCTAAAGTATTATTGCCCTGTGCTACAGCTTCGGTTAATTTGTTTCGAAGACCATTACCTAAGCCTACGTCCATATAGGATAGCCATCCGGTTATTGATGTGAGGGTAAGCCATACCCCATATTCAGTTTTATCAATATACAACAGGGCTATGGGCACCAAAAGAAAACTGCAAAATAACCCTGCTCCTTTAAAAACTACATTTAAGGTTGTATTTATCTGTATAGCTCTCGATCGTTCATCCTTATTAAGAATCAAAGTTTTAATTTTCTCTATCATCTTTAACTATCCTTACCCCCCAATTCCCTAAAACTTCTGGCTAATAACAACCAAAAAATACAAACAAATGCAAAAAGTAGCCCTCCCAGTAATATTCCGCCTATCTTGCCTAATTTTTCTTTGGTCAATGGAAATACAGGGGTATCAATTACCTGTATTAAGGGGGCCTCCTGACGAAGCGAGATTTTAGCTAATTCCAGGTTCTTAACAATTTCGGCATAAATAGCTGTACTTGCCTGCACGTCTATCTGTTTTCTCTGAGATGGCACTTTAAGGATTGAATGCAAAGGGTTAGCATTAGGAATAGCATCAATGGATGAGGCTACGCTACCTAAACTACTATTTAAAACAGCTTTTACACTATCAGCCTGCCGTTGAAGAACATTTACATTAGTTGATGTCTTTTTTATTTTAGTTTTAATATAAAAGTCATTAACCGTTGTAACCAATTTATCGTTAAACTCCTTGGCAAAAAGTTCATCTACAAACGAAATATCAACCTTTATAATAGTGAGTTTTTTATCAGGCTTACTTATATCTAATACTTTTTTATTAATGGCTTTAGCTATATCGGTTATGATACTATCCTGTGTACGGTTAAAGCTATCTGATGATCCCAGAAAATTAATGGTATCTATACCCTTTTGTTTCCACTTTTTTCTAAGCTCCAGGGCACTGATGTATCTGTCAATTAATAATTGCTTTCTATTGTTAACTGTTATTTCGCTTAGAAGGGCTTTCTCGATCATGATTCTGGATTTATAAAGCTCCATAATGTTATCGCCCTGAAAAACACCACCCGCGCCTGCAGCTCCTCCCAGGTCTATCCCTGCCAATGAAGCCAGCCCGGCAACCTGACTTAATCCTCCCCCGGATTTACCCTCATCTAAAACAAATGTACACGTGGCCGTATAAACAGGCTTTTTTACAAAAGAATAAATAAGCCCTAAAACCCCGCCCAAAACGCCAAAGGCAACTATAGTTAATATTTTGTTTTTTAGATATTTAACAACCAATTTATATCGCAACAGAACATCTTTTATAGATAATTCATCAGGCTCAGTTGTTTTTGGTTTGTCCATTTAGTATCCAATAAAGTGGTTAAAATTCAATAAAGAGGGATTATTTATTCAAACTAACTATTCCAAAAATAATTGCACCTAATGAGGCCAGCCCGGTTGCCAATCCTATAAAGTTTTGTATCCCGCCACCTTTTGATTCAGGTTTTTTAGGTACATATATTTCGGATCCGGGTTTTACATCGGGATGATTGTTAAAAAACAGGAATTTGCGTGTCCCCTTTACCGTTCCGTTAGCGTAAACAACATATGCCCCTCTTCTTAATGACCGCGGCGAATAACCACCCGCATTATAAATATAATCATTAAAGGATTTTGAATTGTTGTAAACAACAGCGCTTGGGTATAATACCTCGCCATTAACCCGTACAACCTGTTGTTGCTTAGGTACGCGCAGCACGTCGCCATCCTCCAGCAACAGATCGCCTTTTGAGCCGGGTGATTTCAAGACGCTTTTAAGATCTATGCCAACAAAGTTATTTCTCTGTTGCATATCGTTGTTAACACCGGTTGTATCACTATAAGTTCTTTTTAGCCTGTTCAACTGCTCATTACGTTCCCGGGCTATAGCTACCGTATCTGATTTGCTTTTATCGATACCCAAAATGGCTATATAGTTTCTTTTTAATGATCCGCCATCTACATCTGCCGAAGCTGTTAAACCACCTGCCCTGGCAACCAGGTCAGATATTTTTTCGTTTTTGGTTTTAATTGTATATGTACCTGGGTATAAAACTTCCCCCTCTATGTGCACTATTTTCTGCTTCTCAAATCCTGGCAGGTTATATACCGATACAATATCATAAGGTTTTAATACAAATCCTGTATCTGTGGCGCTGATAGGCCCATCTATATTAACAACATAAACCTGTGCTACCGCGCTGTTTCGGGAAGATGGATCGCCATTGTTTATTCTTCTGGCTACTTCAATCCTGTTAGTACTCGCTCCTTCGGCAAAGCCACCTGCTTTTTGTATCAGATCGGCTACCGTTTGATGTTCCGAATAAGCAAATACACCCGGTTTACGTACCGCGCCATTAATGGTAACCTGGTATATATCACGCAAATCAAAAATTGATGATATGGTGATGATATCTTCCCGCTGTAAAGCAATAGAAGATTTTTTACTGATGATATCTTTTACATTAAATGGAATAAGCTCTGTTGTATTATCTGGCTTTAACCTTACAATATTTCCACGCTCCATAAAAGCGTCTTCTTTTAGTCCAGAAGCTTTCTCAATAAGCTGCGCTAATGTTAGCCCATTTTGCAACTCATATTCTCCTGGCCTGAAAACCGCTCCATTAATAACCACCCGGTTTTCAAACCGGCTTAAAACGGATTCTACAGTATATCTATCGCCTCTTAATGGTATGTAATTTTTATAATCGGCTTCAAAAACATCGGTTAAGCGGCGCTGCTGATCACTCACTTGCGTTACCTTAATCCGTGCGGTATAGGCGCTGTCTGTAAAACCGCCGGCAAAATCAATTACATTTTGCAGATTTTCGCCCGGTAAAACCTCAAATAATGCAGGTATTTTAACTTGCCCGTCCATTTCAACACGCGTTCTGTAAGTAGGTACCCGCACAATATCCTGATCCTGCAGGGTTATATTATCTTTTTGACTTCCCTTTACCAGAAAGTCATAAACATCCAAATGCCTGATGATACGGTTGTTCCGGATGATCTCGATCTGCCTTAATGTACCTATACGGTTTGGGCCACCTGCGGCATAAAGCGCGTTAAAAACAGATGATAATGATGACAAGGTATATGTGCCTGGCTTGGTTAACTGCCCTACCATAATAACCTTAATGCTACGGATATTACCCAACGTGATCTGTACGTTTGTACCCCGCCCTAAAGCATAATTACTGGCTTGCAGCCTGCTTTTTATAGTGGCTGTTGCCTGCTCAATAGTTTTACCTCCAACGTTGATGATACCCACACCGGGAATATTAATATTACCATCTGGCGATACATCGAGTTTCCAGTTTACCTGTGAGTTGCCATAAACATTAATAATAAGCTGATCTTCTGTACCTAGTACGTAGTTTAAAGGGGTTGCCAGTTTTAAATTGGGCTCAAACTTCATATTCCGGTTTTGAAATATATCTAGGCCAAATATTTTGGGGCCACGGTTATTAGTATTCTGAACAGATTTATCATTTTCGAGCGAGTCGACTTTGTAATTTAAACTCCGTTTTCCTGATGAACCGCTGCTGTCGCTGGCCGACAACCCCGCGCCACCACTTTTCCTGATCAGATCAACACGGGCCTGTAATTTCTGGATCTGCGCATCTGGCATACCCCGCCCGCGGGCCTGTTGTATCAAATCATCATCACTTAGTCCTGAACTTTGGGCCTGCTGCATTAACTGCCTTATCTGCTGATCAGATAAAGCATCTACATTAATATTGGAAAGATTTTGGGGGTTTATATTACTTTGCGCAGTGGCATGGTTGATTGCCCCGCAACAAAACACAATAAAAAGCAGAAATATAAGGAACTTAGTTTTAATCATATTTGAAAAATATCGGGGTCTAAGCCCTGCAATAAACGGATTTAGATTTTTGCAAAGGTAAACCAATTTGTTGGCGAAGACGGTTGTAAAATTTTATATTACTTAATGATTTCATAGTTTTTTTTAACCAAATATTAAATTACATTCTCCATAAAGTTAAAAAACACAAATAACAGATTTATTTTTTAAACCTTGCCAGGAATTTGCTGCCTGATCTTTTCGATAATAGAAGTTGATGAGTAACCTTGCACAAAATCAATGGTTTTTACATCACCGCCATTGGCTAACACTTCTTTGCTTCCAACAATATTTTCCACGGCATAGTCTGCCCCTTTTACCAGGATATCGGGCAATAAGGTACTAATAAGATTAAGTGGGGTATCTTCTTCAAAAATTACAATAGCATCAACAAAAAACAGGGCAGCCAAAATAGCCGCACGACTATTTTGATCATTTACCGGCCTGCTTTCCCCCTTAATGCGCTTTACCGAACTATCGGCATTTAAACCAATAATAAGCTTTTCACCAAGTTCGGCGGCTTTGGCCAGGTAAGTAATATGACCGATATGCAGAAGATCAAATACGCCATTGGTAAAAACAACCTTTTGCCCTTTATTTTGCCAGTCTTTAACCTGAGTTTTAAGCAAAGAGATATTAGTTATTTTGCTTATCAATATTTTTTCGAGGTCGATTCTCATGTATTTATATCTTATGGCACCTGTGTGATTGGTTGACTAAGCTGATATGTTACTGAAACAAATCATCAACCGATTGGCAAAGTATATGCCCTATTAATATATGCATTTCCTGTATGCGGGCGGTTATGTTTGATGGTACAATGATGTTCAGATCACATAATCCGTTCATTTTACCTCCATCACGTCCCGATAACCCAAGGGTTTTACACTTAAATTTTGCAGCGGTTTCAAAGGCATTGAGGATACCCTGGCTATTACCACTGGTTGAAATACCTATAAACAGATCACCGGCATGCGCGAAAGCTTCAACCTGGCGAGAAAATACATGATCATAACCATAATCATTGGCTATAGCCGTAAGTGCCGATGTATCAACCGTTAAAGCAATGCCAGGCAAAGCTCTCCGTTCTTTAACAAATCTACCGCTTAACTCGGCGGCAATATGCTGGGCATCGGCTGCACTGCCACCGTTACCTGCCAATAAAACCTTGTTACCGTTTTTTATTGTATCAGATATCATTTGACAGGCCTTTTCAATATCACCGGCAAGGTTATCTATAACCCGTTGTGTGGTATTCTGGTGATCTTGTAGTGCTTCTAAAATCATTGTAATTATATTGTTTGGAAACTTTTGTGTTTGATATAGCTGCTAACTTTTATTTTTTAGGCCAGACTTAATTTTCCTTCTTCATGTCAAGAATAATTTCATCAATAGTTGTGGTAGCACTGCCTACCTGGCGTATCACTATAGCAGCAGCATGATTAGCTAATTCGCCTGCTTCTTCTATAGTTAAACCTGCTGCTATAAAGTAAGCCATTGTAGCTAAAACAGTATCACCTGCTCCTGTTACATCGAATACTTCAGTGGCTTTTACCGGCAATAACTTATATCCTGATTCGCTTAAAATCAACATACCTTCTTCAGAGAGTGTTACTACAAGATATTCGGCACCAGTCTGTTTCAAAATAATTTTTGCCGCATGCTGCAAGCTTTCTAATGTATCTACCTTTTCAAGTTGAGCAGCCTCTGCCAATTCCTTACGATTTGGTTTAATGATATAAGCTCCTTTATATTTCTCGTAATTTAATCCTTTAGGGTCAATCACTACCTTTTTACCATAACGGGTAGCTTCCTGAATTATTTTTTGGGTAAGAAATGGAGAAAACAAACCCTTATTATAATCTGATAATACTACAATGTCTGCTTTCTCTAAATAATCAGCCAACTCATTAAGCAGCTTGTTAGCAATGGTCTCTGATACAGCACTGGTAACTTCACGATCTATCCGAACCAACTGATGACTCCCTGCAAGTACCCGGGTTTTTACAGTAGTAACACGTGATTCATCTTTAATTATGGTATGGGTTTGCACACCCTCATCACTAAGTATCTCTATTAATTGAACACCCGCGCTATCATTACCTATTACTCCGGCAACCGCTACTTGCGCGCCTAAGGCTACCAGGTTTTGGACTACGTTACCCGCACCTCCCAGTGTAACCGATTCATTTTTCACATTAACTATGGGCACAGGAGCCTCCGGTGATAGCCGGGATGCGCTACCAGTAATATAATGATCTATCATCAGATCGCCTATAACAAGTATATTTGGTTTATGGGTGGCTGATTTAATGGAATGTATCTTGCTTATCATTTATTTAAAAGTAGCTGATCACTATTAATAACCATTTACTAATAGTTTGTTTTAATAATGTGGTTTTATTAAAAGCCGGGAAAAATTTTGCAAAGATAATTTTTTAAGGTTATTTCTTTGGGATAATAATATTTTCGAAGATCTTTCATCTAAATTTCTAAACTACGTTAGTTACACTACGTAATGTAAACTCAAAACATAACATTCCCTTTTCAATAAATTTATCTTATCAATTAGTCAAAGTAATAAGTAAGGTTGAGCCTTGCATGCATATTAAAGCCATTGCCGTGATTATACTGATAGTTTAAAGAATAAACTGGAGTCAATTCGCCAGAGATCAGGTATTTTTTTAATTTGATATTAGTATAGAAGGTACTGTTTATATCAACCCAGTGCGAATTAGAATTACCCGAACCACTAAAAGCCATATAATACAGATCATTATTATGAATTTGCCGCTCCAACGTTAAGCCATAGGAATTCATCCCTTTCAAATAACTAATATCAAACATAAAGCTGTTACTGCCTGGCCCGATACCGGCGCCTATATATCTGCCATCATTGGTATATCCATCCCGAGGGCTCGTAAGATGTGTATACCACGTAGGTTCATCCCTTAATAAAAATGTGGGTGATCTTTGTAATTGAGTTAACTCGGCTTTTATTTGTATATAACTATCTTTTGACAGCTCGAACAACTTACGCCCCCCCAAAGTGATGGCAGCTGAATGACTCGGTTCCTGTAAAAAATCGTTAATACTTCCGGTTCTGTCATTCCTTGCCCATTCAAAATAAAGCTCTGCGTTGTAAAGCGGTAATAGTTGACGTACATTAAGGGCAAAAGCAAAATCCTGGCCATCTCCACCCCTACCATTAGATACGTCGTTTGCTTTGAGCGACGACCCCGTAATTACTGGAAATAATTTTCTAAGAATATTTCTTTGATGATAAAGGGAATCCTTATCCAAATAATCGTACCCAGTGAGCCCTAAATATAAACCCTTTAACCATTTAGGTTGCCAGTTAATCGTGTAGGCCGATATATAGCGGGTAACTTCAGGCTTGGGAAGATATAAGCCACCGCCGTTTACCAATTTGGTAAGATCAATTGGCAGATAACCTGACTGTTTTAAATTTCCTCCTATTACCTGCCATTCAAATGAACCTATGATGGTTTTAATTGGCTTAATTGAATTAAATGTCCAATGAAAAAAGCCAGGTGCCGAGTTACTCATCATAATGGAATTTTGCACACTTGGCCCCCACCATATATTCTCTGTTGAAACACCTGCCTCTATATTTTTAAAGTTGACAGTTATTTTTGATTGCCCCGGATATAAATGCTGTAATGATTTATTGCCAAATCTTTCAGGTGCATCAATGCTATTTAGCATATTATAATATGCATTTAAAAGCTGCATATTCGTAGTATTAACCTGAACATCGGCAAAAGTGTCAAACCTTTTGTTTTCGGCATACACAAATTCAGGTTTTATTTGCACCCTGAGTATACCTGCTTTTAATAAGAAACCTCCGCTAACCCTTGTCTGGTACCCTGCGGTTGGGTACAATGAAGAGTTGTTATAGCCATAAGGCCTTCTAAAATTATAATCATTTAGCCAGTTAAATGGTAATATCTGAATACCGGATGGTTTCCCCATAAACTGGAAACTGCCGTATGTTTTGCTCGCTACTAATTGTTTGAAAGATGAGTCGGTATCATGCCAATCATCATTTAAGGGCCTTACGGTAAAAGATGAGGTATTATCGCTTTTGCCTAATAACTGGTTTCTCCTGGCAATATCTTCTGCATAACTCCCTACTGGTATGGTTTGCGAAAAAGTTTTTAAACCCAAAAATATCAAGACAACGGCTGATAATAAAATTTTCTTCATAATTATTGATAAGGACGCAGCAAATCATTTAAACGTAACAAGGCCATTCATTTTCTCCCAGGAAAAAATTATTTCATAATGCCTTATTGAATAAAATGCATCTGTAAAGTTTAAAGTATTTGCCGATAAAACGGCATGATCGAAACAAAATTACACTAAACTGTTACAAAAATTTAAAGGGCCCAAATATTAACGCGTGGCAATTAATAAATTAACAATAAGGCATTAAATTATCCGATAGGTTTATTCAGTTCGAGTTTGTAATAGAGTGATCCAAATTTCGATTTACCCGTTTACAATAAGTTAACACTTATTTCCATATCGATATTATTTTTTATCGGAAGCAACCAAAGCCTCTTTTCACAACGTATTGGAGTTATAAAAGATTTATTATTAACCACTTTTAACCAGTACAATGAAATTATTCAAAAATCTACCCCTCGCAATTGCCGGCATTGCGGTTATGTTTGCCAGCTGGTCATGCTCTAAAAACAACAACAGCAACAACACGCCAGATCAACCAGCCCCGGCGAATGCAATCAGACTATCAACTAATGCAAAGTTTGGCAGTGTTATTACCGATTCCAAAGGAAAAACCCTTTATTTTTTCGCTATTGACGCCAACGGTAGCTCAGGCTGTAACGGTGGATGCTCTGTGGTTTGGCCTACTTTTTACCAGGCAAATCTTACTTTAGACAAGGGTTTGGATAGCAAGGATTTTAGCACTATAACCCGTGCTGATGGATCAAAACAAACAGCTTACAAGGGCTGGCCACTTTATTATTATCAGAATGATGCCAATGCAGGTGATGTTAATGGCGATAAAATAGGAAATACCTGGTTTGTTGCCAAACCCGACTATACCGTAATGTTAAGCAACAGCCAGCTAATTGGCAACGATGGTGTTAAATACAACAGCGACCTTAAGGCTGGTGATGGTGTAACCCAATACATTGTTGATGACCGCGGGCAAACGCTTTACTCTTTTAGTCATGATAAATTTAACACCAACAAATTTACTGCCTCCAATTTTAGCAACAATAAAGTTTGGCCTATTGATACTGCTGTAAACGCGGCAATAAATGTCCCCTCTGTTTTGGACAAAACACAATTTCAGACAATAACCGTATTCGGAAAAACCCAATTGGTTTATAAGGGTTGGCCATTATACTACTTTGGCGCCGATAACAACGTACGTGGTAATAACAAAGGTGTATCTGTACCCACTCCGGGTACGTGGCCTTATGTTAATACTACTTCAGCCGTTGCACCTAATTAATTTAATTTCTTCATAACAAAAAGCGGGTAAGAAAATTTCTAACCCGCTTTTTATTGCCTATTAAAATCTATTTATTGGCTTACAGATCTATCTCGTAAGTAAAACTATCCGGCTTGGCATATACCGTATACTTAGCCAATGGCCGTGGACCGCAGGAGTTTGAACCTACTCCCAGCGTATGAGCACTGATGGTTAATACGGTCGCTTTGCTTTTTGGTAAATCAATTTTATACTCTACAGGTTCCATTTCTTCGTCACTATGAAGCTGTGCAGAAACCTGCAGGAATCCACCAACGTGTTTAACTGTTAACGATCCGTCCTTTCCGGTAAGCTTAGCCCAGCGGATATCCTCATGATTACCATTCTCCATTGGTTTTTCATATGGTGTTACCTGCTGTTTTACGGTACTTGAATAAACACCAATATCAAAACCTCTTTTTCTGTCGGAATAGGTCTCCATTGGGCCACGGCCAAAATAGGAGAACTGATCAAGATCTTTTTTTAGAAATAAGCGTACGCCCAATCTGGCCAATACCACCTTAGGGTTACTAAATGACACATCATTTTTAGCCTGAATAACCCCATTGCCCCATATATCATAAGTAACTTTATGATGTACGGTGAATCCTTGTTTACCCGTACCTGTTAAACTGGCACTGATCACTACCCTGTTTGGCGTTGGTTGTGTTGCCGTAATGCTATCTGCTGTCCAGGTAAGGGTTTTGAGGCCATTTTTTTCCCAGCCTTCATTGGCCCACATATCATCATTACGGTGAGGGGCACGCCATAGGTGTAATTTGGGGCCACCATTATCTTCCAGCACATTTTCGCCGTTCTTTTCCAGTTTGCTGAATGTGCCAGTTTTTTTATCAAACTCTATTTTAAAGTTTTTACTCTTTACTTTTATCTCGTTATTTCCGTTTGAAAGCTCGAGTGCTTGTTCGCTCGCGGGGTCTTTCTTTAAGGCTATAGTTTTAGCCGGAAACTCCAGTTGTTGCGATGCCGCCTCGAAACCTTTTTTGGCCCACATTTTATCGGCCTTATAAGTAAACGATATCCGCAGGAAGTATTCCGCATCGGGTTTAAGTTTACTGATAATATCATAAGGGATTTTCACATCCTTCTCTTCACCAGGGTTTATTTTGCCGATATCAAAATTACCTTTAGTGGTGACCACGCCATTTTCGCTCAGTTCCCAGTTACCGGTGAAACCATCCAGATTAATAAATTGATACCTGTTTTTGATGGTGATAATACCTTTGGTAATATCTTTTGCTTTTACGGCGATCCATTGATAAGCATGCTTTAACTCGGGATAGTGTGGTTTAAGCGAACGATCTGATGCTACCACACCTTTGTGGATAAAATAACGGTCATTCGGGTATTCACCGAAACCACCGCCAAAAGCCAGTATCGGGTGTTTAGGATCCCGCCTGTTCCAGACACCCTGATCCTGCCATTCCCAAATTGCACCACCTAAAAGCGTTGGATATTTATCAAACAGGTCATTATACTCATCAACAGAGCCCATGGAATTGAACATAGCGTGAGCATACTCGCACAAATAAAATGGTTTGGTGTATTTGTCATCGTTCGCGATCTTTTCGGTGTTCTCCAGATCGGTATACATGTCGCTGTCAATATCTGCCGGATTCTTTTCGCCAATACCAAAACCCTGGTAATGCGTAGGTCTTGTCGGATCAAGCTTTTTCACCATATCCAAAGCAGCCCTGAAATTAGATCCGCCGCTGCCGCACTCGTTACCTAACGACCAGATGATCACCGAAGGGTGATTTTTAAAGTTTTGCACGTTAGCTACATTTCTGTCGATAATGGCATCTTTTATCCTTGGATCCTCATTAAATTCATCCCAGGCACCATGGCTCTCCAGGTTAGCTTCGGCTACTAAATAAATGCCGTATTGATCACATAATTCATACCAGCGTGGATCATCAGAGTAATGGCAGGTACGCACATGGTTACAGTTGGCTTGTTTGATGAGCACGATATCCCTGATCATTTGCTCCTCGGTAACTGCGTGCCCAACCTCGGGCCAGTTCTCGTGCCGGTTAACCCCTTTTAATTTCACGCGAACGCCATTGATGGTAAATATGCGTCCTTTGATCTCGATAGTGCGGAAACCCGTACGTGATGAAATGGTTTCGTTTGTAGTATTGCCGTTCTTTAAGCTCAATACCGTGGTATATAGTTTCGGTGTTTCGGCAGTCCATTTTTGAGGGTTATTAACCTGGAAGCTTAGTTTCACAGTTGTTTCCTCACCAGGTTTTAAAGCGGGCACATTACCAGTAGCACCTTTTACTATAGTGCCACCATTATAAAGTGTTGCTGTTAATTGATTAGCTTTTGTGGTTTTGCCGCTATAGTTTTTTACCTGGGCGCTCACCTCAACCACCGCGTTTTTATATTGTTTATCGAGATTAGTTTTCACAAAATAATCCCTGATATGTTCCTGCGGAGCGCTCCATAAACTTACGTTGCGGAAAATACCACTCAACCGCCACATATCCTGATCTTCCAGGTAGCTGCCTGTTGTAAAACGGTAAACCTCTACGGCTATCATATTTTTACCAGGCTGTACATATTTGGTGATATCAAACTCGGCAGCATTGCGGCTGTTAACGCTATAGCCTACTTTTTTGCCATTTACCCAGATAAAAAAGCCGGCGTCGACACCATCAAAAGTCATAAATACCCGGCGACCTTTCCAATCAGCAGGCACTTCAAAATCGCGTCGGTAACTGCCTACCGGGTTGCGTTCGGCATAGGCGGTATACTTTCGGGGCGGCTCGCTCATTACGTGCGGGAAATCCTTTTTAAAGATGTACGTAAAATTGCTGTAATAAGGTGTACCATACCCCTCTATCTGCCAGTTGGAAGGTACTTTGATATCTTTCCAGGCAGATACATCGTAAGCTGTTTTATAAAAATCAACCGGACGTTGTTGTGGCCATGATACCCAATTAAATTTCCATAAACCATTCAGGCTTCGGCAAAATGATGAAGCGTGCCTGTTGGCCTTCAGAGCTTCCTGTAAATTGGCATAGGGCATTAATGAAGCATGTGCAGGCTCCTTATTGATACCGATATTGCGCGGGTCTTCAATTTCGGCAGGTACCGGGGCTCCTTTAACAACAGTATCAGCCAGCTTTGGCCCTGCAGCCATAGCTGCGGTGACCATATTTAAAAGAAAAGCACAAACAAGCAGTTTTTTCATTGGTTATGGATTTATGGTTATCTGCCGGGCAGATCGATTTAGCTATATAATGGTTTTATTTAAGCAGGGCTAATATATACTGTATTATTAACATTTAAAACAGGTTATTTAGTTTTCCTATATTTTCATCAATAGAAATTATATCTTAGAGCACCATCTGCCTTAATATTTATTTATCTGCTTTATGAATACTATAATTCAAAAAAAGAATAATATAACTATTGAGGGTAACCTTAATGCTACTGAAACAATTGTGTTTACCCACGGCTTTGGCACAGACCAAAACGCGTGGAATTGGGTCAAAGATGATTTTAAAGCTGATTATCGTATTGTGCTATTTGACAATATCGGTGCAGGCAGCGCAGACCCAAATGAGTATATACCAGAAAAATACGACCGGCTTTTTGCCTATGTTGATGATATGTTAAACATACTGGCTGATCTGAAATTACAAAATACTATTGTAGTTGCTCATTCCGTCAGCTCCATGATTGCCTTATTGGCTGCAATTCAAAAACCGGAGTATTTTTCAAAACTGGTATTTATAGGCGCCTCACCACGATATTTAAATGATGAAGAGCATAACTATACCGGTGGCTTTACCCAACCTGTTTTAGATGCTATGTATAGCGCCATGGCCGGTAATTATTGTGCCTGGGCCAGCGGTTTTTCGGAAGTTGCGATGGATAATCCGGATCAACCCGAACTTGCACAGCAATTTGCCTATACCCTATCGGCCATCAGGCCTGATATTGCTTTAGAAGTAGCCAAAGTTATATTTGAATCTGATGTTCGCGAGCATCTGCCTCATCTTAAAAAGAAAGTACTGCTGCTACAATCCTGGAATGATATTGCCGTGCCTACAGAGGTAGCCTATTATTTACACGCGCACATTGAAAATAGCACCCTAAAGTTCATTGATGCACAAGGCCATTTTCCACATATCAGCTCACCTCGGGCAGTGATCGCGGCCATCAAATCATTTATTTAAAATACTGATAGCATATCAATTATCTATTTTAAGACAATCTTTTTCTTATAATCCATCCTAATAAGTATACCATTTATACCTTTGTATAATACTTGACATATCAAGTATTATACAAAGGTATAAATGGTATACATTAATTCAACCTTAAAATTCATCCTCAACCTGGCTAAAATGCAAACGATAGTGAACCGTCGCTTTGATGCACAGTTGAGTAGTTATGGCTTAGGCTTTAATGATTTTGTTATACTGTATTACCTCTCACAGGCACCTCATGAAAAGTTGAGGAGGATTGATCTGGCCGACAAGCTGGGTTTTACTGCCTCAGGCATTACGCGCATGCTTGCACCTATGGAAAAAACAGGCCTCGTATCGCGCGAAAGTAATGAACGAGATGCCAGGGTAAGTTATGTGGTATTGGCGCCGGGTGGTAAACGTTTGTTGAACGAATCAATAAAAACCGCGGAATATGCCGCATTGGATATTTTCCCAAAATCAAAAACAAAAAAAATTGAAAAACTGTCTGAAATATTCGACGAAACAGGGCTCTTTTTATAAAAAATGGATCTAACAACAACAATACCCGAAATAAAATTGCCTGCTGTTAAAAAGGCGCTGAGATCTTTATTTAATCATACCGAAATTGAGGATATACAATTACTGACCGGTGGTCTTTCATCGGCATTGGTATACCGGATAACCATAGAAAGTAAGAACTATCTGCTTCGTATATTGATGCATGCCGATGAAATGCACAATCCGGAGCGACAACACATTTGCATGGGCTTAGCGGCCTCGGCTAACATTGCGCCACATGTTTATTATTCTAATGATGAAGATGCCCTGGCTATTACAGATTTTGTACAAGCCAAACCTTTACGCGAAGGTTTTGCTTCAAAACAGGAGCTTGTTACAGCGTTGAGTAACACTATCAAAGCTATACATGCGCTGCCCCCTTTCCCAAAACTGGTAAACTTTTTAGATGGGGTTGATATATTTATACAACAGTTTAAGGAACTGAACATGTTTCCTGAACATATTACAGCCGAGTATTTTTCACTTTACGCCGAAATTCAGAAGTCCTATCCAAGACATGACACCGATCTGGTAGCAAGCCACAACGACCTGAATCCGAATAACATTTTGTTTGATGGAAAACAGATCTGGGTGATTGACTGGGAAGCCGCTTTTCAAAACGACAGATACGTAGATCTGACTATCCTGGCCCAGCCCTATGTTAATGATGAGCAGGACGAAGCTATTTACCTCCAAACCTATTTTGGTGCAGCATTAGATGAATACAAAAAGGCGCGTTTTTTCTTGATGCAGCAAATATGCCGTATGTATTATGCCATGATCATGCTTAGGTTTGCAGCTGCTCAAAAACCCACTAATTATACACATGATGCCAATATGAATCAGCCTGAGATGGCCGAGTTTGGCGCTATGCTGATGAGCGGTAAAATATTATTGGATACCTACGAAGGCAAACTACAGTACGGTAAAATATTACTGAATACGATGTTATCAGCAATGAAAACTGAACGGTTTAAGGCGGCCATAAAAACCATGGATTAATTTGCGAATTTGTTGTT
Organism: Mucilaginibacter sp. 22184; assembly: GCF_052045695.1. Classification (NCBI taxonomy): domain Bacteria; kingdom Pseudomonadati; phylum Bacteroidota; class Sphingobacteriia; order Sphingobacteriales; family Sphingobacteriaceae; genus Mucilaginibacter; species Mucilaginibacter sp. 22184. Next base: position 459,089 of record NZ_JBQEPI010000004.1, read on the forward strand.
AATTTTAGATCGCCTGTCAGAATTCCTGCAGGCGTTTCTATAAATGAAAGCAACAGACGAAAAGCTTGTTTTTAATACCCTGATCAAACAATACCTTTATTTTGGACTGCCAACCGAGGGTATTGACGATAAAACGGATTTTACTATTCATAACATTAAAGATATCCACCTGGATCTGCCTTTTAAATCGCCGGTATACAGGCCAAACTTCTTTTCGTTTGTTTTTGTGAAAGATGGTCGCGGAGTTTATACTACTGATGATCTTCACTTTGAAACTGTACCGGGTACCATATATTTTACCAACCCGGGACACTATAAATCGCACGAATGGTTTGAGCTGAATGAGGTGTACCTCATCACTTTAAGTGAGTCTTTTTTAAAGGAGAATGTGCATCCCGATATTTTCGAAGAATTTCCTTTTCTACTGGCCGAAACAGTTCATCCAAGGGTATTAGACCAGGCTACATTCTCGGAATTTGAGGATATATACCTGCAGATCAATAAAGAATATCAATCCAACAGCCGTTACCGTGCCCGGCTCATTGGGAATTTATTTGTGGTATTGCTGTTAAAAATAAAGGAATATTTCTGGAAGGATTATAACCCCATATATGAAGGGAACCGCAGCTCCCAGATCGTCAAGAATTTCAAACGTACACTGGAACAGCACTACAGGGATTTAAACAATGGCAAGGTACACCAGGTTTTCAGGCTACAGGATTATGCCGACGCGCAAAACCTGCACCCCAACTACTTAAGTAACGTGATCAAAACCAAAACCGGCAAACCCATCAGTACCTGGATAACCGAAAAAACTATTGCCGAAGCTAAATCACTCCTACAAAATTCATCAACCTCTATTAAAGAGATCGCTTTCCTGCTGGGCTTCTCCGAAGCAAACCATTTTAGTAATTACTTTAAAAAGCATACCAGCATCACCCCTGTTTCATTCCGGAAACAGCATGGTACCATAGCTTGTTAAAACCCTTCTTGTAGAGACGCATATTTGCGTCTCCGGTGTGAAAGTCCTCCCTCAATAATCTGAGACGCAAATATGCGCCCCTACAGTAAAAATCCTTACCCTTTATCCAAAAATCCATGCTCCAAATCTCCCTTCTTTGATATTTGCAGGTAATGCTATGATATCTGTACTTTTTGGCTTGCGTTAAACCAGACCTTTGATTCATCAAAACAAACAAAGGAAAAATAATCATGAAAACGCTAACAGAAAAAGTAATCTTAGTAACCGGAGCCTCACGAGGTATCGGTGCAGCAGTAGCCAAAAAACTGGCATCAGAAGGTGCTAAAGTGATCATCAATTATGCAGGTGGTCTTGAAGCAGCCGAGCAAACAGTTAATGAAATAAAACAACAAGGTGGGGACGCCATAGCCTTGCAAGCCGACGTAAGCAAGTCAGACGAAGTAAAAGCCATGTTTGATACAGCCATAGCTCATTATGGCAAAATTGATGTACTGGTTAACAATGCCGGTATCATGATCACCAAACTATTGAAAGATACCACCGACGAAGATTTTACCCGCCAGTTTGACATCAACGTACGCGGCACATTTAATACCCTGCGTGAAGCAGCTACCAAACTAGCCGACAATGGTAGTGTGATCAACTTTTCAACTTCCAATAACCGTATTATGCTGCCAACATATTCAACCTATGCAGCAACAAAATCAGCGGTGGAACAATTAACCCGCGTATTCTCAAAAGAAGTTGGCGCAAGGGGGATCAATGTAAATTCGGTATCTCCGGGCCCTACCAACACCGAACTTTTCACCAACGGTAAGCCACAGGAAGTAATTGACCGCCTGGCCTCACTTTCGGCCTTTAACCGCATAGGCGAGCCTAACGATATAGCCAATGTAGTGGCTTTCCTGGCCAGCGATGCTGCCAAATGGATCAGTGCCCAAAACATCGGAATTAACGGTGCAATGGCGTAAGTGGAAGTCAAAATTCAAAAGTAAAAATTCAAAAAAATAAGTGGTCGCACCAAGCAAAATCGGTGAAATCAAAAACAAAATCAGTGTAATCACAAAATATTAAAATCATAGAAATCATGAACACATTAAAAAATAAAGTAGCCTTAATTACAGGATCAGCACGCGGTTTAGGAAAAGCCATTGCAGAACGTTACGCAGCATTAGGTGCCGATATCGTGATCAATTATTCACGTGATAAAGCCTCTGCCGATGAGGTACTAAGCAACATCAAAGCCATGGGCGTACGCGTAATTGCGGTTCAGGCCGATGTAAGCAAAGTAGCGGATATCGAAAGGTTATTCAACGAAGCCAAAAAAGAGTTTGGCAAAATTGATATCGTAGTGGCTAATGCCGGCATTGAAATGGTAGAAACCCCTGTTGTTGATTTTACCGAAGAGCAATTCGATAGATTGTTTTCCATCAACACCAAAGGCTCATATTTTACCATGCAACAAGCCGCTAAAAATGTAACCGATAATGGCCGTATCATTTACATCGCGTCAAGCACCACCTCATTTCCGGTACCGGGAATGGCTGTGTATGGCGGTAGTAAAACTACACCGCGTTACCTGGTTGATATCCTGTCAAAAGAAATTGGCCACAAGGGTATTACTGTGAATTCCATTATCCCCTTCGCGGTTGATCACTCCGGTATATTTGCCGAAGCCGGTAGCTACCCCGAACTAAGGAAACAATTACTGGACAGCTGTCCGATGGGCAGACTGGCCGAAGTAGAAGACGTAGCTAATGCAGCCGAATTCTTTGCCAGCGATCTTTCATCATTCGTATCAGGCCAGCACCTGTTAGTAAACGGTGGCGCTACAAATTAATTAGTCGACCTAATTTAAATGAAGTAAAAACAGGGTAAATTAGATTATCCTGTTTTTACATTTAATCCTTAAAGCCATGCCCATAAAGATCATCAATTCATTACTTATCCTGTTTGTAGTATTCATGGGATTTAAACAAGGCTGGGCCATGGTTAGCGGCAAACCCGAAATGCTGGCCATGTTTAGCAAATGGCGTTTCAATAGCCAAAGCCTTATTGTATTGGGTACCATCACCATGCTGAGCGCTTTACTTATCCTGTTTCCGCGAACATTTGTTTTTGGGAACTTTTTAATGGCCATAACTATCCTGCTCATTATTTGCCTGCAGCTATCCACAAAAAACTTGAAGGGGGCAGTTATTGAACTACCCTTCCTACTCATGAACCTGCTCATCATCTATTTGCAATACCCCTTAACAAAATTCAAATGAAAGCAATTAATCATTACCTGGTTTACGCCTCGCTGATCAGTTTATCCTTATCAGCCCAGGCGCAAACAACAAAAACGCCAGTTAAAACCATAAAAAATACAAATGCTATGAATACCGATCAATTAACCAACCCCATAGTAAAAAAGGCCATTGATGCTTTGCAGACCGGTGATAAAAATGCCTGGTTTGCCTTATTCACAGCGGATGCCGAGCTTTTTGACGATGGCCACAAAATGAATTTCAAAAGCTTTTTTGACAAAGCTTTGGGCCATGAACGTTTTACGGCCATTGATAAGATAGAAAACAATGGTCTCGACCTCTACGGCAGGTTCCACAGCGACCAATGGGGCGATTTTAAAACCTACTTCCGGTTTATAATTAATCCCGGAGGCAAGATCAGTCGCCTGGATATTGGACAGGCCAGTTATTAAAAACCAAAAGAGGCTGTATCATCATGATCAGCCTCTTTTTTTATGATCTATCCGGATGCTCAATCTGTATGATCATGGGTTAGATCGGCTACATTAACCAAAAAGTGGGTTTACATGGGTTTACACTTTTCAGGGTTAACATTGATTTAAGCAATTGACAATCAATTATTTGTGAAAATTTTCTCTAAAAAAATGTAAACCCACTTTTCGTACAAATATGATCGGCTTAAATTTCAATTCACAGGCGCAACACCAAGGGATAGTCAATTTGATTAATGATACAGCCTCTCTGTTTTAACCCTGAGCTTATTTACATATGGTGAATTTCCCTCACTTCTACATTGCCGCCAAATTCAAAAATAGGACAGCCTTTGGCCAGTTCAACGGCCTCGTCTAACGAATCGGCTTTAACCAGGGTGTAGCCGCCAATCAGTTCTTTAATTTCGGTATAAGGGCCATCGGTAACCACATTTTTGCCTCTTACCACTTTACCCTCCGCAAACAGGCGGTTTCCACGATCAACCAGTTTATTCTGAGCGGCTATACTGCCCACCCAATCCATCCATCTTTGGGTAACGGCCTGCATTTCTTCTGGTGAACCTTGTGGTGCGCCAACATAATCGTTTCTGAATACAAAAAGGAACTCTTTCATTTTATTAGTTTTTAAGTTTTAAAATAAGATGACGAACACCATTTTTAAAACTGGACAAATTGGTTAAAATATTTTTAGGGCTTTTGTAAAATCAGGGATTAATCCCGAATTTCAAAACAAACTTATAATTTTACCAGATATCGGAGACCATAAAATGGAGCAAATAAATATCAGAAAAGCGGAGTTAAAAGATCTGGACGTATTGTTTGAGTTTAAACAAGCACTGGTTGAATCTGAACGTCCCTTTGATCCTACTTTAAAACCAGGTCCCCTCTATTATTATAACATCCCCGACTTAATTGAGGCAACCGACGCCCTGCTGGTTGTAGCCGAAATTGATTCAATAGTTATTGGTTGTGGATATGCCCGTATTGTTGATTCCAAACCATATTTGAGGCACCAGCAGCATGCCCACCTGGGTTTTATGTATGTAATGCCCGGGCACAGGGGCAAGGGCGTAAACAAACTGATCATTGATGCGCTTAAACAATGGTCGCAGCAGCAGGGTATTACCGAAATACGTTTGGAAGTTTACGCTGTTAATACCGCCGCGCTAAAAGCTTATGAAAAAGTAGGATTTGTACCCCACATGCTAACCATGCGATTGGGCTTAGCAGACGAAAAGGGCTAAACTATTTGCTCCTTCTTCAGTTTTTCACGATGATCAATCCCCCATTTGATCATTTCAAATATGATATGGCCAAAAGACCAACAATACTCAGTTGATGCATATTCCACCAAAACCGGCGGGCCCGGGCTTACTGTTCGCGTAATCAGCTTATTCAATTCCATTTCCCGTAATTCTCTCGAAAGCATCCTGGTGGTTATCCCCGGTATGCTCCGCTCAATTTCCCTGAAACGTTTGTTGCCGTTGCATATAGAATTGATAATGGGCAGCTTCCATTTGCCGCCAATTACGTAAATGGTATCCTGCAGCGCCTGGATTTCCCGCGCCTCGTTTCTTTTACCGTCAATGCCATAAATAACTTCATACATGGCCTTAATTTCCGGCGTCATGTTCTCTGTTGAATATTCTGTTCCCATATTGTTACTGGTATACTCTGTGATACTGGTAACAAAGTTATACCATTTCCGCAATACATTTGCATCATTAAATAAAAAAACACAGAAATGAGCAATTTTCAGAACAAAATAGCTGTAATTACCGGCGGCAATAGCGGCATAGGTTACGCAGCTGCCAGGGAATTAAAAGAAAAAGGTGCCACCGTGATCATCACCGGGCGCAGAAAAGAAGCGATAGAGAAAGCTGCATCCGAACTGGGTGTAACCGGTATTGTTGCCGATCAATCAGACATTAAGGCAACGGAGCGATTGGTTGCCAGTGTTACTGAAAGTTATGGTCAGGTTGATATTCTGTTCATCAATGCGGGTATCGCGGCTATATCCCCAATTGAGCATGCTTCTGAGCAGCACTTTGATGATATTATGAATATCAACTTCAAAGGGGCCTATTTTACGTTGGGCAAGTTTATCCCAATTTTGCGTGATGGTGGATCCGTTGTTTTCCTATCCTCCATAGTGGCCAGCACAACCAGCGTAGCCTCATCGGTTTACTCGGCCAGTAAAGCTGCTTTAAACTCGGTAATGAAGTCGGCAGCATTGGAGTTGGCTCCACGCAAGATCAGGGTAAATGCGGTAAGTCCGGGCCCTATAGCAACAGAGATCATGTACAAAGCCGGCTTAGATGATGCTACTTTGAGCACCATAAAAGACAGCCTCATCACTAAATCGCCTTTAAAACGCATGGGTACCTCCGAAGAAGTTGCCAGCGTAGTAACTTACCTTTGTAATGATGCCGCTGGCTTTATCACCGGTTCTGAATTTATTATAGACGGTGGTTTGTTATTGGTATAACAATTGTTATTTTACCCTATTGAGTCTCTTAATATCCGGTAATAACTATGGCAGCAAACGGGATGCAGATAAACGTTTTATATGAACAACCAGTTGAAATTATAATTGAATTTCCGCTGGCCGTGATGTGCGCGTATAACGGTGGCGATAACCTGGACATTACCTGGGACGATCATATTGCTGCTATCATCAACGGAACATTACAACAAAACAGGGTTTATATCAAGCATGCAAGCCTTGATTTTCCGGCCAAGGACAGCAACGATGCCCTATTCAGTTCGCATATGACGCTGATTGTTCAGCCGCCGGGCTTTGATTTAAATAACATCGTCGATGCATTAACCGACGAAAAATTTCAAAAAGGCCTGTGTATCAAAAGGAAATATGATTACAAAGGTTTTGAAACTGTTTACGCGGATCCGTTTGCTATAAAATAAAGGTTAACACAAGCTTTCCAATTGCTAAAAGGGGGCCGACCATCAGATCGGCTCCCTTTTTTATATACCATTCTTAACAGGCGCATGCTATCTGCAGCCCCGCAGTTTGCTGGGTTCCTTCGGTTTGGTAGCCGTCAAACTTCCACCATTCAATACCGCCCATCAATTCGCGTACATTAAATCCTAACCGGGCCATGTTTAAAGCGCCCTTGGTTGAGGCATTGCAGCCTATACCATCGCAATAGACAACATATAAGGCATCCTTGTCAAAGTGCGCGGTGGCTTGTTCATTCATATCCCGGTGGTTAAGGTTAACGGAACCGGGAATACGCTCGCGCTCCCAGGCAAAATTTTTACGGGCATCAATAGCTATGATGTTTTCTTTTGCCTCAAGGGCCGCGAACAAGTCGGATGGATCCATCTCGAATGATAACTTGTTTTGGTAATGTTCAATGGCTGTGTTCATATTGATCTATTTTGTTGATCCAAATGTAGTTGCCGCAATCATCACAATAGCATGAGATGTACAGCATGTGCACATGAGCAGAATACATATTTGCAAAGCTTATGGATATGTATATTTACGACATGGAAACAAGGCACTTACGCTTGATCAAAACCCTGGCCGACGAAAAAAGCATCACCAGATCATTGGATAAGCTTTTTTTAACACAATCGGCAGTAAGTCACCAGCTTAGGGATATTGAAGAACGGCTGGGTGTTAAAATATTTTATCGCACCAAAAACCAATGGACGCTAACCGAAGAAGGACAGGTGCTGTATGATACCGCCACAAAAGTACTGGCCGAAATAGATGAAGCCACCAACAGGATCAATGACATGCGCCAGGGTCATGCCGGTAATATCCGTATCAGTACCGAATGTTATACCAATTACCACTGGCTGCCCGCATTTATGGCCAGGATGAAAGTGTTGTACCCCAAGCTCGATATTAATATAGTGATTGAAGCCACCCATAAACCCCTGCAAAAATTGCTGGATAACGAACTGGACCTGGGTATTACCTCTGATCCCTGGGATGATAAAAGCATCAAATATGTAGAGCTTTTTAAGGATGAAGTAATGGCCGTAATTCCGCTGGGGCATCCGCTGGCTCATAAAAAATTTCTGACCGGCGATGATTTTAAAGACCAAACGCTCATCATCCACTCCTACCCGTTGGAAACGGTAACTGTTCATCAGCACTTTTTAAAAGATCAAAAAACGCAGCCGCAAAAAATAGTGGCCATGCCCCTTACCGAAGCCGCTTTAGAGATGGTAAAAGCCGGTATGGGTATCCTCACCATGCCCAAATGGGCCATGCGATCGTTTGTTGATTCGCCAACTTTAACCCTCGTTCGGATAGGTCAAAAAGGGTTGATACGCACGCACTATGCCGCCGTAAGGCATGAAGACGCGGGTAAAAAGTATATACAGGATTTTATTAAAAACCTCAAAGAAGAATTGGCCAGATAGACCATGAGTTACCTGATACGCCCCGTTGAACCCGCCGACCTTGACGAACTTTTGCACCTGATGCAGGAACATGCGGATTATGAAAAAGCGCCATTTACCCCCGATGGAAAAAAAGATAGGCTCAGCAAAGCCTTGTTCGCGGCCCACCCCAAATTAAACTGCTGGGTTGTTGAAATGGAAACCGGACTGATTGGTTTTGTATCTTATACCTTTGACTACTCAACCTGGGATGCCGCCGATTTTATGTACATGGATTGTCTTTTCCTGCGTGAACAAGCCCGGGGACAAGGCATCGGTACGGATATCATTCAACATCTTACAACCGTGGCCATTGAACGCCAATGTATCAATATCCAATGGCAAACACCCGTTTTTAACCAACCGGCTATTGATTTTTACCACAAAAACAAAGCGAGCTCAAATCCAAAGATAAGGTTCACCTTAAAGCCCGAATAATTACGCATAGTAATAAATGGACGGCCTTTTTTATCTGCAACCTAAAATTAAATTTAAATTGTAATTTTCGCCCATGCATATCAGGAATCTTACCCAAAAGTTCGACATCGCCTACGTCATTAAAAACGAATGGCACCTGCCTGTGCATAAGCATACCCATTATGAGCTACAGTATATTATGCGCGGCAAAGGCCAGCATATGATCAACGATCGTAGTTATAATTACGAAAAAGGCGATCTGTTTGTTCTTGCTCCACAAGATACCCACTTTTTTGTTTTCGAGGAAAAATGCGTGATCTGTATTATCAAGTTCCACGAAGGCTTTTTCCAGGATCTTTTACTCGATGCCGATTTTAAACAGGTATTCACCCGTTTATCATCCCCGCATCGCAAAATGGATCTGCCGGACAACAGGCAGCAGATCACTCAGCTAATGGATTTGATTATAGCCGAACACCGAAAAGAAACCAGCTATCAAAATATCATTATCAAAAATGCGCTGGCGCTTGTGCTTTCCCTCATGGCTAAAGAAACCGATCAGAATATAGTTAAACCCAAAGACGATAAAATACAAGCCATCATCAACTACATCGATCAGCATATCACCAATAAACAGTTTTTATCCCTGCAAAACATTGCCGATACTTTTCATATCAGCAAAACTTATTTTAACCAGTATTTCAGCAAGGCCACAGGCAGTTCATACAAAAAATATGTACAGGAATATGCCCTGAAACTGATCGCGCACCAACTCATCCACCGGGATAAAACCCTGTCGCAACTGGCAGATGAATTTGGCTATACCGATGAAAGTCATTTAAGTAATGCCTTTAAAGCACATTTTGGGCAAACACCTTCGGCATTTAAAAAAGAGAACCAGCAGCGCTAAAGGCAGCACTCCACGTTTTGTACAATATTTTCTTGATTAATTACATAGGTTTCCCTCAGTAGGTGAACCAATTTTGTGCATCGTTTAAATATAAAAATCATGCATATAGATCATACCACCCTGCGTACAAAGCAACTGGAAAAAACAAAGGACTTTTTACTAAGTATTTTTGATCTGACAGAGGGTGCCCGGCCAGCTGTAATAGCCGCTAACATACCGGGCTATTGGCTGTATCACAAGGGCTTGCCGCTTATACATCTTATTCAAAGTTCTCCTTATTACAGGCAACAACCAGATCATGCCACCGAAGCCATTGACCACACGGCGTTTTATCTGGAAAATTATGACGCCTTTAAACAAAAGCTGCTTAATCTGAGTATCCCACATTCTTTGATGGACTTGCCTGATATAGGCGAAAGGCGCATTTTTCTGCATACCCCTACTGGTATTTTGCTCGAAACGGTCTTCAGAGATTAGCTGGTATTTGTAAACTAAAACAAATTTCACCTTCAGTACAGCACACGGTAAGTGTACCATCATGCGCTTTGGCAATTTCGGAGGCAATATATAACCCAAGCCCTAATCCTTTTTGCCCAGGTTTGATATCTCCGCGCGAAAACGGTTGAAAAAGCCGCTCCATAGTTTCTTCGGATATTTGTTTGGCGGAATTTGATACTGATAAAACAAATTCATTTTCAGCGTTAAATGCTTTCACCTTAACCGGCGTGTCTTTTTCACCATGTGTAAGGGCGTTACTCAATAAATTAGAAAATAGCTGGGCTATGCGCCTTTTGTCACAACTTACAGGCCTGGTTATATTGAATTCCGCATTGATCATACGATCGGGCCATATCAATTGCAGCTCGGTGAGTACCTGGTTAAGAAGGTCTGTTAAAAGTTCATCATTTTTCAGGGCCAGGGTAATCCCTCCGCCAAGCCTGCCACTTGCAAAATCAAGAATATTCTCAATCATCTCCTTCATCCGGTATGACGAATCTTGTACAATGGTAGCCAGGCGTTTGGTACGTTCATCAAGCGGCATCCGCAATAACAACTGAGCCACATTAGAAACAGCTCCAAGCGGGTTACGCAGATCATGACCGAGTATAGCGATAAACTGCTCACGCAGCTCTGCCGTCTTCAGTTCTTCCTGCAATTTCAACTCGCTTATAGCAAGCCGCTCTATCGCATCGAGGTGGAAAGAGATCAATTCGGCGAAAAGCTTAAACATGCCTATGGTCTCCGGGTTATTTAGGCGGGCCGGTCGCGGATCAATAGCGCACAATGTGCCAAAGAAACTCCCATCTTTCAGCATAATGGGCATCGAAATATAACTTTGAATGCCGTACATGGCAGGCGTATGATGATGCGCGTACAGTTCATCATCGGCTACATGATCAATGATAACAGCCTGATGATTTTGGCGGATCTCATGACAAATGGTGGTTTCTACCTTTAATTCACCACCGGGTTTAAGACCAAATTGTATCTCATCACGAACGGCACAGGCAATCCACCGGTATGGCGTAACGCGGGCTACGGCAGCAAAGCCCATTCCGGTAGTTCGGCAAACAACTTCTAATATGGATGATACCGCGTCTATACTGCTTACAGCTTCAATATCTGCCGTAAAATCCGTTTCAATATTTGCCAATCTATGATTTTTAACTGCGGGCTATACTACAAATTAAAATTATTATTTACAAATATAAAAAGGCAACTTTCAATACTACCCGCTATCAAAAATTACGCTATATTATACAGCTCTATATTATTAAACAGCTTTACTATCCCATGCAAATACACCAGCAAATGCTCCTGCTCAAAGAACGAAAAAGAGGCTTTCACTTGATCACCACTGAAGTTGTACACGCGTTGCCGCAATTGGGGCAAATTAAAACCGGTATCATGCAGGTTTTTATCCAACATACCTCGGCATCGTTAACTATTAATGAAAATGCCGACCCCACAGTAAGGCGCGATTTTGAAATGTATTTTAGCAAAACTGTTCCCGAAAACGACCCGGATTATCATCATAACGATGAAGGCCCCGATGATATGCCGGCGCACTTAAAAGCTGCTTTACTGGGTAGCTCTGTTATGATCCCTATCCGTAATGGCAGATTGGCATTAGGTATGTGGCAGGGTATTTACTTGTGCGAACACCGCAATTACGGCGGCCAGCGCAACCTCATTATTACCGCCTGGGGCGAATAAACACTATTTTTATAATTAACTATCATCCGGTTAATATTTTTATTTTATATATTATTTAACCCTGCGTATTTTATTTCGTATACATTGTATTTAAATCATTGATCTCAAAGCCACCACGAGTGGTTGGTTAATATAATGTCTGCTTAATGCCAAAACGCGTCTTCTTTTTTATACCCTTATTGTTTATCGCTATATGTTGTTATAGTCAGGTAAAGGATATTGTTAAAATTAAAGAAACCCTGCCCCATATTACCGATAGTATTAAATATGCCGATGCGCTTAACCGCCTGGGAATATTAATGTATGAAAGTGATCTCGACAGCACCTTTTATTATGCTAAACGTGCCCGGGCCATTTCTGAGCGGTTAAAATACCGGCAGGGCATTGCCGATGCATTAAACACACTTGGGATAGTTTATGACCTCAGGGGCAATCTTCAATTATCATTGCGTTATTATAATGATGCCCATAATCATTACATGACTATAAAAGATTCAGCCAATGTAGTGCAGACCCTCATGAATATTGGTCTTGTTTTTAGTGAAAACAACGAAGAGAAAAAATCCATACAAATATTCAAAAGAGCTATAAACCTGGGCAATAACCTCAAAAAGGATTCGATCATGTCTCTTGTGCTTTGTGATTATTTACTGTTATATCAAAATCATATCCCAAAAGATTCCATCCCGATTTACTTAACTAAAGCCAGGCAAATAGCTACTAAGTATAATGACCACCGGTCGCTTTTGGTTACCGACCAGATACAGGCACAGCTTTATTTAAAGAACAAGCAGCGCGAAAAAGGGATCAGCCTGCTGGAAAAAACAGCCGCTGAAGGTATCGCCATGAACCTGAATTATCTGAGCCTCGATATTATCCAGACCCTTGGTGACTTATACAATAATACGGATACTGCTAAGGCAATTGCCCATTACAAACAAGGGCTCGCTATCGCTGACGCAAGGGGCTATCATATGTATCAAAAGATATTTGGTAAGCACCTATACGATATATACATATCCCGTAACCAACTCCCCGAAGTTCAGCACTATGGCGAAAAACTGCTTAAACTCTACGAGGATGAAGAGCAATTCAACAATACCTCGGGTTTTGATTATATTGATTATGCCTTAAAAGACCAACAATTGGAGGCCATAACCATCAGAAGTAAAAACCGGCAGATAGTAGCCATTATATTGGGTGTACTTTTTTTACTAACCGTAGTGACCGTACTTTTCATTTATCGTTTATACCGCCTGAAAAAGAAACACGCGGGAACACTCGAAGCACTCAATCGGTCGGTACTGTTACGTAACGAAAAGCTGGAGATAGACCATGAATTCAATAACCGCCTGGTATCTATCCTGGCTCATGATTTCAGACAACCGATAGGCACACTTAAAACTTTGGCCGCGGTTTTAAAAGATACCGACGCCTTAACCCGCGATGAGCTGATGGAACTGGTTGATACGATGGAACATTCCTCTACCATCTCGCTCGAAATATTCGAGAATATTTTGCAGTGGATCAAACAACAGCTTTCTGGCTTTAGCTATGAGCCACAACCCCTAAAACTAAAAGAACTGATTGATGAGGCGCTGCAACCTTTTGACCTTATAGGGGGAGAATATCAGCTTAAATTCCTGAACCACATAGATAGCGATATTGTGATACATGCCGATAAAGAACTTGTACAATTTATTCACCGCAACTTTATACATAACGCCATCAAGTTTTCTCCCCGTCATTCCACAATATCCATTTCGGCATCGGCGCACTCTGGCGAAACTACACTTTGTATACTGGATGAGGGCAATGGCATTTCCCCGGAAAAAATGACCTCGATATTCAACTTCAAGGCTACTATGCATTACAGCAACGAAAAAGAAAAGGGTGCCGGCGTAGCCCTGATGATCTGCAAAGATTTTATCGAAAAAATGAGCGGCCGCATCTGGGTAGAAAATGGCAATCAAAAAGGCGCTGCGTTTTGCTACTCCCTACCCAGTTTGAAATAATCTCTCAAAAACTTTTTAAACCTTAAATTTTAACACTTTTCAGAGCAAAAACGGCCTAAAAAAGCTTTAAAATTGATATAAAAACATCGACTTTAACAAATTAAAAGGCGATTTTATGCTGTTTTAAAAACTTTAAAAAGTATGAAAAGCTGATATGGCCACCTTGAAATTACAAAACGAGTTTTTTGACCGGGTTGATAAGCTGAATAAATAGATTTTGAGCTTTGAGTTCAGAGTTTTGAGTCTCGGGTTTAACATCAGGGTCCTCTCCGAGAGACCCTGCGGGGACGGAATAAATAAGTGGTGAGTGTCAGTTTTGAGTAGTAAGTTTTTAAAAACTTCGCCGTCGCTCGGCTCCAGCCGAGTGATGGCGGAGTTCTATTCTGTTGACTTCAAACTCACCATTCAAAACTGGCAACTAAATCACCTACTTTAATATCACCCTAGTAGCGCCGTAGCCAAATTTTTCTTTACGGGCATCCATAAAGGTTTGTACTTTGGGGTGCTTGCCCAAGGCTTTATGCAGTTCGTTGCGCAGTACACCATTGCCGGCTCCATGGATAAATACCATATCGGGTAGTTGATGTACGATGGCAGCATCAAGCGTTTTATGAAAGTGCGCCAGTTGTATGTTCAGCATTTCGCTGTTTTGCAAAAACTGGTGATCATCACGCAACTTTTCGATATGAAGGTCCACCTCATTGGCCGGTTTATCCAATACTACTTTCTCTTCGGGCGATTTAAAAAAACTTTCCTTCAGCTTTTGCGCGTCGATCACCAGGTCGGGTTCATCCAGGCGAATAAGCCAGCCGGCATCTTTTAACAATGGGATCTGCTTTTTTGTGGTCGAAAAATCTTTAGCCTTAAATTTTTCGCGCAATGCCATTGGCACAGGTGGTTCTATATTTTGTTTAGTGCTGTAAATCACGTTAAAAATTAAGGTGGGCCACAATTGCAGATCGGCCAATTGAGCCGAGTATATCTTCACTGCCGACTGCGGAGCTACAACTTCAGCAAATTCACCTTTAAACACTTGTTGCTTTTCGGTGGTGAGCGCCGCCAGCAATTGGAACGAGGTAGTATTCACCAAATGAAAATGCACAACAGAATTGGCTTTAGCATCGGTAACCACACCCAGATAGATCCCCTTTTTTTCAAATTCGCCCACGGGTATTGTAGCTTCATTATCAGTAGCGGCCTTTTTTGCCCCGGCAGGTTCATAACCATGTACCGAGGTAACCTTACTGGCCAGCACGGGTATCTCAAACTCATCCTCGCCGGTAACCCCTATCATCTGGTCGTCAATAATACGGGTTACAAAGCCCTCCATTTTTTCGTCAACAAAGCGCACAAAGTCGCCCAATTTATATTTCATAACTGTATATGTCTGGCTGTAAAGTTACTTTATATCTGCAAATAGGTATATAAATAAAATTGTGACGTAATATTGCATTGAGTCTAAACAATTTGGCCTTTTCATAGTTGAATTACCGCAGCACACTTATCTTATAATTTATCATGGATAATTTAAACACCAAACCTTTAGATACCAGCTTGTTAAAGCAGGTATTTGTACACAATCTTAACCGCATATATTTTGGCAAGCGCTACCTGGACAATAATTTGGAACACCTGATCAAACTGGCATCGTTCACTGCGCTGGAACAAGCCATACAGGAGTTTTGGGACGATATCAAAAAGCAGATAGCCCGAATGGACGAAATATATAAACTGATCAACGAAACCCCGTCCGACAAAAATTGCAACCCCATCAAATCAATCATCAGGGATGAATTTTGCCTTGATGAAAAGCAGGCAATGTCAATCCTGGGCGATATGGACCTCATCATGTACCTGCAATTACTGGAACATATCAACATCACTTCCTGCCGTATGCTCATGATGGTGGCTAAATTGCTAAATTATGATGACGCCAAACAATTGCTTACCGAATGTTTCGATGAATCTATCGATAATGACCAGCTTTTTATGCTGATATCGAAGGAATACCTTACAGAAAACTGAAAGCAGCTGAAAGCAGACACATAAACTTATTTCACGCGTCATTGTCGCGCTACGCTTGCAATGACGCTATTTTTTTGATTTTTACCCTCTTTACAAGGTTGACATGCTTAGCTATGTGGGGGCTCCTATATAAGTTTTGACGGCCTCAAACGATCAACTCAATAGATTCATGACAATTTAATCCCACATGAATTGGATATTACAAAAAAAGCCATCCGCACAAAGGCGAATGGCTCAAATATTAGTTATTTAATACCCCTATTAAAATAACTTAAGCAAAGTAAAAAAATATATCCCACCCACGCAACCGATTTAGTGTGAAATTCACCTTTGTTACAAATTTGTTACGAAATCATAAATAATGGGTCCCGCCCCATTTACAGGTCATGTATACCCACATATTAAATTCATGATAATCGCTTATTAATTATCAATTGATTTACATTAATTTGCATTTGAATTAACTAACAACATGATCAAATCTTTACTTTTATCGGCCTTTGCCTGCCTGATGCTGGCACAGGCGCAGGCGCAAAATTTGTATATGCCGCGCGATATACAACAAGCCTACAAAAACGGCACCCGTGCCGCCGACGGTAAACCCGGAAAAAACTACTGGCAAAATTATGGCCGGTACAACATCACCATTACCGCCCTGCCACCCAGTCGCGACATCAAGGGAACTGAGGAGATCGCCTACATCAATAACAGCCCGGATACCTTGAAATCGCTTAATATGAAACTCATATTAAACATTCACAAACCCGGTGCCGCCCGTATGGGTAATGCCCAGCCCGATTATTTAACTCCGGGCGTGCAAATAGATACCTTCCTGATCAACGGAAAAGCTAAAAAGGTAAACAATGCCATAGCCTCTACTAACCAGATGGTGGGTTTACTAAAACCATTGATGCCGCACGATTCGGTTAAACTGCACATTGCATGGCATTTTCAGATCTCGAAAGAGAGTGGCCGTGAAGGGATGATCGACTCCACAACGTATTACCTCGCATACTTCTATCCACGGGTATCTGTTTATGACGATTATAATGGCTGGGACAGGCTCCCGTTTTTAGATGCCCAAGAGTTTTATAACGACTTTAACGACTATACACTGCAGGTAAAAGCGCCGAAAAACTATATAGTTTGGGCCACCGGAACTTTGCAAAACCCCAACCAGGTGCTGCAGCCCGAGTATGCCAAACGTTTGCAGGCATCCATGACCAGTGATTCCACCATTCATGTAGCCACAGCCGCCGACCTGGCCTCAAAAAACATCACCGCCCAAAACGACGTCAATACCTGGGTATGGAAAGCAAACGACATCAGCGATATGGCCGTTGGCATAAGCGATCATTACGTTTGGGATGCAGCCAGTACCATTGTTGACGATGCCACCCAGCGCAGGGCCAGCATGCAGGCCGCGTTTTTAGATAATGCCGAAGATTTTCATCATGCCGTGCAAAATGGCCGCAACTCCTTAAGCTGGCTATCACGCAACTGGCCAGGCGTACCTTATCCGTTCCCTAAAATGACCTCATTTCAGGGCTTTGCCGATATGGAATACCCCATGATGGTGAACGATAGCCATAACGCCGATATCCACTTCTCGCAATTTGTACAGGATCACGAGATAGCACATACTTATTTCCCTTTCTATATGGGTATTAATGAAAGCCGTTACGCCTTTATGGACGAAGGCTGGGCCACTACTTTTGAGCGCCTGATAGGCGCTGCCGAAGTTGGCCAGGAAAAAGCTGACGCCCTTTATAAGAGCTTCCGGGTGGAAAGATGGATAGGTGATGTGTCAACAGCCGAAGATCTGCCCGTTATAATCCCATCAAGCGAGTTAAGGGGCGGCTATGGTAATAACTCCTATGGCAAACCATCCTTAAGCTATTTCGCGTTAAAAGATATGCTGGGCGATGCCCTGTTTAAAAAATCGCTGCACGGGTATATGGACCGCTGGCATGGCAAACATCCTATTCCATGGGATTATTTTAACTCCATGAGCAATGTATCGGGCCGTAACCTGAACTGGTTTTTTAATAACTGGTTTTTTACTAACTACTATATCGACCTGGCCTTGCAAAACATCAGCAAAGCAAATGGCGGTTATACCGCGTCGATCAAAAACATTGGCGGCTTTGCCGTTCCGTTTGATGTAAAAATAACTTATGCCGATGGCACAACCGAAAGCATACACCAAACGCCAGGTGTTTGGGAGAAAAACCAAAAACAGATCAGTGTAAACATCAAAACCGCCAAAACCATTAAATCGGCCGAACTGGATGGTGGTATATTTATGGATGCAGATGTAAGCAACAATAAATTTGAGGTGAAGAATTAAGCATTGGTTGAAAAAACACACGTTGTCATTTCGACCGGAGGGAGAAATCTTATACAAGAGGCCTGTCCTGGCGCATAAGATCTCTCCTCGTACCTCGTTCGAGATGACAACGTGTGTTTTTTACTTCGTTTATGTTTTTATTCCATTCATATTTTATCAACTATTGTTAAAATAGCTATACCATAAAAAAAGCCCGGCGTTTGCCGGGCTTTTTTTATGGTATAGTAGTCCTAAAAATTATGCGCCCTGTACAGAATCGTTCCAGTTATCGGCAGTATCTTTTACTTTTGCTTTAGCTTCATTTACAGCATCTTCACCTGCTTCTTTTGCCTTACCTGCTACATCATGCACCTTTGATTTTACGGCGTCAACCACGTGTTCGCCTCTCTCGCGCAAATCGCTAACAGTACCGCTAAACCTTGATTTTGCCCTGTCAACGGCATTGCTGCCATATTCTTTGATATCATGAGCTGTTGATTGCGCTTTATTTTTAGCGGTACCAACCAAATCATTGATATAATCGGCAATGTCTTCTCTCAGGTCTCCGCCCTTTTCAGGAGCCAGTAACAAACCTAATGCGGCACCAGCTGCCGCGCCTACTAAAAGTGCTGCTATAATTTTTGCTTGATCTTTCATGTTCAATTTTTTAGTTAGATGATTTAATCTGGGTTGATATAAACAACAACAATGCCAGTTTTGCAAGCAGCTAAACCTTGCTTCCTGAGAAGAACTAAATCTCTCTAAATAAATTACTGATTGGTTTTATTTTTCCTTATAAAGAGATTTATAAAATCTCCAATTAGAAAATATGCCATTAATAATAGCATCACCAGCAATGCTATTAGTTTTACTGATAAGATATGGCTTACGTTTTTAAAATCCCGTACAAACACTAAAGTGATAATAGCTTCCGTTATCGCAACTACAATATACATGAATTTAAACTTTATCCTGTTGTTGTTTATTTCTCTGATGCCATTCAAGATCATATATGTCGGAAAATTTAGGATCAGAAATAGAACTATAAAAACCCCGCTTTTGGAACCAGCTGACATTGACGAATAATCTTGAAATTCGTGTAATTGAATAAAGGAGATAACGGAAAATATTATAAATATGAGTGATAAAATCAACCTAACGATTCCCGCTATTACATTTACCATACAAATAAGATTTAGTTATTATAAAACTACCACTTGCATTTCAATTTAACACCATAGATACAAAGAATTTTACCCACAAAAAAAGGCATCCACTAAGTGGATGCCTGTATGCTTAATGGTTATATTATAATTAAATAACTTTTACATTTACCGCATTTAAGCCTTTTCTTCCGTTCTCTACTTCAAACTCTACTTTATCATTTTCACGGATTTCGTCGATCAGGCCTGTTGAATGAACAAAGATGTCTTGACCACCACCTGTTGGTGTAATAAAACCAAAACCTTTTGTTTCATTGAAAAATTTTACTGTTCCTTCTTTTTGCATTATTTTATTTATTAAAGTCCGCAAGGTACAACAATATTTCAGAAACCCAAGTCTATGGGGTAAATCCACTATCATCACAATTAGTTAAATATCTTATTTACAGACAATAAGACCATCTAAAAAAAATTACCGCCACATGAATGCTCCCGTTCCCTGGTTAATTTTCAAAATGGGTATGTTTGCCAAAAAAAAATTCACGTACATGAAAGCCTTTATTTTCGATCTTAACGGAACCATGATTAATGACATGCCCTACCACACCAAAGCATGGCAAACCTTATTAAATGGCCAGCTGGGCGGCAATTTTACCTGGGACGAAGTGAAGCAGCAGATGTATGGCAAAAACCCCGAAGTGCTGGTACGCATGTTTGGCCCCGAGAGGTTCACACTGGAAGAAATGAACAAATTATCGTACGAGAAAGAAGAAAAATATCAGCAGGAATTTTTACCGCACCTGGCCCTTTTGCCCGGCTTACCGGAGTTTTTAGAAGCCGCTTATCAGCGGGGTATTCCCATGGCGATAGGCTCGGCAGCTATCCCTTTCAATATCGATTTTGTGTTGGATAACCTTAACATCAGGCACTATTTTAAGGCCATTGTAAGCGCCGATGATGTATTGCTAAGCAAACCGCATCCCGAAACATTTTTAAAGGCAGCGGCCCTGCTTAATATAAATCCTACTGATTGTACTGTATTTGAAGATGTACCCAAAGGCGCCGAAGCGGCTGCCAATGCCGGCATGAGGGCCGTAGTGATCACTACTACCCACGAACCACATGAATTTGAAAGGCTGACCAATGTACAACACTTCTCAGCCGATTTTACAGATGAATATTTTGAGGAGCTGCTGGGATAAAATATAAAAGGCTGTCATGCTGAGCTTGTCGAAACATGGTGGGCAGGCCTCTGCGCACGCCCTTCGACAGGCTCAGGGTGACAGCCCCCGTTTTAATTCAGCTTATTTACTCCGAATATATACTCCCTACCCTATCGCGCAGGTTATAGCCTGATGCCATTACTTCGCCATAAGCCCCGGCGGTACGTATGGCAATCAGGTCACCGCGGAATGATTCTGGGAATTCTACATCCTTCTGAAAACAATCCGTGCTCTCGCAGATAGGACCAACCACGTCGTATTTTATTTGTCCATAGTCCATGGTCGATGGTCCATGGTCTTGTCTACTTATATTCTCTATCTGATGATAAGCCTGGTAAAGCATGGGGCGCATCAGTTCGGTCATGCCGGCATCCAGTACCAGGAAGTTTTTCTTTAGGCCGTTCTTCACGTATAGTACCCGTGATATGAGCGATGCGCTTTGGGCTACCAGTGCGCGACCTAATTCAAAATGCACTTCCTGACCGGGTTTTACGTTCAGGAAATTCTTGAACACCTGGAAATAGTTTTCAAAATCGGCTATGTTACCATCGGGATTATAATAATCTACACCAAGACCGCCACCTGTATTCAATACTTTAACCGGGAAGCCATGATCCTCGAACCAATCCTGCATTTCGTTGATGCGGGTACACAGGTTTTTGTATACTTCCAGATCGGTAATTTGCGAACCAATATGGAAATGGATACCTAAAAATTCCAGATTTTTGCATTGGCGCAAAGCGGTGGCCACGTCGGGCAGTTGCCATATATTGATGCCGAATTTATTCTCGTCAAGACCCGTGGTGATAAAATGATGGGTATGCGCATCCACATTTGGGTTGATGCGGATAGCTACCTTGGCTCTTTTGCCTTTGGCAGCGGCCAGGCCATCAATGATATTCAGCTCCTGTACCGACTCTACATTGAAACAAAAGATATCAGTATCCAGCCCCAGGTTTATTTCTCTGTCTGATTTACCTACGCCGGCAAACACGATCTTGCCTTTGTCAAAACCACGGTCGATAGCTGCCCTTACCTCGTTACCGCTCACACAATCGGCCCCAAAACCAAAAGACTGGATCATCTCCAGCACCCGCGGATTAAAGTTGGCCTTCATCGCGTAGTGCACATGAAACCCATGCTTAGCCGAAGCATCGCGGGCCGCGGTAAGCGTTTGGCGCAATACCTCCAGATCATAGTAGTAGAATGGTGTATCTAAACCTTGGAATTTATTTATTATATCTGTATTGAACATTATTTTAAGTCAAAAATCAAAATTAAAAAGTCAAAAATATGCGAAGAAACTAAATCCGAAATCAAAACAACCTGTTGTGCAGGCTCCTCAAAGTCTCTATTTTATCTTCGGTTTTTACCAGTAGCGACAGGTTATGGTCGCTGCCGCCATAGGATATCATCCTCAGCGGGATATGTTTTACGGCTTCCAGTACCCTTGCCGCATAGCCGTGCTTTTCGGCGCCAAAATCGCCTACCACGCAAATAATGGTATGGTTTACATCCAACTCAACCGAACCAAAAGCGTTCAGCTCGGTGGTGATATCGCCCAGGTAGGTGGTGTCATCAATAGTTAAAGATACGGCCACTTCCGAGGTGGTGATCATATCGATAGAAGTTTTGTACCGCTCAAATACTTCGAAAACTTTACGCAAAAAACCATGCGCCAATAGCATCCGGCTTGACTGGATCTTGATGGCCGTAATGCCATCCTTGGCAGCGATGGATTTGATCTTGTCCTTCTCGCTGGTATTGGTGATGAGCGTACCCTTTGCCTGCGGATCCATGGTATTGAGCAAACGCACCGGGATCTTATATTTTTGTGCCGGGAACACGCTCTGCGGATGCAATATCTTAGCACCAAAGTAAGCCAGTTCGGCAGCTTCATCAAATGACAGCTGGGCAATGGGCTGAGTACCCTTCACAATACGCGGATCGTTGTTGTGCATGCCGTCGATATCTGTCCATATCTGTACCTCTTCGCTGCGGATACCCGCGCCTATCAGGGATGCGGTATAATCACTGCCACCACGGCGCAGATTATCAACCTCGCCAAAGGCGTTGCGACAAATGAAGCCTTGGGTAATGAACAGGTTTACTTGCGGGTATTTATCCAGCAACGGAGTTAATTTCTCGGTAATGTGGTCAACAACAGGTTCGTTATCCTCATCTATCTTCATAAAATCAAGCGCAGGTAACAGTACCGATGGCACACCTATTTGTTTCAGGTAAACATGGTACAGCGTGGTCGACAATAATTCGCCTTGAGCCAGGATGATCTTATCTTCGATAGTGGTAAACAGATCATTAGCCAGGTTGCTGAGTACCGAAAAATGGTAATCGATAACCTCTTTGCCTTGTTTTAAAAATTCGTCATCAGTAAACAGTTCCTTGATAAACAGTTCGTACTTATCCTTCAGCAGCTTAATGAGGGTAATGGCCTTTTGCTTATCGCCTGTGAGATAAGCCTGTCCAATTTCAACCAGGCTGTTGGTGGTGCCTGATACTGCCGAAAGCACAACAATCTGCCTTTCAGTGGGATTAATGATGTCGAGCAGATTTTTCATACGCGCGGGGCTACCCACCGATGTTCCGCCAAATTTTAAAACTTTCATTTTTTAGCTTGTATGTTCTATTGCATACCGGCAAAAAAAGGTACCGGTATTTGAGGCGCTAAAAATAAGATTTTAAAATACTTATAGCCTATATTCGAGGCAAATTAATCTCAATTAAATAAGGGCCTTTACTTGGCTTTATTTAATGAAGACAATATCAACTCTTTTACCTTTTCCATTACGGCATCATGCTTTTCCGCAGTAATATAATTTTTAACAACAATATCTGGTATTAAGCCATGTTTGGAGTGATGATCGCTGGCTGTGGTGCTTTCCCAATACCGCGGCAAATGGAGCAACAAGCCGCTATTAGGTAGTCTGATGGTCGAAAAGC
Source organism: Mucilaginibacter sp. 22184 (assembly GCF_052045695.1). Lineage (NCBI taxonomy): Bacteria > Pseudomonadati > Bacteroidota > Sphingobacteriia > Sphingobacteriales > Sphingobacteriaceae > Mucilaginibacter > Mucilaginibacter sp. 22184. Next base: position 482,490 of record NZ_JBQEPI010000004.1, read on the forward strand.
CGCCATCGGAGCCTGCCTCGGCCCCACCTGTCTCTTCGCCGATAACGGTTACTTTACATTGATTTTTCAGACTGGCAGCAAATATGCTCGCTGCAGAAAACGTTCCCTTATCTACAAGTAAATAAATATTTTTATCAAAATGATACTCAGCGGCTGGATATAATTTGGGGAGCTGGCGCCAGCTATAATTATAAGGCTGCACTTTATCCGTGGTTTTCTGGGGCTGATCATTTCCGGCATCATGCAGTATATAATCATTAAAAGTGATCTTGTTAACCGGTATTTGCGCAGCTTCTATCTGGGTAAATTCGTTTTTAATCAGATAACGCATCAAATCGCCACCAACAACAGGAAGTCCACCAGTATTACCCCGAATATCAATCACCAGGTTTTTGATCTTATCATCTTGCATCCGTTTAAAAAACTGTTCATGAAAACCCTGGTAATAATTAAAATAAGAGAATCCCTTGATCTTTAATACCGCTGTAGATGGTACAGCTGTCGGGTAATCAACGGATACCACCTTGTTAAGCTCATCCTTTGTTTTTTCAAGTAGTTCTTTGATCTGATCGGCTCCCATAGTACGTTTGGCATGAAACGCTTTCAGGTGCAGGGTACTGTTTCTGTTTAAAGTATCCATTACCTCCAGATCATAAACCGGTTTATAGCCAAACACATTCCCATATACCGAGCTAAAACCAACACCCTGCAGTTGATAATCGGTCCACTGTTCACTTAAATCCTCACCCGATACATATTTTTTCAAGGTGGTAATGATCTGATCTGATGGTAAACCATCTATACTTTTTACTGTCAAAATGTAGCGTTTGGATGTGTCTTTAGCACTTTTTATCCGTAAAAGTAATTTACCATCCTGAACCGTCAGAAAAGGAGTCAGATGATCAACCGGGTATTTATTTTGCCAGTTGATATAGGCTCTCGAATAAAATAAACCCGTATGCCCCGAACGAATACCGGCAATAACCGGCTGCAATACCCGCCAAAATTCAATTTCGGTCATGGGTTTATTAATCATTGCGGCGGCGTTTATAAAAGCACTATCCAAAGCAGCTTTGCTTTGGTAACGGTACAAGCTGGCGTGTGCTTCTATCAATACATTTTTCAAAAATGTAAGGTCGTCAACCAACTGCGTTTGCGTATAGGTTTTTGAGGGTGTATACGTGGTATCTATCTGCGCGCTTACCTTTCCTGCCAGGAGTAGCAGAATTATCAGCAAGCCATTTTTTAAGCGTTTCAATTGAGATGGGGTTTACCTATAAAAATAGATATTATCTCAAGTACGCTAAGTAAAAACTTTGTTGCTTAAGCGGGCTTTAAAACGCCTCATTCAGTCCCAGGAAGAAGCCCTTGGAACCGTATTTACCCCAGGCATAATCCAGGCACAGGTTGGTACGCGTAGCCTTGTTAAACAGCACCCGTAAACCACCGCCACCACCTGGCTGCCACACCTGAAATAGTTTGGTGCCCAGCTCATCATTGGCGGTTTGCATATTGAAGAAAGTAACCCCGCTTACAAAACCATTCCGGAGTATCGGGAAACGGTATTCCACTTCGGAGTAGTTATACTGGGTGCCTTTGAAATAAGTAGATGTATAGCCCCTGCCGCTGCGGAAACTGCCATCGCGCGCAGTGCCCGGAACCTCCAGGTAAGGCAATGTACCACCAAGCAAGTAGGAACCCCAGTTCCAGAACGCGATTACATGCTCGGGATGGCTTTCGGACAAACTGAAATACTTCCTGAAATCGGTGGTAAACTGTACCGCGTTTTTGGTACTGCCTATCCAGGTTTGATTAACCCGAAAACCGGCATCTACATAAATACCCTTATAGGCCCGGTTCTGGTTATCGCGTGTAGTATACTGCACGTTAAAAAGCAGCCCGTTTGCCGAGTAACGGTCCTGCGGAAGTCCATGTTGTTCGTTATAGATACGGGATGGGGTTAACTTATTGGTAGTATCTTTGGCTTCAATATTCCGCCGGATATCAAAGGATACCCCCGCCCCAACAAAAAGGCCTTTCTGAATTTCTTTATACACCTTTTCCCTGAAATTAAAATACAGCGATTTAAGCGTATACACTTTGCGCTGCGGATCGGCCAGTATTTTATCTGCTTCACTTCCTTCTACATTCTGCCGGCCAATACCCAGGCCAAAGTCGGGTGTAACGGTTTTAGCGGCAACAAGGCTACCCTGAAAATTCCATTTATTGCCTGGCGTGTAAACGTTATGGTTCACATAAAAATAAATAATACCCTTGGTAGTGATAGAAGCTGATGTAGCCGCTACAGACAACAGCGTATTGGGGTCGTTCCCTAATTTACGACCAGCCACTGCCTTGATCCCGATCTGCGAACCGATAGTGGGATTTGCCGCCACATTGGGAATAATGGTAATACCCGATGATTTTTTCAGAACAGAATCGGGCTTTTTATGCGGATGAAGAATTGCATTTGCCAAATCGCCTATATCATATTGTTTAGAAAGCGTTGCTGCTTCCTTGCTTCGCATTGTCAAGGCCTGTTTCCGCAAGGAATCTTTTTTTAAAGAATCGGCACCGGCAACCTGGGCGCTGACATTATTAGTCAAGCCTGCCCATAGTACCAGTATTAAAATATTAAACGCTAAATAAAACCTTCGCTTTGTTATATGTTGTGTTTTCAGGATGATAAATATTTAATTCTCAATTACTAATAGATCTGTTGTGATCAGTTAAACCAATTTCTAAACCCAACAATCCTCAAAATGTTTGATAATTAAATTATTCAAAGCTTGTTTTACCTACGCCGCGCACTATAAATTGTGGATGTAGGTTAATAATAAGCCCGCCGAAAAATGAGAAGTATGCGTAGTTACGGGATCACCGGCCAGTAAATTATTTTCATTGGGATTATCAAAATTAATATCCTGCAAATATTTATTGGTTGTACCGTATGACAATAACAGCCCTGCCCTGAAATTAAACTTGCGCCGCTTTAAATTAGCCCCAAGCTGGCAATGATAAATATTGTAATAGGCGATATTGCCCGACGATCCATTATCATCTTTATACAGATCATTATTGGCATAGTTAAAATCGGTATGTAAGGATACAAAACCGGTTACATCGGGCCGGAGCAGATAGCTTGCTCCAAACCCGAAATTAATAACAGACCGTCTTACATCTTTAAGTCGCAGATCTGATTGAGCCGAGATCCGGATGGGCACCTCACCCTTTACCGCGTCAACATCCCGTGGACTTATAATGCTATATTCGTTCACTTTGGCAAAATACTCGGCGGCAAAATAAATTTGTCCTTTCTCATAATCATAGGCATAACCAAAACCAATGCTTAAAGGCATTTTATAAATAGCCTTCAACTTCTGCTGCCTGGAATTGATGAGGAAGTTGATCGTATCCTTACTGCCAGGACTTGCCGGATCATCGCTGGGTATAATCAGGTTATTCACCGCGTTATCGCTCAGTATGTTTGCCCTACTGGCTATATGCATCAACGGCGATGTTATGGTGAGGCCAAAATGATGTCGATCCTCATCGTATGCAAGACCGGTTTTAAACCGCAAGCCAACTTGATAATACGATGCCAGGTATGATTGTTCTGATAAACTTAAAGGTAAAAAGCCCGTATTGGTATTTACATTGATAAGCGCTCTTGAGCTGGCATCATAATCGCCGGTTTGTTTACGCAGTTGTCCCTCAGCCCATAAACCCAAGGCCCAATGATCGGCTATTTTAAAACCCCCGCTTATAATTCCGGTGGTTTCATTAATAGAGCTCTGTTTTTTTACTTGTCCCAAAAACGACTCATCTCCCGGACTATACGAATCATTGAGTACATTGAATTTGGCATCCCGCTGTTGTGTAACCTGGTAGTTCATCACCGGATTGTGGATAAGGGCATAGCCCAATGTAAAAGGCTTTTTTCCTTTGAATGAAATAGTGGCAGATACTATTTGCGGAATTATAGCAGCCGAGCTTGAGTTAAGATTGAGCCCGGTTCCGGCACCATTTTTTGTGCGGATATTGCTGTATTGATAAATTGACCCACTAATAGATGCCGTAGTTTTATTGCTATAAGCCAGCAAGGCCGGGTTCAAAAACATCACCCCGCTGTCGCGGTTAAAAGCAATTACAGCACCAGGTGTTAAGAAGCCGGCAGGATTATAATTGGACGACCAATAGTTAGCATCCTGAGCTCTAACTCCTTGAAGCAAAAATAATAAGCAGAAAAAAATGATAAAGGTTTTTAACATAGGGGTATGTATTTGGCGTAAAAATATTATAAATTCAACCTACGGGGAAAATATTGGTTGCTATTGTTAAACTATTTTGCCCCCACGGTTCGTTTAAAGGTTTCTTATGAAGTTTATAACGCTTACCTTAACACTACTTTGCTTTTTCATTTTTTCACAAGCCCAAAACCTGAGCTTTAGCCAACCTGTTAACTTTTTACCTGCGGCCCGTACCGATAAAGCTATTGATATTACCAGCTTTAAAGGCAATTATTTTGTTACCTGGAAAGAGGCGGGCCCAAGTGGTAGTATCCACGTATGTTATGTAGGTAAACATCACGACATCCGCCTTTTAGCAAAAGATGCGACATCCGGCACAGAAAAGAGCGCCTTCGCACCGGTTTTAAGGGTGACGAACAATCATATCTACGTTTTATGGCTGGGTACCGATGGCTCGTTAAAATACATGATCAATAACAGTGATACTACGTTCAATACGCAGGCTATTGGCACCGTGAATTTTCAAAATTCGCCCAAATTACGGTCAGGCATTACAGCAACAGTGGTGAACGGCCGTATCATGATCGCCTCACACGCGGCCAATAAAAACGATATGGTTGTGGCCTTTATTGATGCTGATGATAAGGGCATGCTTAAACCGGCTGTACTACAAACCGTACCCAATAAAAAAAGCGCTGAATATCCGTTTATAGTTACCCTCTCCAACAACACGGTAAGGCTTTGTTATTATAACGATCAGGGCATTTACTATACCGATCTGAATACCAGTACCCAAACATGGACGGATCAGTCGCCGGTATCCGGTTCAAAAACCAAGGTATCGCCGGCTATTTACCATGTATTTAATACTACACGTTTGTTCTATATCTGGAAAGACACTAAAAAGGATAACAACGTATACTATGCTACCGGCGACGAACAGGCCAGATCATTAACCGGGCACCCCTTACCTAATTATTTCAAAACAGCCTACCCGGTTGCCGTTTGCAAGATAGACGATAAAAAGTTTGCCATGGCTTTTATTGGCGCCAACCAAAAACTGTACCTGAGCTTTTTTACCACCTACAACCCGGCACGCTGGATGGAGGATACACTTTTTCCCAATAAAGGTGAGCTGACGCTTAAAGATATCGTGATCCCCGGCTCGCACGACGCGGGCATGTCGGCATTAAATGGTACCGGTGGCAAGCAGGCCGGTTCTATCAATAACTGCAATACGCTTACGCAAAAACTAAATGTAGGTCAACAGCTTAACGCGGGCATCCGGATGTTTGACCTGCGGGTGGGGGCATTTAAAAACAGCATTTACACCAAACATAGCTCATCAGATTGTATGGCAGAGGCTATGGGCGGCGGCTACGGCGAACGTTTTAAGGATATCCTCGACTCTGTTAAAAACTTCCTTAGTCGGAATAAAAAAGAGTTCGTCATTTTAACTTTCAGTCATTTTTGTCCGAAAGAAGCTTCTACAGATGAGGTGGCCGATTATATTTTCAGCATTCTGGGTAAGGAGCATATTTTTAATAACCAATTCAAAAGCATCGATCAGATCAAACTAAACCAGCTGGCTGGCAAGGTGATCGTAACCTTTGAACAATATGCCAGCGCCGATAAACTCATCGACTCCAACTCCATGGCCGATAAAAGCAAAACGTTCCTGAACATCCGTAGGGCCTATGCCGCCACCAACCAGGTCAATAAATTATTAACCAAAGAGGAGCTGTTTTTCACCTCAATGAAAAGCGGAGTGAGTAACAACGACCTGATACGCCTCGACTGGCAACTGACCCAAAGCAGCGACGAAGCCGCCCTGGTATGTAACGATTTCCAGAATGAGAATGTAGACCCGGTAATCAATGGCCTGATGCTGCTTACCAATGTGATCAAGAAAAACAAAAGCATCATCGATATGGCCACAGCAGGCAACAAATACCTGCCGGCCAAAGTTAACGAATGGATAAGCACGGGCACCATCAACAAAAACAATAAACCCAATATTCTATACGTCGACGTAGCCGGACCCTGGATAACCGATTATTGTATTGAATTGAACGGCACGGCGGTTTATAATTAACACTACAAAGACCTGTCAGTCTGAGCTTGTCGAAGACTCGTGCGTAAAGGCCTGCCCACCGTGTTTTGACAGATTCAACATGACACCCTCCTTTCAACACTCATTATCAATCTACCCAAACACATTCCCCTTCACCAGAAACAGTGGCAGTGAGCCATGATCCAATACCCGGGAATGAAAATCTTTGATATTAAAATTCTTACCCTGTTTCTTTTGCAATTCTTCTTTCCAGTGCAGTATTTGCAGTGCGCCGTATTTATAGCTCACCACCTGTGCGGGCCAGCGCCTCATGCGGGCTATTTCGCGCTGAGCTATATCATCCTGGTTACGGATGTTCTTTTTCCAGAAAGCCAGGGCCTGGGCATCGGTCCAGCCGTAATAGTTTAATCCAACATCAAGCGGTACACGTACAGAGCGTACAATGTCCCACTCCCATTTGCCCATTTCGTCATAGGGTGTTTGGTATGCACCTAACTGTTTGCCCAGTTCTTCGGTATAAGCGGCCCAGCCTTCGGCCAAACCCGCGTAAAAAAAGAGTTTTTGCACTTCGGATGTTTTTGTCTGTGCCACTATACTTAGCTGATAATGGTGCCCTGGTACAGCCTCATGAATAAAAAGCCAATCGAACTGCCGCTTATTGTAAGGCTTATCAAAAAGGTTATAGTAAAAAATATTGTCATTATAATAGCCCGGTGTTTGTGCCAGCTGCTTGGCGGCTCCTTTTTCTATTTTTAGCGGCGGGATATTTGTGTCGTTAAAAAGTTTGGGCAAGTTGGCATATACAATGGCCTTGGTATGTTCAAACGCCTCCTGTACCTTAATTGTATCTTTTTCAAAAAAGGAAGAATCATTTAAATGCTTGTAAAACGCATCTTCACTTAAACCGGTTTGCACCCTCACGGCTTCTATATGTTTTTGTACACGCGTAACTTCGGACAAACCGAACTGGTAAATCTGATCGGGCGTAACGTCGGCGTCAACCCAACGTTTTAATAAATACGCGTACCAGGCCTTGCCATTGGGTATGGTGATGATGCCACCTGCTGGTATTTGCGCCGGTTTATGCTTAAGCCAATCCTGCTCTAAAGCTATATGTTCCAGGTTGAGTTTGGTTTCATAGGCAATCAGCGCGTAATCTGTTTTTTGGGAGGGGCTTAGCTCTACGGGTTTATAAATGGCGAGTTCGGCCTGTACCGATTTGAAAAACTTGAGTTGTTTTTGTAAAGCATCCGCCGAACCGATACGTTCCAGCCCGGTTACATAACTCAGGTCGAGCTCTGGCAGGTTGAGGGCTTTATAACCACTCGCAAACTTGCTGGAAAAAGCATCGAAATTTTGTTGCTCGCTGGTATGGAATAAAGAAAGTACAAAAAGGCTGATAGTGGCTATAAAGGTCTTCATAATATTTTGATAAGCAATCGCCTCCTTTGTTACATCGGCTTAATTATTTGCAGGTACTTCTAAATCACCCTGATAGGGTGAGGATTTACAGCCCGGTAAACATTATATTTGATATAAACCAAACCTAAGCACCTGATGTACAAACTCATCACCCTTCTGGCTTTTACACTGATAGCAGGTAAAACCATTGCCCAGGTAACTTACCCTGATGCAGCATTGCCCACTGATACACCCAGCATTTTTGCTAAAGGATTATTAAGTGACGGCCTGAGCAATCGTGATTTTACCATATCGCCCAAAGGCGATGAGATCTTTTTCACCCTGGAGCAGCCGCGTATAGTAGGCAGTGTTATTTTGCACCTGGTTAAAAAAAATAACCAGTGGGGTAAACCGGAAGTAGCCTCTTTCTCGGGCCGCGACAATGATCATGAAGCCGCGTTTTCTCCGGATGGGCAATGGATCTATTTTTCATCAGACAGGCCCTTGCTGGATACCGGTGCCCGCAAAGATTTTGATATATGGCGGGTTAAACGAACCGGTAACGGCACCTGGGGTAAACCCGAAAACCTGGGCCCTGGTGTAAATACAGCCAAAAATGAGTTTTATCCCAGCATTACCCGCAGCGGCAACTTATACATAACTGTAGAGGCAGATTATGGTAAAGGCGATGAGGATATTGTACTTTTTAAAGCCACACCAACCGGATACAGCAAACCGGAAAGCCTGCCCGAAGATATCAACACCAAATACGATGAATTTAATGCCTTTGTTGATCCTGATGAGCAATTTATCCTGCTTTCATCCTACGGCCGACCGGATGATATGGGTCGCGGGGATATGTATATCAGCCAGAAAGATAAAGCTGGTAACTGGCTCCCGGTAAAACGATTGCCCGTACCCATCAATACTACCACGCTTGACTATTGCCCATTTGTAACCTGGGACAAAAAATATCTCTTGTTTACCAGCAAACGATTAAACCCGCAAATGCTTAACAAAAGCGGTAAAACCTATGAGCAGATCAAGGTACAATTAAACGAATCGGGAAACGGCAGTGATGATATTTATTGGGTAAAGTTTAACCCGACGTGGTGAATTTGTCTGAACCGGATTTTTTCATCACTTCAAATTATATTTTTTACCGAGCGCCACTATAATCGAATTAGGACCGTCAGGCCCCTGTTTACTGAATAGCCGTGTATATTCTGCCTGTGCTTCCTTAAATTTCTTCAATTCGGCGTACATAACAAGTTTACCCCAAAAAGGTATGTCATAAGGCCGCCCAATTTCAAGCTCTGTTAAAATATCATCGTTTGTATTTATCCGGTTAAAAAATGGTAGAATAAATTCTAAAAGATTGTGTTTGTGTTCTACTATTAGAGGTTCTATATCCGTATCGGCATTAATCCTGTACCACATATCCCTGGTATTCATTAAATTTCCAATACGCCTCCGTATAACACTGAGTACTTCCTTAGGATAGGTCGGAAATTCGTCTCTGAAACCACCATAATAACCATTCCAAAATAATGGCGAAAATATTCCTACATTAACGGTGAATGATATATTCTCTTTTCTTCCAAGGTGGTACTTTTGAAGGTTGATTACTTTTCCAATACCATCAGTCGTTTCAGCTATATAAAAGTTATTCCCGTTTCTCTTAAATCCTAATGGCTTTAAAGTGAGATGATAGGCTTCCTTAGCTATTCTATCAAATTTAGTTTCGGCTATTGTCTTCATTGTTATTTAATTAACATGAATATATTGAGGATTTACTTATCGTCGTCAGCCGTTTCCTTCAGCTCATCTTCCTTCTTGGCTTTGCCCATTTTTATTTTGGGGTTTTCCTGGGTACCGGTGATGGTCATCGGGATGCCGAATATGCCGAATGGCGGTAGTCCCAGCCTGAATTGCAAGTTTAGTTTGCCATCCAGGCTTACCTGGCCTTCAAACCGCGGCCTGAAACCGGCCATACGCATTTTGGTGCGTTCAATGGTCATTATATTATTGGCGATGGTACTTTTGATGTCCACTTTGGATACATCGCCCTTGGCCAGACTGTCGTGCCCGGTTTGTTTACCTACCGCGCTGAACAATTTAAAGCCATATAGTTTTACCTTCTTTACAGAAAGTACACCACCGCCTTTTATGGAGGGGTAAATCGGTTTCATATCACCGTTCAGTTTGCCATTCAGCTTATAATCTAACGATACAATACCCTGCACATGCGCGGCTGATGAAGCCATATCATGAAACATTTTTACTTCTTTGTAAGCACGCTGGATATCAAATTCTTTTGCATTGATGTGGTAATCAAAGTAGGCTTTTTGCGGTGTGGTGCTGCCATAAGCAGCATCCATAACCACAGGTGCGCCTATCAGGGTAAAACCGGTTTGTTTCAGGATGATCTGCCCCTTGCTGATGCTCATTTGTCCCTTGGCATCGCTAATGTCCAGCCCCATGTATTTTACTTTTTTTACATTGGCGATAAAATCAAGATCGAGGTTAGCAGGTACCAGTATAACCCCGTTTGATTTGGTAGGTGTAGGTTTAGGTTTAGCCGATGCCGGAGTTCCCGCGAAGGCCATAAAATCATCGGCTATGATCAAATCACTTTGCAGATTAAACTGTCCCTTCAAAACCGAATTCGGTTTAACGGCATAATCTATCGCGTTGGACAGCGCACCGTTCAAAACGATAACAGATTTACCGTAATTGGCCGTAAACTGGTCAAACTTCATCTTATCCTGATTAAAGCTGAACAGGCCGTTTTTGATGAGGAAAGGCTTGGGGAATAATTCAGACCGCAGTGTAACATCCTTCACTTTCATGGTGCCGGAGTTAGCCAACAGGTTATATCTGCCTGCAAGAGCATCGCTTTGTTTACCCTTTAAGGAAAAATTGGTACTGATAAAGCCTTTTACATCATAGCCTTTTACAGCGAAAACTTTATATATTTTGCCAATATCCAACTGCCCGCGTGAGGCTACACGATAGTTAAGATCATCAAAATTGTGCAGATCTGCCTTCAGCATAAAAGGCTGCCCTTCAAAGTTAAAGGATACGGGTTTGATATTCACTTTCAAGCCTTTTAATGAGCTGGTATTGTTAGTGATATCCGCGCTCACCTGTATATCCTGCACCGGGTGCGGGTAATATTTGGTTTGTACATAACCATTTTTCAGCTCCAATTTGGCATCGGTAACCGGGAATATCCCACGTTCGGGAATGTACCTGCCTTTAATTTGCAGGTTTGCATCCAGGTCGCCGCGTACGTCCATACCGCTATCGGCAGGTAAAAATTGTTTCACATCGCTCAGATGGAATTTGGTTTGAAGCCCCGCATCGATCATAGCCCCGGCAGTGTTGCTTAGTTTCAGATATCCTTTGATATAATTATTTAGCGCAATGGCATTCAGGTTATCTACCTGCAGAGTAGCATGGGCTATGTCATGATCGGGGCAGGCGGCATTCAGATTGAAGCTGATATTTTTTAGCGCTTCGGGCAAGTTGGCGTATTTGATATACCCATCGGTAAATGCAGAGTGCAAGGTAAATTTAGGGATGCTGGTGATCACCGTTTCTGTCTTTGGTCGTAACCCGCCTGTTCTTTTCAGTCCTTTGGCGTATTTACCCTCGGCCAGCAAGTGCAGCGAATATCGTCCTTTCAAATCAACTGCTTTAACGCCAAAGGCACGGTTCCATTTTTGCAGGTCAACCTCGGTATTGATCTTAGCGAAGATCTGCGGTTCTTTGATACCTTTTACTTTGATCACCGAGCCAAAATAATCTTTACCGATGTTAAAATAGATCGAATCGACATTGAGGTTCAAACTGTCCGGATTGAGGCCAGGCAGCCTTGCATCCATATTGATGAACAGGTTTTTTACCGGCTCTGGCGTGCTTTTGTTCACTACGGCGCCATCACGTACCTTCATATTGAAAGTAAAATCGGGCATGATGTTTTTGGAGGCGATGTATTTACCGGTAAGCGCAATCTGTATGTTACCGTTACCGCTGATATCCATATTGTCTACATATTTTTCGTACTCGGCAGGCAGGGCGGTAAAAATATCACCCAGGTCATTTTGGTCTGATGTGATCCTGAAATCCATATCATAGCCCTCCTTCAGGAACTCGAACCGGCCTTTAAACTTAACCGGGAGCTTATTAATGAGCAAGTCGTTTTTCTGAAAGGCAAAAGCCAATGATTTGGTATTGATACTGGTGACCAGGTCGGCATTTACTTTTTTATGGTGAACGTAGCTTTTGCCACCGTAAACAAAATCGACAGATGCCGCCGCGATATGGCTTGACAGATCAAAAATATCTTTGCTCAGATCGCCGCTGCCTTTATAGTTAAAATCGCTGGCCTCAATTTGCATCGGCACCGACTTATCATCATACACCAAGCGGCTTTTTTCAATCAGAATTTGTTCAATCCCCAATGAAGCGCTGCTGGTATCGGCCGCGTTAGCGGGCTTGCTGCCTTTTGATTGGTATACGTTATAGTTGGCTTTACCGCTGCTATCCACCTTAATATTGATAAGCGCCTGGCTCAGGTATATTTTATTTATATTGATTTTGCTTTTAAATACCGACGAAAGATCTATCGCCAGCGAAACTTCTTTGGCTGCCACCAGCGTATCATTCTGGAAAGGCGCGCTGCCGTCTAACAAAAAATCATTTAACGTAAGGGTAAGCGCCGGAAATCTTTTAAAGAACGACAAGCGCGTGCTGGTAAAATTCAGTTTGCCGTTGATACTGCCACCGGCCCATTGCTTGATCTTGTTAGTTATGGTCTGTGGAAAAAGATACGGCAAGAGAAACATCAACGCCAGTAGACCTACCAGTGTTATTCCACTTATTTTAAGTGTTTTAAATATGATTTTTTTGATTGGCATCGGCATAAAAGTAATTGCTGATAAGGAGCCATGAAGATAAGGATAAAAGCCAAATGCGGTGGGTAAAATTATTATTAAGCTTTATTGGTAAAATGTTTTAACTGATGATTAAATACATAAAAATTATTCAACCGGTGTATCGAATACACTTTTTTCAACGTATTGTATAATGTCGGTACTATAAGTTCCTTGTCCCCAATACGGGGCTCTTTTTAAGAGCCCCGGGGGGCAGGGATATTTTAACAGTCAATTATGGCTTAGTCCAGAGTAAAAACTCGGCGTTGTCGGTACTCGTCATAGAGCGGGTAACGTTTTCAAAATCAAATCCTTTATATTTCGAGACAATATCATATACCTGCTCAAATCCCTTAGTACCATGTGGGATTATGCAACCGCTATCATTCCCTGCTAATGTTAACCATATATCCGGCAACCAGGGCCCCGAATCGGTATTGATGAGCAATATGGCTTCCAGGTCGTTCCAGAACAAGGTTTCTGTTTCACGTTCCGGATGTTCAACTTTTACAAATTCCGCTGTAACGGTTATTATAAAATCATCTTCGGGCTGTTTCATTTAATTTATATTGTTTGATTACGGAATTAAAATGATCTTCCCGGTGCTCTGTTTGCTTTCCATATACTCGTGAGCCAGTTTGCCATAGGCCAGTTTAAAGGCTTTAGGAACCTGCAATACCAGTTGCCCCGAGGTTATCCAGTTAAATAATACACCTGACCGTTTAATTCGCTCTTCTTTCGAATCCAGGTAACTCCAAAGATCACCGCCGGTAATGGTTTGTGAGCGATCCATCAATAACTCTAAAGATGGCGGGGGCTCGGGCAAACCGCCTGCTTTACCATACAGCACTACGGTGCCCAACGTGCGGGTTATCTCCAGGCTGTCATTCAAGGTTTTTGCTACGCTGTCATAAGTCACATCTACACCTTTGCCGCCCGTATAATCCAGTACCTTTTCTTTCCAGTTATCCTGATATAAAAAAACAGCATCGGCCCCTGCTGCCAGGGCGGTTGTTCTTTTAGCTTCTGAGGAGGTAAGCCCAATAACCTTTGCGCCCAGCAGTTTGCATATTTGTGTAAGCAACTGGCCAACGCCTCCGGCTATGGCATGTAACAGTACAGTTTCGCCGGGTTTAACCGGATAGCTATCCGTTGCCAGGTAATGGGCGGTCATACCTTGTAAAAGTATAGCGGCGGCGGTCTCAAAGCTTATTTCGGCAGGTAAAGGGATAGCATGGGTGACAGGTACGGCAACCAGCTCGGCATTAGCAAAGGGTACATCGCCAAAGCTTACCCTGTCGCCCGGTTTAAAATCGGGATGCCCATTATTATCGGCTACTATACCGGCGCCCTCATAACCCGCGATGTAGGGCGGCTTGCCCAATAGATGGTAATTCCCCTTACGCCGCTCGGTATCGGAAAAATTAAGCCCGATGGCTTTCATCTCAACCAGTATATCTCCTGCTTTTAATACAGGCGGGGCAATATCCAGATATTGAAGAACCCCGGGATCGCCAAATGTGGAAAATGTTAGTGCTTTCATATCATCTAATATCCATCTTTTTCGGGTCACCTATTTAACATGGCAGGTAATTCAACATAAACAGACAATAGCATGATATTTTTAACAGCCTCCTACTCCGCCGAACGTAACATTTAATTTACAGATAAAATTTCGGTTATCTGTAGCATTCATACCAGTGTTATACGTAAGGTTAAGTATATGATGATCTCTACAATAATTAATTTTATGAAATACGTTCAACAAAATTTAAAAAGGCGTGCAGGCATGGTCGGGATGATGTGTTTGCTGGCTGGGCTACTCACTTCCTGCTTAAAAAATCATGACAATGACTATGTTGAACCACCGGTAGCCTATCTTTCGGTGATCAATGCTTCACCTGACTCACAACCAGTAAATTTCTTCTTGGATCAAAACCGGGCCAATGATTTTCCTATTAACTACGGGCATGGGATTGATTACATCAGAGCTTTTCCGGGTAAAAGGGTTGCTACCTTTTATGTAGCAGGCTCACAGCAAAAGCTCAAAGCTGATACCATTAGTCTTACTGCTCAAAAATTTTATTCGATGTACTTATCCAATGTTACTGCTACTCCGGATATGATATTAACCACCGACTCGATCAGTCGCCCTGATGCAGGGAAAGCCACCATCCGCCTGGTAAATGTTAGTCCGGATGCAGGCGCGGTTGACCTGGGGATAAAAGCAGGTGCTTTACTGGCCAGTAACCAGTCGTATAAAGGAGCATCGGCTTTTGTACCTATACAAGGCAACAGTACTTACACCTTAGAAGTTCGTAAAAAAGGAACTACCACCGTTTTGGTTACGTTGGCAGACTTAAAACTAAATAGTGGTTCAGTTTATACTATATGGCTACAGGGCCTGACTGCTGCCACCGATCAAAAGAAACTGAGCGCTAATGTGCAAACTAACGCCTATTATTATTAAGTATCGTTTTCAAATAACAAAAGCCTCCGCAGCGTGTTGTGGGGGCTTTTTATTTTAGGGCGATGTTTATTTCTGATTCTACAGAAAAAATCATAACAATCTGATTTTGATTAAACTTCATAGATGTTTTTAAGTCAAAGCGATACAAAACTTCAACCTATGAAAACATTACTTATCATTTGTTTGGCGATAGCGCTGTTATCGTCATGCAGCACCTACCAAATGAATATCCTAAGCAGTACAAACACTGTTCATAATGAACGGACCGGTGAGTTTAAACTGGAAAACGACTCTGTAAAGATCCTCTACTCTTTTGCAGGTGAAAATGTACCTATCCACGTAAGCATCTATAACAAACTTAACGAGCCTATTTATGCCGATTGGGAACGCTCGGCATTTGTGATGAATAAAAAAAGCACCAGCTATGCTGATGGCGTTTTACAGGTAAATGGAACGCTTTCAGGAACATCTGTAGGCCGGGAAATCCGTTACTCCGATGCCAGTATCAACGCGCAGGTAACACTCCCACAAAATGTAGCTTTTATTCCGCCTCATTCCCAGGTGAGTAAAACTATCACCAATGTTGATGGTAAGGAGTTCCAGTACATCGCCGATACACTTTTCGCCAAATCCAAACTACCTTCGGGCTTTGGCGGTGATCTCAAAGTAAAACTGGCTAAATTTGAACAAGGAAAAAGTCCATTATTTTTCAAGAGTTATTTAACGTTGTACACACTCAATAATAATGTGCAAAAACTCATAACCTATCAGAACGATTTTTATATTTCAGAAGCTTTCAGATCATCACTTGGCCCTGAAAATTTCTCGGACTTTGGAGAAAACAGAGGCGATCACTTTTATATTAAAATACCTAATTAAGCTGAGTAGATACCCTTTAGGAGGAGTAAAATAGTTATAGCGAAGTGTTTCTGCTTATGTTATTCTTTTTCACTAAATAGAAAACAGCAAAAACCACAGCAATTATCGCTAAATACATTGTCCAGGTATCTATAGGACAAGTGCCTATCGGATCATTCAGGTCACATGGTTCACCTGGGTCATCAGCTAATACCATAAATACATTACTCACAATCAGCAAAAGCATTACCGCTGCAGTTTTCCGGATGAAAGACCTATTTACGCTGTTTATATTTTTTATCTTTTTCATAACAATTGAAATAAATACTATCTTTTTATAAACTTTCCTTGCCCTATCAATGCCCCGTTTGATGCATCATATAAATTAACTATGTATATACCTGGGGTAAAATAGCCCACATTGGCTGTCCAACTTGAGCCTGTAACCTTCCTTTTGCTCATTACAAAACCGGTTGGGCCAATGATGCTTAGGCTATAAGCCTTGTTGGATGATTCGTCCGCGATCTGCATTTGAATTTGTGATTCGGCGGGATTAGGATAAACTTTTACAACAGATCCGTTAGGAGACTGCAGCGTGTATACAACACTGATTTTGGGTGAATAGGTTACCGTTCCGTCCCGGTCGGTTTGCTTTAAGCGATATACATTATCCCCGGTTGAGGCAAGCAAGTCCGTATAAGTATAGTTGCTGGCACCCGTGCTTTTAAGCTGATATATGGAGTTAAAGTTCCCCGCTTGATCCTGCTTTTCTAATACAAAAGAGGTAACGTCTCCCTCATTCTCTACTAACCAGTTGATATCAATTCCTTTGGTTGCTTTTTTACCGGTAAAACTTAGCAAGTGATAATTTGAGGGACTTTTATTAATAACCAGTTCAAATCTTCCTGCGCCGTAAGTAGCTGTATTACTGTTGTCTAAATTAAAATTATAAGTATTGTTATGAGTCATATCTAATGAATCATTCAACAGCTTATCGTGTAAAAAAACAGTGTAATAATCGGGCAAACCACTTATCTCGGTTTTAGAGAATGTATATATCCCAGATGTGGAACCCTTAACATACAAGGGGATCACCGTTCTGGAGGCCGAAGGCACCGGGTATTTATTCAAGGCCAACCGCACACTATCCGCACTATAACTTGAAAGGTATACACTTGGCCCTAATCCATCCAGATCTTTGCCATCCTCTTGCTGATCATAGGTTGACAGCCAACCATTCTTAAAATAAATAGCGCAGTTATCGTTACGAACACTATCTGCCGATAATTTCAATTTAATCTCCGGGATAACTTCACTTGTATTTTGTGCTGAAACGGAATTTACGGATTGCGCGGCCGGCGGCCTTGCATTAGCAATATGCATTTGACCTGGTACCGACATCAGCAAGGGAGTTGGTTGCTGATTGCCATTCACTTTTGCGGCCTCGGTAAAGGTTACTGTAGTTGATGTTGCACCAAGCAGGGTGATGAAGAAGCCTTGCCCGCTGCCCAGGTACCTTGAGGC
The DNA here is from genome assembly GCF_052045695.1 of Mucilaginibacter sp. 22184. Lineage (NCBI taxonomy): Bacteria > Pseudomonadati > Bacteroidota > Sphingobacteriia > Sphingobacteriales > Sphingobacteriaceae > Mucilaginibacter > Mucilaginibacter sp. 22184. The sequence continues at coordinate 500,007 of NZ_JBQEPI010000004.1, forward strand.
TCCATTGCCATCACTTCCACCGGTAGTACCAATGGTCGGATCCCAATAAGAATACCCTTTATTTACAGGATTAAAAACCAGGAATTTTGTAGCAGCTGCAGCCGGATTGGAAAAATTGATCCCCGTATTACCTGATTTTAAATTGGTATTGTTTAAATCCAATGCGCTGGCGTACGGGTTACCCAAAAGATAATATCCCGTTCCGGGACTATGTTTACTTAATGTAGCGGAAGAGCCTGCATATGCCCATGGTGTAAAGCTAATAGAACCTTGATTTAAAGCTCCGGAAGCTGAAAGGGTAACCGTTTCTGGCGCTAAACCTACGGTACCACCTTTTTGCCCAGGTCCTGTGCCCAGGTTATTAATATTATCACCAATAAAATAAAACATGAAGCCATTGCCAACTGGTAAAGTAGTGTTAGCCACACCGGTAATATTAACCGTATTACTTCCTGCAGTTAGTTTTTCAAGCCCTTTAAATGTGCCCGATGTAAATGTTATATTGCTTGTAGGTACATTTTCCTGGTAAAAATACAGCGTTGGGTTATTATTAGCGGTAGCATTAAATCCGTTGGCAGTACCTCCCGGTCCCGAAATGAACGCGTTGGCGGCTACATAATTAACATTAAAAATACCAGCACCAGTGTTAACCGGGCTCGACATTAAGCGATAACCACGCTGACTCGTGGAACCTCCCTGTAAATAGCGTTCCACATTCACATTTCCTGTTATGGGAGTGGTATAATTTATAGGCGCGACCGTAGCGCTTGAAGCAGCGGTTGACTTTAAAGTAAGATATGCTGTGCTACTGGTACCCGCCACCAGCTTTGCTGGGCTTGTCATGGTTAATATACCGGTAGGTGATACGGAAAAATTGCCAGTACCAGCGTTCATGGTTGAAACACTGGCGGCATTAACACCATTAAAGGTTACCTTATTAAATACCGTACCCGCAGAGCTATTGTCAAGCAAGGTTTGCGCGCCCGTTCCGTTAAAAAAGGTAGTACCTGTGCTTTGTGTATATACACCTCCGCTGTTATTAGTGTAATTGCCCCCTATATAAAAATTAGCTGAGCCCAGATTAAATGTGCCCGTGTTGCTAACGGCGCCTTTAATAATAATATCTCCCCCGTCTTGATTAACCACTGTTGATGCCTGGTTTGTCCAACCACCTGTTACAGTAACCGTAGGATCGTTGGTATTTAAATTCACAATGCCACCACTCGTAGTCCAATTGTTGCCAACGGTTAAACCTTGTATGGGAGCCACATTAATGGTGCTGTTTTTATCAGCAACCTTTGTACTCGCACCAGAAAATGTCAGGTTATAATATGCCGGGGATGTTGTATTTATGTAGGTTGCTGTAGTGGTGGTTGATGGCTCATTAGCGGTGTAAACTATTTGATTTTCGGCATTATTATCACTAAACAAGGTAGTGCCACTGCTACCACCGAATGTAAAATAAACATAAAAATTATCAATCAATGGGGTAATAATTGGGGCCTTGTTCCTTAACTCAAAGGTATTAGCGTTACCAACAGCAGTGGCTGTATAACCTGTATTATCAGCTATAACCTGGCCATAACCCTTAAAACCAAGTACTCCCGGATTTAAACCCGCAAAGCCATTAATTGTAGGTGAAAAGGTTTTAACAAGATTCATTTGCCCCAGAAGCGTTGTTGTCCCTTTTTCTACCGAAAAACAAGGATAACAAACCTGTCCACTGCTTGCATTATTAACCCCGTTGCAGTTGAGTAAAATATTCCCGTTGATAGTTAACTGATTTACCTGAGCCGAAAACAAGGCAACATCAGCAACGGAGCCAGCTGGTTGCGTTGTGGCATCCCCTACTACTACGTTTCCCTGGCAAAGTACACTCCCCGTTCCGGCTATGATAGCATTAAAAATATTCCTGGGGTCGGCCGCACCTGCATAGTGATTTTGGGCTATGTTTCCGGTTACGGTTAATGTAGTTGAAGTTGCACCATTATTGTTAACCGTTAACAGCATGGTATATTTTGTTCCAAAGCTTTGTTGTGCTCCCGAGGTGTTTCGCAAATAATATGTGGCAGCTGTAACGCCATTATTGCCAAAGGTTATAGACTTCCAGGTTGTATTGGCAGCTACAATCGGGAAACGGGTAAGTGTAAGGGTTTGGCTTCCTAAATTTACGCACAAACCACTAATAAGGGTATAAGTAGTAGCAACACCAATTCTTACATCGTCATTAGCGCCGGGAGCCACAGGGCAAGCTATTAAACCGGCTTGTGCCCAATTTCCGGCATCTGTTACATCGGTACTGTTTCTACCAGTCCAATCAAAAGTTCCGGCTTTAACTGTATTTGATAAAACCAGTAGCAATAAACAAGCACCTATTTTAAAACTCATTAAACTCCAAATATTGCTGTGTACTTTCATTAGATTATGACCAATTATTGAAATTTGAGGCTGCTTAATATCTTGATTGATCAATACTTCTTATCCCTGATTATTACTCGCTGCGGTGATTAATTAACAGAGGTGTTAAAAAGAACTATTTATTTAATACTATGACATAAATCAGTTTACCAATCACAGATATTACATAAATTTGATTGTTTTTGGATTAAGTTTAAACTGCTTCGACACACAAGCTAATTACACCGACGAAATGGCCATCGGGCACGATGGAATGTTGGCAATACCGATAATAAACTAACTTTTTCTACGTTACCGCCTAAACTGCCAACCAATTATTACAACAAGGTTCTTCTTTAAAATCCGGAATTTCTGATCAGTTTATTATAAGATACCGTATTGCCAAAATTATACCTGAAACCTATAGTAAAGTGGGCATATTGGTCGGGCGCATTGTTTTTAAACTTTGTCGGAGGATCATTATAGCCATCGAGTCCTTCACCAAAAGCATAATTGTGTTCGTAACCCAGCGTAATGGTATAACCTACCTGCTCATAGGAATCATAAATTTTAAACTCGTAACCAAAGCGCAGCGGTAATACCATGTTGGTGCTTTTGTCCTTGCCCTGGAAACCATTGGTGCTGCCCACCGGGCCGTTTTGAACATATGCAGGCAGGTTGGTACGCTGTATATCCTTCATATTGTTGGATATGGCGCCTATGCCGGTGCCCACATAAAAGTTTTTGATCACGTTTAAAAAACAATTGTCGGCATAATCAATAAAACTTCCCAATTGAACATCGGCATGCAGTAATAAAGCTTTATAGGAGTTTTTATAAATCCGGCCAAAGGCATCTTTATCGGGAGTACGGCCACCGCCCGAAAGCGTGCCGAACTGGTACTCCAGCGCTACAGGCACGTAAGGGTTAAAATTGTAGGCGATGTTTAAATTATAAATAGGGTGGTACTCTTCCCTTTTCATATCAGCGTATGCCTTGCCATAACCAATACCGCCGCCAATACCCCATTCATAATAGTTGTATCCGTCCTGTGCCTTTGCAATAAAACCAGCGATTGTGAAAACAAAAAGCAGAATAAATTTTTTCAAAGCTAAATTTTAATCAATGTTCAGTTAAACAGACCTTATCTAAATATATAAGGTATTTAATATTGGCAAGGCTATGTTAGACATAAAGGCAAAACCACCCGATGAATAAACAGAAATGGCCGTTGAGCGGGGGAATAGTTAGATGTCTGGCCCATAATTTCAAGCCACCTGTTCGCGTTCTTTAGAGCGGATACAGAAAGTGACCATCCAGTTAAAAACAATCGGGATCAGCAGGATCACCGAGATCAGGAAGGTGTTACTCAGATCACTGAACAATAGCACAAAACCAATAGCACCCAGGTTCATACCCGCCAGGCATAAGGTGGCCTGTAAATGGTTCAATCCCAGTTTCAGCATGCGGTGGTGCATATGGTTACGGTCGGCATCAAACGGCGATCTGCCTTTTAATATCCTTAAGGTAAACACCCGCAATGTGTCAAAAACAGGCCCTATCAGTATCGCCACCGTAAGCGCCGGCGCGGTAAACAAATGCGGGATTCCCGCTACAGTTACTTTACTGATCTCGGTATACTTGATAGCCATTACCGCCGATACCAGGCCAATGAGTAATGCACCTGTATCGCCCATAAAGATCTTGGCCGGGGTAATATTATACCGTAAAAACCCGGCTACTGCGCCTACCATGGCCAGGCAAATGGCTGCCAGTTCATATTGCTTTACCGACAGGAACATCAGGGCCAGCGTTCCGTTAACGATCAGTCCCGTGGTGGCCGCAAGTCCATCTATTCCATCTATCAGGTTAAAGGAATTCACAATCAGCATAATCAATAGGATGGAAAAGATGGCGCTGGGCA